>JAQYCE010000062.1 GCA_029003555.1 Bacillota bacterium | reverse complement strand
CAACTGCAGAGATTGAGATTACCGGATCTAGAGCTCAAAGGAATTTTAATTTATACGCTAATGAGGAAGATCTTAAATACATCAATAGCATTGATAATAAGAACATAATCATGGCTTGGCAAAGTAATTATCTAAAGGATAACCCTAGTGGTCCCCTATGGGCTACTAAAGGACCTAATTCCGTATATGGATTCGCAGTCAACCCATGGCCCAATGAAAATGATATGCTTTCGGTTATCAAGCTAAATGGAAGTCATAACAAAAAGGAATTTGTCCAAGGACAAACCATTACAACGGATATAATAATAGAAAATCTTGATGACAATGCAAGAGAAAGATTAGTTGGTCAAGTCTATCACCCCGTTACAGGTGAAGTTGTTCCTGGCGCTAAGACCTATATAAATGACCAAGACAAGGTTGTAATTGAAATGCCTCAAGGGGCAATAGATGAGAATGGAAATATCAACGAGGACTCCATCTTCTATAAGGATCCTAGCTACAAGGCACTTCAAAATTTGGAAGTTAAATTCTTTGCCCGTCCAAGGACAGCTGAAGAATTTACAAAGATTGCTAATGATAATGAAGGAACTTATACATCAACTGGTGCTGGCACAGCTACAATTAACCACAAGGGTGAAAATGTAGAAATTGATTTACAAGGCATTGACCGTTACGACCGCTATAATTTAATTGGCTCATTCAAAATAAATCTTGATGATACCAGATACTATGATCAAGGATTTATTGATGGCAATGATGATGATACCTCGAAGCACACATCTTCCAAAGTTAGTCCGGGAGAAGAGTTTGAAGTAAATCTTTATGTCCCGGAAGATAAAAAAGATAAAGATCTATTCCCTAATCAAAAGACACCGGAAGAAATGGAAGCTGCAAAAGATAGGAATGAAGCAGTCGGTACTATCGACATGAGCTTCATTGATAGGGAGAACAAGGGCAAGGCTCCTGAAGACCAATGGAAGCTTGACTATGATAAAGACACTCTTCCAACTACCCTTAAGATAACTCCGCCTAAATCTGCAAAAGCTGGAGAGTTTGTTGCTGTGCCACTGACCTATACCTATACCAACGGATCTAATGATGTACATTGGTTCCACTTTGTTGTTCAAGAGTCAACCAACAATAGACCGGAATACTATGTCCAAGTTGAATATCCATCAGAAGAACAAAAATCAAACCCAGAAGTCCCGAAAGACGACAAGAAACTCAGTCCCGTTAGCTACTCTATCCCGGAAGGAACAGAGTTTAAGGATGACAAGGGCAATGTATGGACAGTTTCTATCGATGAGAAAACCGGTGAAGTTACAGCAAAGCCGAATAATCCATCTCAATTTGACGGTGGCGAGAAACTTCAAGTGCCGGTAGTCGCTCATTATAAGGATCCAAGTGATCCGGACAAGGATATTACGGAAGAAACCACTGCTGAATTTGTCATTAAAGAAAAATATAACCTTGATGTCCGATACAACGCCAAAGTCGGTAAAGCAGGTGATGAACTTTCATCGGATCTGATCGTAGATCAAAATGACAAGTTCAACAGAAAACCAACGAAATTCACCTTAGACTCTAATACCTTTACAGACGATAAAGGCAACACTTGGACTGTCACCATTGATGAAGACACAGGTAAGGTGACAGCAACAGTGCCGAATGCTAAAGAGGGTAAGACAATTGACGGTGCTTTGTTGAACGTTCCGGTAACTGCTCATTATTATGAAACCGGAAGCGATAACGAAATTGCTGCTAAAAAAGTGGAAGTTCAATTTATCGCTTCCGGCTCGGATGGAACTGTTGAAAAGACGGAAAAGATTCCTTTTAGTTATGATGTCCAATACGATCCGGACTTCTATACAAAGTATCCTGAAGCAACAGACAACTTTAAGATTGTAACTGAAGGAGAAGCTGGTGAAAAGAAAACGACTTGGACGATCAAGGACTCTCAAATTGTAGGAGAACCAGAAGTCGTTGTAACGAAGAATCCTGTAGATGCCGTTATTAAGGTCGGTCAAAAAGACTTTAATGGAACCTTTACCAGTAAGGAAACCAGTACGATTCAATTCAAGACCCAATATATTGTCGACAAAACATTAGAGCCAGGCGAAGTGGTCGTTGATAAAGAAGGCTCACTAGGTGAAGAAGAGGTGACAATTACCCATACCATTGAAAACGGTAAGCTTACCAAATCAGAAAAAGGCCAACCTGTACGAACGAAGGAACCCGTCGACAGCATTGTTCGGGTTGGTGCGAAGCCAACTGAAGGTGAAATCACCTTCGACAGCGAACAAGCTTTTGATATCCAGGTAATCGAAGATCCTAACATGGAAGCCGGTAAGACGGAAGTCATCCAAGAAGGCGTCGTTGGTAAAACGAAGACTACAGTTAAGATTGAAAACAGTAAGGAAGATTCCAGGAATACGGATACAATTCAAGAAAAGAAAGATAAGATCATCACGGTAGGAACCAAGAAAGTCTGTCCAATCCCGGATGATCCGAAAGATCCCACGGATCCAACCGATCCAAAGGATCCGTCAAAGCCAACGGATCCGACTGATCCCAAGGATCCGCCGAAGCCGACAGATCCGACTGATCCTAAAGACCCAATGAAGCCAACAGATCCTACGGATCCCAAGAATCCAAAGGATCCGACCAAACCGACCAATCCCACGGATCCAAAAGATCCAACTAAACCGACTGATCCCAAAAACCCGAACGGTCACCAAACCACAGGTCAACCAGGCACAAGCAATCCAACTGATGATAAGCCCACGACAGGAAAGCAAAAGGCAAATTCAAAAACAAGCACTTCACCAAAGACCGGGGATGAAATGAATAAGTCACTATATGCTTATGTTGGAGGAATGCTTGGAGCTGGTCTTCTGGCACTGGGCGTTCGGAAAAAGAGAAAGCAATAGATTCTTGCTTTTTCGAATGACCCTTTAGTATGACATGATAAAAACCGCTATGACGATGGGGAAACCCTTGTTATAGCGGTTTTTCAGTTTGGCTGGTTAAGACAAGCAAGGGCAGAGCGGAGAAAACTTCAATTAAGCTTTTTTTATACAGAAATCACCGGAAAGATAGTATAATCATGAAACAATTGTTATAATGACATTGACTGTTTATTTCTATGAGGAGGTAATTATGATTTCAGCCAACGATTTAAGAAAAGGAACCACTTTTGTTTACGAGGATGATGTCTACGAGATCATCGATTTCCAGCACGTCAAGCCCGGTAAGGGTGCCGCCTTTGTCCGGTCAAAAATTCGTTCCGTCATGTCCGGGGGGTCCAAGGAAGTGACCTTCAACCCCAACGATAAGTTTGAAGAAGCCCGGATTGAGACCCGCGAGATGCAGTTCCTTTATAAAGATGGGAACCTCTACTATTTCATGGACCCCGAATCCTATGAGCAGATCCCTCTGGAAGAGTCCATGGTGGAAGAAGCCATGAAGTACGTCAGAGAGTCGGATTCCGTCACCATGCGCTTCTACCAGAACAAGCCTTTCAATGTGGCCCCTCCCAACTTTGTCGAGCTGGAAGTGACCCAGACCGAACCCGGCGTTGCAGGGAATACGGCCACCAATGCCAACAAGCCCGCCACCGTGGAAACCGGGGCCACCTTTGACGTCCCCCTCTTTGTCAACATCGGCGATGTCATCAAGATCGATACCCGGTCCGGCGAATACCTGTCTCGTGTATAATTTCTCAATATCTGACGGAGGAGGCCTAGGATGAAACGTGCGGAGCAAAGGGAGTGGTTGGTAAAAATCACTTATGAGGTCTTGTCCAATCAAAGTGAGATTGAGGATATTCCCGCCCGCCTGGAAAGTCATGGTCTGCCCAAGGACAATGCTTATCTGAATGAGTCCCTCCTGTCACTTAAAGAACATAGGGAGGAAATCAATCGAAGGATTAAAACCCGCTTGGTCGGGTGGTCACTGAACCGACTGACCTTGATCGATAAGGCCATCCTCCAGGTGGCGACCAATGAGATCCTCTATATGAAAGATATTCCCAATGCGGTCACCATAAACGAATGCGTGGATATTGCCAAGCGCTTCTCGGATGACCAGGCCTACCGCTTTATCAACGGGGTCTTGTCGGGGATTGTGAGCGACCAATGAGAAGGGCCATCACTGTATCCCAGCTGACCCTCTACTTGGAGAGCCTCTTCAAGCGGGATGTCCACCTCCAGGGCCTTTTGGTCAGGGGCCAGGTGGTTAACTTGAAAAAAGCCCGCTTCCTCTATTTCGACCTCAGGGATGAGGATTCCCTGATTCACTGCGTCTCCTTTGACCGGTCCCTGGACCGATCTATGATCCAGGAGGGGATGGAGTTCCTGGTCTCCGGTTCCCTGGCCCTCTACCGGGCCGGGGGAATCTACCAGATCCGGGTGACCAAGATCGAACCCATCGGCCAAGGAGCTAGGCTCCTGGAGCTCATGGCCCTAAAAAAGAAACTGGCGGAGGAAGGCTTATTTGACCCGGGCCGGAAGCGGCCTTTAACACGCTACCCCCGGGGGATCGGCCTGGTGACGTCAGCCAGCGGGGCGGTCCTTCATGATTTTTGTAATGAGGTCAACGCCCGCTATCCCTTGGTCCCCATCTACTTTGCCCCAGCTTCCGTCCAGGGTCAGGCGGCCGCCGGAGAGATCATCCAAGCCATGGTGGACCTGGTGAAATTCTCTGCCCGGAAACCCATCGATGCCCTGGTCATTGCCCGTGGCGGGGGATCCGGGGAGGACCTTTCCGCTTTTAATGAGGAGGCTCTGGTCCGGACCATCGCCCGATCGCCCATTCCGGTGGTGACGGCCATTGGCCACCAGGTGGATACTAGCCTTTCTGACTTGGCCGCCGACCGGAGGGCTTCGACCCCGACGGAAGCGGCTTCTTTAGTCACCCCGGACTGCCTCCAGATCTTCCAAGAGGTGGATGGTTGGATGGGCCGGGCCCGGGCGGCCACCCTGGAAAACATCCACCGGAGGAGGCGGATCCTCTACGGTTACCGCCAGCAGACGGAAAGCCTCCATCCCGGAGTTAGGGTCCACAACTCCCTCCTGGCCCTGAGCCGGATCAAGGGGCAGTTGGACCGGTCCATGCGTGACCAGCTGGACCGAAAAAGGAAGTCCCTTAGCCAGCTCAGGGCCCTGGCCGATAACCGCTACCGGGAAGCCCTGGAGAAGAGGAACCGGGCCCTTAAGAGCCAGACCTGGGCGGTCTTTCAACTGGACGGAAAGCCGGTTCAAGGGGATGAGGAGGTCCTGGTTGACCGATCCTATCTCATGAAATCCATGGCCTACACCTATCAAATTGCCATAGAAAAGAAGGTGAAAAATGACTCCGACAACCGATGAAAACCTGACTTTTGAAGAGGGAATGGGCCGGCTGAAGAAGCTGGTTGAATCCCTCCAGGGAGACCACTCCCTGGAAGAAAGCCTGGCCATCTACAAAGAGGCCAAGGCCCTGGCCGACCGCTTGGAAACCCGCCTGGAGGAAGCCGAGCTTTCCGTCCGACGGCTGGAAGGCCAAGAGGTGGACGTCACCCTGGATTCTTCTTTGGAAGGGAGACCGGACCATGGCCGGATGGACTGACTGGAAGGATGCCCACGGGGATTTCACTTGGACCTTTGACCGGCGTTTACAGGCGGCCTTTTCCCGCCTGGAACCCGCCTGGCTTTCTTCTTTCGATGAAGTCACTGGGGAAAGGATTTCGGAGGAAGAGATCCGATTGATGGGCCGTCAATTGGAGATGGGGGAGGCCTACACCTACGCTTCCTTTGGAGGGAAAAGGGTCCGCCCCTTTTTGATGGCCCTGGCCTATGGTTTATTGGGGGCTGACCCCATGGACCGACCTGCCCTCCTTGACCTGGCCATCAGCCTGGAATTGATCCATTCCTATTCCCTGGTCCACGATGACCTGCCGGCTATGGACAATGACCAACTCCGCCGGGGACAGGCCACCTGTCATGTCCGCTTCGGGGAAGACCGGGCCATCCTTGTAGGGGACGGCCTCCTCAACCTCTCCATGGAAGTGGCTCTGGAGGCCTTGTTAGAGGCCCCACATGAGGAAAAAGAGAGGGTCACCCGGGCCATGGAGGTCCTCTATCGCCTTTCCGGACTCCATGGAATGGTAGGAGGACAAGCCCTGGACCTCCGCCCCGACCTCATCCAAGACCCCGACTGGGCCAGGATTATGGTGGAGAAAAAGACCTGTGCCCTCTTCATGGCCGCCTGCAAGATGGGGATAATTCTGGCCGGTGGGGATTCCCGGGAGGAAGACCGGGCCGAGGCCTTCGGCTACCACCTGGGCATGGCCTATCAAATGAAGGATGACGTCTTCGACCAGGCGGAAGATCGAGCGAATCAAAAGAGGACCCTGGCCGACGACCTGGGCCTGGAAGGCCTGGAACTCGCCCTGAAAGAGGAAACGGAAAAAGCCCTGGCCCTATTAGAGGACTTTGACCGACCCGGCCTCATGCGGGATTTCGCCCGAGCCTTAGTTGAGCGCAAAAAATAGAAGTGAGGATGAAACGATGAAAAAATATAACCGCCAACGGTTGATCCTGGACTTAATTGAAAATAATAATGTTCAGACCCAGGAGGAACTCTCTGAACTCTTGAAAAAAGAAGGGGTGGAAGCCACCCAAGCCACTATTTCCCGGGATATCAAAGAGCTCCGGATCACCAAGATTCAACTGCCCAATGGCCTTTATAAATATACGGTACTGGACCCCATCCAAGATTCCCTCAATGAGCGACTGACCAATATCCTTCGCTCGGCGGTCCTCTCCGTCCACCACAATGACAGCCTGATTATCATCCAGACCGTCCTCTACTGCGCGGCGGTCTGCGGGATGGCGATTACCAATGCCAAACTCAATAACATTGAAGGCATGGTCACCGGGATGGATACCATCTTTGTGGCCGTCGACGACAAGTCCCAGATTGAAAATACCATTAAGGATATTCAGGAGCTCTTAAAGTAATGCTGGACCAACTCCGGATAAGAAATTTTGCCTTAATTCAGGATTGGGAAGTTAATATCCGGGAGGGGGAAACGGTCGTGACCGGCGAAACCGGTTCAGGGAAGAGCCTCTTTGTCTCCGCCATCCAGTACCTGATGGGGGGGACCATCGACCGTGAATTGCGGCGGGATCCCGACCGGGACCTGGTGGTCGAAGGCCTCTTCCGGATGGAAACCCTCTCTCCGGACTTTCGCCACTTTCTGGAGGAAAATGACATTCCCTGGGATGAGGAAGGGAGTTTTTTGATCCGCCGGTCCATGGACAAGAGGGGAAATAGCCAACGGGTCAACGATATGGCCATCTCTCGGGGCCTTCTTCGGTCCCTGAGCGACTTTCTCATGGATATCCATGCCCAAAATGCCCAAAGTCTTTTGAAGACCAGGGACCGCTACCTCCCCTTATTGGATACTTATCTGGGGGACCAGGCTGAGGACCTCAAGGGTCAACTTTCCGCCCTGCTTAGGAAGCGGAAGGCCTACCTGTCAAAGCTTGATGATCTGGACCTGGCCCCGGATGAGCTGGCCAGGGAGAAGGACCTCCTGGCCTACCAAATCGGCGAAATCCGAGAGGCCAATTTGGAGGAGGTCGATGAGGAGGAATTAAACCGGGAATACAAGACCCTTGCCTCTGCTGAGGAAAGGGCTAAGTTGGCCGGTCAGGTTCTCTCCGGACTCCGGTCGGACGGCCAGTCCCTCCGCTGGGGACTCCAGTCCATGGCCCGCCTTTTGGAAGACCTTTATCGGAAGGATTCGGACAGCCAAGCCATGAAAGATCTGGCCTGGCAGATGGAGGCGGAGGCCGAGGCACTGGAAGACCAGGTGGAATCTTATTCGGACAATATTATCGTGGACGGGCGGAGGATGGCGGAAATTGATGCGGTCTTCCAGACCCTCCAATCCCTCCGAAAGAAATACGGCCAGACCTTTGAGGACATTTTAGCCTACCTGGCAAGGGCAGAGAAAAAAAAGAAGGAACTGGATTCCATCGAAAGCCTACGGTCAACCCTTATCGACAAGGTCAAGGGCCTGGACGAGGAGATCGAGGCTGTTTCCGGCCAGCTTTCCCAGCTCCGGAAGGAAGCCGCCGGTCACTTGGAAGACCGGATCCGGGAAGAACTCCAGGAGATGGCCATCAAAAAGGTGGACTTTCTTGTTAACTTTCAGGAGAAAACCGTAGGGCCGGACGGACGGGATGAGGTGGATTTTGTGATTTCCACCAACCCGGGCCAGCCCCCTGAGTCCCTATCCAAGGTTGCCTCCGGCGGAGAGATGTCCCGGTTTATGTTGGCTTTTAAGATTGTCGTCGCTCAGATTCAGAATGTACCCAGCCTGATTTTTGATGAGATTGATACGGGGATTTCCGGACGGACAGCCCAAGTGGTGGCGGAGAAGATCAGCCGATTATCCGAGGACCGACAGGTTATGGTCATCACCCATCTTCCCCAAATTGCCGCTTTGGCTGACCACCACCTGAAGATTGACAAGAAGGTGGAAGACGCCACCACCTATTCCTACATCCGAGCCCTGGATTTTCAGGGACGGATTGAGGAGGAGGCCCGGTTGATCGGCGGGGCCAGGCTGACGGATACGACAAGAAGATCGGCAGAAGAAATGTTACATCAAGCCCAAGAGCTCAAGGCAAGGGGAGCGGGCGAGAGGAGGGAATAAATGGCGGAGAAAGAAGAACACTTAGAAAGCATGATGGAGACAACGGTCAAGTCCGAAACCATCTACGATGGAAAAATCATCACCTTAAAAGTGAATACGGTGGAGCTTCCCAACATGAAATATGCCAAGAGGGAGATCGCCCTCCATGCCCGGGGTGTCGGGATCATTGCCCTGACTGACCGGGGAACCATGTTCATGGTCCGCCAATACCGTGCCGGAGTGGGGGAGGTCCTTTTGGAAATCCCGGCCGGCCTGGTTGATCCGGGGGAAAGCCCCCAGGAAGCTGCTGTTCGAGAGCTTCAGGAAGAAATCAACCGTCAGCCGGAAAAGATGGTCTACCTTCTGGATGCCTATTCTTCGCCGGGTTTTACCAACGAAAAGCTCTCTCTCTTCCTTGCCCAGGACCTGAAATACAGTCCAAAGGATTTGGATGCAACGGAGTTCTTAAAGGTGGAGGAATATCCCGTTGAGGAACTTTTTGAGATGGTCAAGAACTTTGATATTGTGGATGCCAAATCCATCATTGCCATCCAATACGCCTATTATGAATGCTTCCTGCCCAACCGGGAAAGCTACTTAAAAAAACGTCAAGAAGACCAAGCCGAGGATGGTGGCAAGCAATAGAAAGAGGCCTTCATGTTTCGAAATTTGGAAAATCTGGACTTGTTGGATACGGTGGCCATGATGGTTGCCCTTCTCTACACCATCGTCTCCCATGAATTAGCCCATGGGGCGGTGGCCTATGCCAATGGCGACCCCACGGCCAAAGAAGCCGGTCGACTGACCTTAAATCCCATCCCCCATATTTCCTGGACAGGCCTCCTCTCCCTCTTGGTGTTCCGCTTCGGCTGGGCCAAGCCGGTTCCCATTAACCCCTACCGGTTCAGGAAACGCCGCATAGGCCTCCTTACCACCTCCTTAGCCGGGGTGACCATCAACCTCCTTTCCGCCTTCCTGGCCCTCTTTTTCCTCTCCCTTTTTTATGGACGCTATGCCCTTTTGGATGCCCTATTGACCTATATCGCGATTTATGGGGTTTCTTTTGCCGTTTTCAACCTCATTCCCATCCCTCCTTTGGATGGATCCAAGGTCGTCATGTCCTTCCTCCCGGATGAATGGTCCTTCTGGATCTCCCAAAGGGAGCGCTATTTCAACTATCTTCTCCTTGCCCTGGTTTTCACGGGAGCCCTATCCAAATTCATGATCCCCATCATGGACCGGATTTTCTCCTTTATGCTTTCTCTTTTTATGGGTGTTTAGATGGCTGGTATTCAAGTCAATGGTCCTCATTATTCGGGCCCCATGGACCTTCTTCTCGACCTCATCAAAGATTCAAAAATAAATATCTACGATATTGAAATCTCCTCCATTACCGAGGACTACCTGGAAGCCATGCAGAGGCTGACCATTCCCCCGGAGGAGGTCTCCGACTTTATCCGGATGGCGGCCCTCCTGGTCCTGATGAAGGCCAGGAGTCTGGTCAAGGACCAGGAGGATACGGACGATGACCTTCCCACCAGGGAGGAGATGATTGAACGTCTGGTCCGCTACCAAGTTTACAAGGAAATCTCCAATGAGCTGGCTAAGGCCTATGAAAGGGCCAGCCTGATTTTCAGAAAGCTCCCGGATGACGGAGCGGCTTATCGTCAGGAAGAAGAGATGATTCCTGAGGATCCCGGGGCCCTTTATTTTGCCCTCCAGGCCCTGCTCGCTCGAAAAGAGGAAGGGGAGAAGGAGGACTTTCAGGCCTACCGGATCCTTTCCTTGGAAAAGTATCCCGTTGAAAAAGTGGCGGCAGAGATCCGGGACAAGCTCCGGACCGGCCAGCACTTTGATTTTTTTGACCTCCTCCCCTTTGCCCAATACAACCGCCCCAGGGCCATCGCCACCTTCCTTTCCCTCTTGGAGATGACCCGGACTCAGTCCATTCGCCTTTGGCAAAAGGAGGGAGAGATGGCCTTTCAGGTTGAAGTATTGGATAGGGAAAAATTGGATGATAAGGAGGTGGACCATGAAGGAGGTGGAGATGGAAGGGAAGGAAACGAAGGGGATCATTGAAGCCCTACTCTTTGCTTGGGGAGACCCCCTGGCCTTTTCTGAAATCGGAAGGGTTTTGGACATGACACCGGGCCAAGTCAAAAAGACCATTGAGGAAATGGCGGAAGAGTTTGATCAGGAGGGTCGGGGTCTGGTTATTCGTTTTTATGACCAGTCCGCCCAGCTGACTACGCGGGCAGACCATTTTCCCGCCCTATCCCGGCTTTTTGCCGAGACCAGGAAAGACCGCCTGACCAACTCTTCCCTGGAGACCTTGGCCATCATTGCCTATGAGGGGCCGGTAACCCGGATCGACGTGGATAACATCCGTGGGGTGACCTCATCCTCCTCCATCGATACCCTGATGAAGAAAGGCTTGGTGGAGGAGGCGGGCCGTTTGGACCAGCCGGGCAGACCCATCCTTTACCGGACCACCCTGAAATTCCTGGAGAAATTTAACCTTGCCTCATTGGATGATCTCCCCAGCTTTGAAGCGGTCAAGGAGGCTATCCATGAAATGGAGGAAGGAAAGTCCGATGCGGATTAACCGCTACCTGGCCAAGTGCGGACTGGCCTCCCGGCGGAAGGCGGAAGACTATATTCGGGAGGGGAGGGTCATGGTTGGAGGGGAGGTCCTCCGGGACCTCTCCTACCAGGTCCAGGCCGGCGACCGCATCCTTGTTGATGGCAAAGAAGTCCGGATTGAGGAGGAGGTCTTTTTCCTCTACCATAAACCCAGAAAGGTCCTGGTTTCCCACCATGACCCCTTCCACAGCCGTCTCATCTATGATGACCTCCCCAAGATGGATTCTCTTTTTGCGGTGGGGCGTCTGGATTTTGACAGCGAGGGCCTGCTTTTTGTGACCAATCGGGGAGGCCTGGCCCAGACCATCGCCCACCCCTCCTACCAAATGGAAAAGGAGTATTGGGTCTTCTTGGATCGACCTCTTCCGGCTATTGATGAGGCCTGGACCCATTTTGGATTGACCTTCCGTGGGGCTCGCTACCGGCCGGACCGTTTGGAATTTCTATCCAAAGAAGAGATTGATATCCGCTCTTATACCTTGACGGATTGGCCTCCCAAGGGAAGTGAGGATGGACACTTGGTCAAAATCATCCTCCATGAGGGGAAGAAGAGGGAGGTTCGCCGGTTTTTTCAGGCCCTGGGTTATGAGGTGGTCCGCCTCATCCGGGTTCGCTTGGGTCCCTTGGACATTAGTGAACTGAGTGCCGGACAATACCGGCCGGCCCGACCGGAAGAAATTCGGGCCCTGGAAGAGCGGGCAAGCATGTTCCGGAAAGGGGATAATTAACGATGGGAAATGATAATTTGCCTATCCTTCCGCTAGCCATCATCGGCATGGGGGCGGCCGGATCTATGGCCGGGATCGCTGCCGGAAAGCTGGTGGAAACCAGCCTTTTTGATGGCAATGAAAAATTAGGAAAGAAAATTTATATCACCGGGAAGGGCCGGTGCAATTTGACCAATACGGCCTCCATGGACCTTTTCCTAAAAAATGTGACTCGAAATTCCAAGTTCCTCTATTCGGCCTTCCACGCCATGACCAACCGGGACCTCATGGCCTTTTTTGAGGAAAAAGGTGTTCCTCTCAAGGAAGAGAGGGGAGGACGGGTCTTCCCTTCTTCGGACCATGCTTCGGATATTAATCGGGCCCTGGAATCCTGCTTGAAGGAAGAGGGGGTCAGCCTAAGGAAGAATTGCCGGCTCAAAACTCTGGATCGGGTGGAAGGGAGGGGACCGGGTTCCCCTCTTTTCAAGCTCACTTTTGATCTTGGGGGAGGGGAGAAAACCGTCTATGCCCGAAAGGTCATCTTGGCCACAGGAGGCCTTTCCTACCCCTCCACGGGGTCCAGGGGGGAGGGCCATGACCTGGCGAGAAGGCTTGGCCATAGGGTCATTCCCATGACCCCCTCCCTGGTGGCCTTCCGCCTGGGGGATCCCTGGATTCCCTCCCTTCAAGGATTGAGCCTTCGTAATGTCAGCTTGGAAGCTAGACTGGGTAAGAAGACCTGGACGGAGTTTGGGGAAGCCCTCTTTACTGACCGGGGAATTTCTGGGCCTATCGTCCTGACTCTTTCCTCCCTTCTATCGGGAAAAGACCTGGATAAGTTGGACTTGACCCTGGACTTCAAACCGGCCCTGAACCGGATGGCCCTGACCCAGCGTTTGAAAAGAGAGAGGGACCAGGGGCCCAACCGGTCCCTGAAAACCCTCTTTTCCTCCTTCTTGCCCAATTCCTTGGTCCCCATTTTTCTGGACCTGGGTGGGATGAAGGGGGACAAGCCCTTCCACCAGATGACCCTGGAAGAGGAAGGTCGCTTTATTGACCTGCTCAAGGCCTTCCCCTTGACCTTTTTCGGCCTGGAGGGCTTCAACCAGGCGGTGGTCACCCGGGGTGGGATTTCAGTCAAGGAAATCAACCCCTCCACCATGGAATCCAAGATCTGTCCCGGCCTTTACTTTGCCGGAGAAATTATGGATGTGGATGCCATGACCGGAGGGTACAATTTGCAAATTGCCTTTTCCACGGGTTACCTGGCCGGTCTTTCCGCCGGTCAAACCCTTGTTGATGAAGATGAGGAGGAATGATGAAACGACAAGCCATTGCCATAGACGGACCATCCGCCTCCGGCAAATCCACCATCGCCCGCTTACTCGCGGACCGTCTCCATATGGATTACTTGGATACGGGGGCCATGTACCGGGCCATTACTCTTTTTGCCCTGGAATCCCGTGCCGACCCCGAGAATGAAGAGGAAGTCAACCGCCTCCTCGACCGGGTGGAGATCGCCTTTCATGATGGAGACATCCTGGTTAACGGAAAAGTTTGTACAAGAGAAATCCGTACTGATGAAGTTACAAAGGCTGTTTCCCCGGTTTCCTCCTATAAAGAGGTCAGGGAAAAGATGGTGGACCAGCAAAGGAAGATCGCCGGCGACCGCCCGGTTATCCTGGATGGTCGAGATATTGGAACGGTGGTCCTTCCGGATGCCCTCCTCAAGATTTTTTTGACGGCTTCACCTGAAGTCCGGGCCCAAAGACGGTTGAAAGATGACAAATCCTCATCCACCATGGACTACCAAGCTATCCTTGCCGCCATCAAGAAAAGGGATGACTTCGACAGCCATCGGGCCATTTCTCCCCTCCGGCCGGCGGATGATGCTATCCTCATCGATTCTTCGGACATGACCATCGACCAGGTTCTGGAAAAGATCCAGGGGCTCTGGGAGGAGAAACAATGTACTATCTAGTCCGAGCCATCCTCCGCTTCTTATCCTTTTTTGCCTTTAAGATCAAGGTGGTCAATCGGCCTACGTCCGACCCTAAGGAGGGCTTGATCATCTGCCCCAACCACCAATCCATCATGGATATCGTGGTCATGGCCGTGACCTATCCGGGCAGGATCACCTTTGTTGGAAAGAAAGATCTGGAGAAGAGCCGACTGGCCTTCTTCTACCGGTCCATGGGGACCATATTCATTAACCGTGACCAGGTAGAAATGGAAACCATCCGGACCATCATCCACCGGCTAGGACAAGGGGAGACCCTCTGTATCTTTCCGGAAGGAACCCGGGTCAAGAAGGTGGATCCCCGCAATATGAAAGAGGGGGTGGGCCTCTTTCTTCAACGGACCCATTGCAAGCTTCTTCCGGTCCACATCCAAGCCGACTACCGTTTTCGTGGGAGGATAACCGTAGAATATCGGGATCTTTTGGACTATGAGGAGGTGAAGACCTTGCCCCGCAAGGACCAACGTCCCTACCTGTCACAAAAAATCTTCAATGCCATCTATAGCACAGATTATCCCATCAGCGAATTTTCTCAAAAGGAGTAAAGCAAGGAGAAGGAGGAGTGGATGAAAATTAGAGTGGCCGATTCCGCCGGCTTTTGCTTTGGCGTTAGCCAGATCGACCGGAAGGCCCGGGAGGCGGTGAAGGAAGGCGGAAAAGTCTATTCCTATGGACCCCTTGTCCATAATCCCCAGTATGTGGAGAGGATGAGGGAAATGGGAATTTCCGTTATTGAAAATTTTGAGGATCTGTCGGAGCTTGACCCCCATTCCACCCTCATCCTCCGGGCCCATGGCGTAAAAAAAGAAGAAAAAGACTGGATGGAAGCCCGGGGCTTCCGGCTGGTGGATGGGACCTGCCCCATCCTTTTAGGGATCTATAAGCAGGCGCAAAAGGCGAATGCAGAAGGCAGGCAGGTGGTCATCATCGGAGATCCCAACCACCCCGAGGTGGAGGCCATGAGGTCCTACTTGGATCCGGATACCCAAGTGATCCGAACGGAGGAAGAGGGCGAAGCCTTTCGGGCAGACCGACCTCTTTTTCTCATTTCCCAAACCACCAACCGGAAGGACTATTTTGAGGCGGTGGGGCAAAGGATTTTAAGCCACAATGTGGGCATAATGAAAAACACCATCTGCAATGCCAGCCGGGACCGTCAAGAAGCGGCCAGAAAATTGGCTCAAGAATCGGAGGCCATGATCGTCATTGGAGGAAGGAATTCCTCAAATACGGAAAAACTCTACCAAGTTTGCCGGAAATACTGCCCGAATGTGGTAAAAATCGAAAAAATTGATGAATTATCTTTGCAAAGATGGGCATTTTTTAATAGAATAGGGATTACAGCTGGTGCTTCGACACCAGATTGGATTATTGAGGAGGTCGTCAAAGGAATGGACAATTTTACAAGTGAAGATTTCATGGAACAAATCGAAGACAGTATGGTGAGAATTTCCCCGAAAGATATCGTCAAGGGCGAAGTCATTACCGTAAAAGAGGATGAGGTGTTCGTTGACATCCAATTTCGGGCAGATGGGATTATCAAGTCCGAGGAAATGACGGATGAAGAACAGGCGAATCCGAAAGAGGCCTTCCATGAAGGGGACGAGATCGACGTCTATGTCATCAAATTGGACGATGGTGACGGCAATGTGGCATTGTCGACACGTCGTGTTGAAGGGCTGAAACATTGGCAGCAATTGGTGGATAAGTTTGAAGCAGGCGAGACCGTCGAAGCCTACGTCAGCGGAGAAAACCGCGGCGGTCTTGTCGTGAAAGTAATGGGTATTAACGGCTTTATTCCTGCGTCACAAATTACCACTTATTTTGTGAAAAACTTCAAACAATTTGTTGGTCAGACTTTGGATTGTAAAATCCTTTCGATTGACGAGAGAAAACGCCGTGTTGTTTTATCCAGTCGTGCCGTCCGTGAAGAGCAGCTGGATGATGTTTGGGAAAACATCGTTGTTGGTCAGCAGATCAAGGGCAAGGTCGTTCGGATGACCGACTTCGGTGCCTTCGTTGACCTCGGTGGGGTCGATGGATTGATCCACGTCTCCGACATTGCATGGCAGAGAATTGATAAGCCCTCCGATGTTCTTACTGTAGGCCAGGAACTGGAACCTCTTGTTCTGAAAGCCAACCGTGAACGCAACCGTATCTCTCTCGGTTTGAAGCAACTCCAACCCAAGCCCTTTGATGTTTTCGCTGAAAACAACAAGGCCGGGGATGTAGTCACCGGGACTGTTGTTAATATGCTCGAATTCGGTGCCTTTGTTCGTCTGAAGGAAGGTGTGGAAGGCCTGATCCATGTTTCCCAGATTGCCAACCACCATGTTGAGAAGCCTTCGGATGAGCTCAACATCGGCGATACGATCGAGGTAAAGATTCTCGACATCGATATGGAACGCCAGAGAATCGCCCTCTCCGCCCGTGCTCTTCAGGAGCCTGAGGAGAAGGAAGATGGCGGCAGAACAGCTGCCCAGGACTTCTCCCGTTACGAAAGACCTGCTCAGGATGCCGGGGAATCCAAGCCCAAGAGAGCGCCCAAGAAAGATCAGTCCTCCAAGAAACAAGAGGTGGCTATTGATTTCGAATCCTCTTCGGATATTGGAACCAACCTGGGTGACCTGATTGCGGCCAAGCTGGGACAGACCGAAGAAAGTGCGCCTGCCCAAGACCTTGAAAATGAAGAAGCAGAAGTGGCTGAGCCTTCGGAAGAAGTGGAAAATACCGAGGAAACTTCCTCTGAAGAGTAAATCAAGACGTTCAAGAAAATCAATCTTACGAGGGAGCAGGCTTCTGCTTCCTCTTTTTATTCGAGATGAGGACCTGTAAATGAGGAAATACCATATTATCACCCATGGCTGCCAGATGAATGACCATGATAGCGAACGGATAGCCGCCATCCTGGAGAATTTGGGCTATGAGAAGACGGAGAGTCCGGACCGGGCGGACTTCATTTTATTTAATACCTGCCTTGTCCGGGAAAATGCTGAACTCAAGGTCTTTGGCCAGGTGGGTGCTTTAAAAGGCTGGAGGGAGGCTGATCCCAAGCGGATTTTAGCCGTCTCCGGCTGCATGATGCAGACGGGGCCTGCCGGGGACATTATCCGGGATAAGTATCCCCAAGTGGACCTGGTTTTCGGCACCAAGAATATCGAGAAGCTCCCCATCCTTTTGAAAGAACTGGAAGAGGAGGGAAGGGTCTTCGATACTTCTACCTATTCTGTAGACGGGTCCGACCTTGACTTGGCCTTCGACCGGCAAAGTTCTTTTTCCGCCTATGTCAATATCATGACGGGCTGCGATAATTTCTGCTCCTACTGCATCGTTCCCTATGCCAGAGGAAGGGAGTCTTCCCGGCCACCCCGGGAGGTTTTGGAAGAGGTTCACTCTTTAGCGAAGGCCGGCTACAAGGAAGTCACCCTTCTCGGGCAAAATGTCAATTCCTATGGGAAGGACTTCCGGGTTGATTTTCCCTCCCTTCTGGCTAAGGTAGCCGAAACTCCAGGAATTGACCGGATCCGCTTCATGTCTTCCCATCCCAAGGACCTCTCGGATGATCTTATCCATGTTATTGCCCAATATCCCAATATTGAACGCCACTTCCACCTTCCCCTTCAATCGGGATCGGATAAGGTCCTCCGGGAAATGAACCGACACTATTCGAGCGATGACTACCTGGCTCTCGTGAACAAATTGAGGGCGGCGGTCCCCGGGATCACTATCACTACCGATATTATCGTGGGTTTCCCGGGCGAAAGCGAGGGAGACCACAAAGCCACCTTGGACCTCTGCCGGAAGGTGGAGTATGACAATGCCTTTACCTTCATCTATTCTGTCCGACCCGGTACCCGGGCGGGGGAGAGGGAGGACCAAATCCCTGACCCCATCAAATCCCGCCGCTACCAGGAGCTCTGCGATGTCCTTTATCCGATTTTTAACAGGAAGAATCAGGCCATGGTAGGCAAGAGGGTAGAGGTTCTCTTTGATGGTCAGTCAAAGAATGATTCCCGGAAGATTTCCGGCAGGGACTCCGGCTACCACCTCATCCATGTTCCCGGAGACCAAAGCCTGGTCGGACAAATCCGACAAGTGGAGGTCACGGAGGCCAACTCCTTTGCCCTCATGGGTAGGGTCTTGGATTGATAAAAGAAGAAGATGATCTTCATTAAAAACAATAAATATACGATTAGCTGAATAGAAAGGAGGTTGACCTATGGTATGGGACCATATTGATTTTGAATCCCTTTCGCCCATGATGCAGCACTACGTTTCCACAAAAAGGGCCTATCCGGATGCCCTGATTTTATACCGACTGGGTGATTTTTATGAGATGTTCTTTGAAGATGCTGAAGTCGGATCCAAGGTCTTGGAAATTGCTTTAACGGGAAAATATTGCGGTCTGGAGGACCGGGCACCCATGTGTGGCGTGCCCCACCAGGCTATCGATTCTTATAGCTCCAAGCTGGTTGATAAGGGCTACAAGGTGGTCATTGTGGACCAGATGGAGGACCCGGCCCAGGCGGTCGGCCTGGTGAAAAGGGCGGTGACCCGGGTCTTGACCCCGGGAACCCTGACCGATGCCGATGCTCTGGAAGGGAAGGAAAACAACTTTCTCCTCTGCTTTTATTTTTACCAAAAGAAAGCGGCCCTTTGCTATGCGGACCTCTCCACAGGGGAAATTGCTACAACAGAAGTTGACCTGGTGGAGGACCCCGTCACCTTCGCCCACAATTGGATGGCGACCATCAAACCTTCGGAAATCCTCCTTTTGAATGATGGGGACAACCGGGAGATTTTGGAGAAGGTCTCCTCATTTTTAGAAAAGCTTCCCGTTTTTATTAGCCGGCTGGATGTGGACCCCAAGAAAGCGGCCCAGGCCAGGGACCGAGTAGAGAACTACCTAGGGCCGACCGGTCGAAAGGAAGTGGAAAGGCACCTGGTCGCTGCCATAGCCGTCGCCTCCCTTTTGGATTACATCTATGCCTTCCAGGAAGACAAGCTCAGCCACCTCAACCTTCTTCAATGGCTGGAAAGCGACCGGTATATGATGGTCAATGCCAGCAGCCGGGAAAACTTGGAGCTGGACCGAAACCTCTTTAACCATTCCCGGAAGGGGAGCCTCCTGGACGTCATGGACCGGACAAAAACCGCCATGGGGGGCCGTCTTTTAGGCCAATGGCTGGATATGCCTTTAATGGAAGTCGATGCTATCAACCAACGCCTGGACCTGGTGGAAGCCTTTAAGGACCGGGTTACCCTCAGCCTCCCCCTACGAGAAAGCCTGTCCAAGGTCTACGACCTGGAGCGTCTTCTGGGGAAGTTCTCCTACCAGAGGGGGAATGCTCGGGACCTCCTCTCCCTTTCACTTTCCCTAAGCCTCCTTCCCAAAATCCAAAGCCTGGTGGAATCCACGGACTCCGCCCCTGTCCGGGATTTTTTTGGCCATCTCGACACCTTGGCCGATATTAAGGACCTGATTGACCGGGCCATCGTCGATGAGCCCCCGATCACGATCACGGATGGGGGGATGATCCGGCCGGGCTTTTCCGAGGACTTGGACCGGATCCGGTCAGGATCCGATGAAGCCAAGAAGGCCTTGGTCAAGTATGAGGCGGAAGAAAGAAAGAGGACGGGAATCAGCAACCTCCGGATCATCTACCGGAAGAATGCCGGCTATTTTATTGAAGTCACCCAGTCCAACCTCCCCAAGGTGCCTCCCGATTACCGCCGCCAGCAGACCTTAAAAAACGCTGAGCGTTACACCACCGACTATTTGGAGAGTCAGGCGGGGAGGATCACCGGGGACGAGTCGGCGATTAAAGAGATGGAATACGCCATCTTCCAGAAAATCCGCCAGACCATTTCGGACCAGGCCATCCGGATCCAGGACACGGCAAAGCTTTTAGCCAAGCTGGATGTCCTCCTTTCCCTTGCAACATTAGCGTCGGATGAGGACTATGTCCGACCCCATTTCCATAAGGGAAGTCAAGACCGGATCAACATCATTGAAGGGCGTCATCCGGTGGTGGAGGTCATCCAGGAGGAAGAATTTATCGGCAATGACCTGGACATCGGGGCCAAGGACAACCGGATCCAGATCATCACCGGCCCCAATATGGCCGGGAAGTCCACCTTCATGCGACAAAATGCCCTGATCCTGATTATGGCCCAAATGGGGTCCTTCGTTCCGGCCAAGTCCTGCGACCTCCCCATTACCGATAAGGTCCTGACCCGGATCGGAGCCCGCGACCATCTCCAAAGGGGAGAATCCACCTTCATGGTGGAAATGAAGGAAATGGCGGAAATCCTGGAAGAGGCCACCTCCTCTTCATTTTTAGTCCTGGACGAGGTTGGCCGGGGAACATCAACCAACGATGGCCTGTCCATTGCCTATGCGATTTTGGAATACCTGGATGCCCATAAAAAGCCCAAGACCCTCTTCGCTACCCATTATCATGAGCTTACGAGTTTAGCGGGGAAGAAGAATTCCATCAGCAACCGGAAGGTGGATATCAAAGAGGAGGATGGACAGCTGATCTTCCTCCGTAAGGTGGTTGAGGGGATGACGGACCGGTCCTACGGGATCGAGGTGGCCAAACTTTCCGGCTTACCTGAAGAAATCCTGGTTCGGGCCAACTACATCCTATCCAATATTGATGCCATTAATGACCTGTCTTTTGTTAAAGAGACTCCCAAGGCCAGTGACCACCAGGAGGATTTCTCCGACTTCCGCCGAAGGGCCCTCCTTGAAGAAATGGCCCGGGTCGATGTTAATGCCCTTTCTCCGGTCCAGGCCCTGACGACCTTGGACGGTTTCATCCGCCAAGCCCAAGAGATGATTGAGGAGGATGACCGATGATCCAGCGCTTAGATAAAAAAACGATAGAGAAAATTGCTGCCGGTGAAGTCATTGAAGGCCCTCTTTCGGTGGTGAAGGAGGCTGTTGAAAACGCCATTGATGCCGGAGCAGACGATATTTCTGTGGAGATTCTTGACGGGGGAAAGACGAAGATCGTCATTACCGACAACGGGTCCGGGATTCCCAAGGACCAGGTTCCCTTGGCCTTCGAACGACACGCTACCTCCAAGATCAGGGATTTTGAGGATCTCTACCAGACCCTGAGCCTCGGATTCCGTGGCGAGGCTCTGGCTTCCATATTGGCCGTTGCCCAGGTGACCTGTCGGACAAGGACAGCCGACCAATCTTCCGGCTATGAATTCCTCTTTAAAGAGGGCAAGCTCAAAGAGGTCAACCCCATAGCCATGTCGGCAGGGACCCAATTGGTGGTCGAAGATCTTTTCTTTTCCCTTCCTGTTCGAAAGAAGTTCATGAAATCGGACAAGGCGGAAGGGAATAAAATTTCCCGCCTCATGTATGCCTTTGCGGTCGGCAACCCTCGGATTTCCATTCGCTTCACCCGTGACGCCAAGAGGATCTTTCAGACCCACAAGGACCGGTCCCTGGATGAAAACCTCATGGTTCTCTTTGGGAGTCCCTATTTTGATGCCCTATTGCCCATCGAGGGGGAGAGCCCCCACTTCAGGGTAGAAGGGCGAATCGGAAATAATACCTTTTACCGGGGGAACCGGCAGATGGAATTCCTCTATATCAATGGCCGCTATATTCTGGATGACCGGATCCAGGATGAGATGGAGGACTTGTTCAAGTCCATCATTCCGAACGGCCGTTTTCCTGCCTATCAAATTTTTATTGAAACCGAGGCCAGGAACCTGGAAGTCAACATCCATCCCAACAAGCAGAAGATCACTTATGATTTTCCGGATGAGCTGGTTGACCTCCTAAAAGAACTGGTTTCCCGGGCGCTTGCTCATCAGTCCTCCCTTCCTGACGGGAAGGAGCAGGCGGGTCGCCAGGGCCTCTTTCGGGATCTTTCTTCCGACGATGCCTACCGAGAGATTGTCTCCTCCTATGCCTGGTCGGATACAGGGGCCCTAAGTCTGGGAGAAATGGACCGGGCTTATGGTTCCGACTTTGGACCGGGTCCGGAGCCTTCCGAGGAGGGAGAAACTGAAAGGGAAGCTTTCAATGAGGAGGCCTTGGAAGTCTTTGAGGATGAGGGGGAAGTCTTGGACTTTTTCTCTTCGTCCAATGATGGGGACCGATTCGATGAGGACCGGGAGAAAAGGGAGGATTCCCCCCTCCCTCCCTATGATGACCTGGTCTTTGTGGGCATTCTTTTTAAGACCTATATCCTTTTGGAGGACCGGGGGAGAGAAAAAGTCTTTTACATGGACCAGCATGCGGCCCATGAAAGGGTCAATTATGAGCGCTTCTGCCGGGAGATGAGGGAATCCAAGCCTCATGTCCAGCTTCTCCTTGAGCCCATGACCCTGGAGCTCGATGACCTCCAGCTGAACGGTTTGGAGGAGAGGAGGGAAGCCCTGGAAGAAATGGGCTACCGCTTCGACCTCTTCGGCGAAAAGACCCTTCTTTTGAGGGAAATTCCCCTTTTATTTAAGAACCCCAGGGATGACCGGGTCTTTCTAGACCTTCTGGACATGGATATCCCACAGGAATGGCGGAATCTTGGGGATATGGTTGACTGGATGGCCATGAAGGCCTGCAAGGCATCGGTCAAGCAAGGAGACAGCCTCCATCCCCGGGAAGTGGAGGCTCTTTACCAGGCCTTGCGCTCCTGTGACTATCCCTTGACCTGCCCCCATGGTCGCCCTACCATTATCGTGAGGACGAAAAGGGACTTGGAAAACCGCTTCCTGAGGAACAAGTAGGAGGGGCCATGGCGGAGAAAATTATCTTTTTAGTTGGCCCGACAGGGGTGGGAAAAACCGCCCTTTCCTTGTCCCTGGCCAAGGCCATTGATGCCCAAATCATTTCCATGGATTCCATGCAAGTCTACCGGGGAATGGACATCGGAACAGCCAAGGCGACCAAGGAAGAAAGAGAAGAAATTGTCCACTATCTCCTGGATGTGGCCGACCCGGGCGACCGCTTTACCGCTGAAGATTACCAGGGCCTGGCCTACCAAGCCATCCAGGAAATCCGCAAAGAAAAGAAAGTTCCCCTTTTTGTCGGAGGGACCGGCCTATATATGGATGCCATCCTCCACGATTTTCAGTTTGGGGGGGTGAATATCAATGAGGACCTCCGGGAGAAACTCCATGCCGACTATGACCGGGAGGGAGGCCAGGCCCTTTTGGACCGCCTTGCTGAAGTTGACCCTCTTACCGCCCGGACCCTTTTTCCGGGTGACCGGAAGAAGATCATACGAGCCCTGGAAATTTTTCACACAACAGGGAAGCCCATGTCGGAAAAAAAACGTGAGGAGGCCTTGTCTAGTCGCTGGGATCCCCTGATCTTTATTTTGGAAAAAGACCGTCAGGATCTTTACCGAGCCATTGATCAACGCGTTCTTTCCATGGTGGATGAGGGTTTGCTGGAGGAGAACCGGAGGCTCCGGGAGAAGGGCTGGCCCAGGAAGTCCCAGGCGGCCTCGGCCATAGGCTACCAGGAGGTCGGCTGGTATTTCCGTGGTTTGGTGACCAAGAAGGAAATGGTTCGATTAATCCAGCAATTTTCCCGGAATTATGCCAAGCGACAAGTCACCTGGTTTAAGCGCTATAAGGAGGCCTACCACTTTAGCCTGAATGAGGACCGGGACCGGGAAGAGGTCCTCGAGACCATGGTGGAGTTAGCAAATAATTTTTTAGAAAAGGAATCGACAAAGTGAAAAATAAAGACCTGCATGACATCTATCTTTCCTCCTTTGGCATTGGGGAGGAGGCCATCGAAAGAGTCTCAACCGCCGAGGTCAGTTTGAAAGACCGCTTCCAAGCCCTGGAGGATATTCGCTCCTATAATCAGCTCAAGGTTCTCCATGCCTTCCAGGACAACCGTCTCTCCCAGGCGGACTTCTTCTCCGCTACCGGCTATGGGTATGGGGATAGCGGGCGGGACAAAACGGAGGCCATCTTTCGGGATGTCTTTCGTGCCCAGGCCTGCATCGTCCGCCCCTCTATCGCCTCGGGGACCCATGCCCTCTCCACGGTACTTTTTGCCTTGCTTTCCAAGGGAGACCGGATGCTGGCGGTTACGGGCCAGCCCTACGATACCCTCCAGGAAGTCATTGGCGTTAAAGGGGAGGAAGTGGGGACACTGTTAGAAAAGGGCATTGACTACTCTGCCATCCCCCTCCTGGGGGGAGGAAGGATCGACTATGAGGCCTTGGACCTGGCTTTAAAGGACCCGGTTCACCTGGTTGAGCTCCAAAGGTCCACCGGCTATACGGACCGGAGGGCCTTCACCATTGATGAGTTGGGTCAGGCCATCTCCTTTATTAAAGCCCGCCAGCCTGAGGCCATCGTCATGGTCGACAACTGCTATGGGGAATTTACCGAAACCCGCGAGCCCCTGGAAGTGGGGGCGGATATTATGGTCGGTTCTCTGATTAAAAATCCGGGGGGCGGTATTGCTGTTTCCGGCGGCTATATTGCAGGTCGGGAAGACTTAGTCACCCGGTGCATGAACCATTTGACCGCTCCCGGCCTGGGCAAGGATACGGGCCTGACTTTCGGAACAACCCGGACCACCCTCCAAGGCTTATTCCTGGCCCCCCATGTGACCATAGAAGCCCTAAAAGGAGCCCTCCTTTTTTGCAAGGTCTATGAAGAGATGGGCTATACCTGCTATCCCGCCATGGACGACCCCCGGTCCGATATCATCCAGGCTATCGCTTTAGAGGATCCTGACCGTCTGGTGGCTTTCGTCCGGGCCATCCAAAAAGCGGCCAGTGTGGGGGCTGAGGTCGTGCCTTATCCCTGGTCCATGCCCGGATACAGCGACCAGGTCATCATGGCTTCCGGGGGCTTTATCGATGGGTCATCCATTGAAGTTTCTGCCGATGGTCCCCTCCGACCGCCTTACATCGCCTACTACCAGGGAGGATTGGTCTATGACCAAGCCAAATTAGCCCTCCTATTCAGCCTGGAATCGCTGGTCAAGGAATCATAAAATAAAAAAGGTAGGGGAGAAAGTGATTTTTTCACTTTCTCTCTTTTTTTTCTTGACAAAGAACATTTGTTCGTGTATTCTAAGAACAGATCGAACAAATGTTCTAAAAGGAGAAATACCCATGAAAAAAAGAACCCTGATTGTCAATAAAAGAAGATTTATCAGCTTCCTTTTCGTTACCGGCCTTTTCCTCTTTGCCATCTTTTTTGCCGGTTTTACCTGGATGTCCGACCGGATGGCCTACGGAATGGCCGACCAAGTTCAAAGCCAAAGCCCATCCTGCAAACGAATTATTGTTCAGGAAGGGGACACGGTTTGGGCCCTGGCCAAAAAAGAAAGCCAGGGAAAAAATAGGGATACCCGAGAGCTTGTTCGTGAAATCTATCGGTTAAATAATTTGGGTAAGTCGACCCTGCACCCGGGTCAACCCCTACTTATCCCAAATATTTAATAAATGAAATGCTGCCCGAATTGGCGGACCGGCTTGATCACCGGTCCGCCAGGCGGCATTTTTTGCTGAAAAATAAGTTGATTATTCACCCTCCTCTTTTTCTTGTGGTAAGCTTAAATGGAGTTTTTTCCAAGCCGGGGATAGAAAAATCCGGTTCGATGAAAGAGAGGGTTTTGCCGTGAAAGTGGGCTGTGTAAAAGAGATAAAGAATAATGAATACCGCGTAGGATTGACGCCGGATGGGGCCAGGGATTTCATTGCCCACGGTCATGAGGTTTATTTAGAAAAAGGAGCCGGCTTGGGATCAGGATTTCCTGATGAGGATTATCAAGCTCTTGGGGTCAAGATCCTTGATCGGGCGGAAGAGGTCTGGTCCAAGGTGGAGTTAATGGTCAAGGTCAAGGAACCCTTGGAGGAGGAATATCCCTTCTTAAGAGAGGGCCTGATCCTCTTCACCTACTTCCACCTGGCTGCCACCCCTGACCAGGCTGAGGCCCTCTTAGACCATAAGATCAAGGCGGTAGCCTATGAGACCATTGAAGAAGAGGATGGATCCTTGCCCTGCCTGGCCCCCATGTCCCAGATCGCAGGGCGGCTTTCCATCCAGGAAGGGGCGAAGTACCTGGAGAAACCCTTTGGTGGGGCGGGGATCCTCCTCGCCGGCGTGCCGGGGACGCCGAAGGCCAATGTGGTTATCCTGGGGGCCGGAGCGGTCGGCGCTAATGCCTGTAAAATTGCCCTGGGGATGGGGGCCAATGTATCCATCCTCAACCGGTCAATCAAAAAGCTGGAGTACCTGGATAATATTTTTGGCGCCCATGTTCAAACCCTGGTCTCTTCGGATTCCAATATTGAAAGAGTCCTTAAGGATGCGGACCTGGTTATCGGGTCGGTTTTGGTCCCCGGTGGAGCAACGCCCAAGCTCATCCGCCGACGTCACCTGAAAATGATGAAAAATGGAGCCGTCTTTGTGGACGTGTCCATTGACCAGGGTGGCTGTGCAGAAAGTTCAAGGCCAACTACCCACGATGACCCCATCTATATTGAAGAGGGGGTCATCCACTACTGCGTCACCAATATGCCGGGGGCCGTACCCAGGACTTCCACCATTGCCCTAACCAACGCCACCCTCCAGTATGGTCTAAAGATAGCTGACCTGGGCCTGGAAAACGCGGCAGTCGCTGATCCGGCCCTGGAAAAAGGGGTGAATTGTTATCTGGGTAGGCTAACCAATGAAAATGTGGCCCGGGCTATACAAAAAGACTACACGCCTTTGGACCAAGCCATTTGTTCTAGATAAGAAGAAAAAATGATAAAAAAAAGAGGACCTCGAGGTCCTCTTTTTTGATGCGGGTGAAAGGATTTGAACCTTCACGAGATTGCTCTCACTAGTCCCTGAAACTAGCGCGTCTGCCGTTCCGCCACACCCGCATATTGAGTAACAAAGATATTATATGAGATGGATAAAGAAAATGCAAATTTATTTTTTGCGCTTTCTTGTCCCTGCCTTTGGTATAATAAGCAAAGACTGATAGGGGAGGGGATGGCCCATGGACATGGAAATCCGGGAAGGACAACTGCATAGTCGGGATAAGGAAATCCTTCAGATTGCCCTTTTGGCCGGATCGATTTTGACCTCATCCGCCGCCGAAACCTACCGGGTGGAGGACACCATGGAAAGAATCCTGGCCTTATCCGACCACCAGGATGTGGATGTGGTGAGCTTGCTCACGGCTCTAATGGTCACCATTACCTTTGATGATAAAACCTATATCACGGCCATTAAGCGGATCAAGTCCCGTTTCTTTGACCTTTACAAGATACAAAGGGTCAATGAGATTTCCCGGGCTTTAACCTCCCACCAAATGACCCTGGATGAGGCCTATATGGACCTGGTCCTTCTCTCTCAACAAAAAAAGAAGATTCCCCATGCCCGGCTCATGAACTTCCCCTTTGCCTGGGGCTTTTGCATGATGGGGGGCGGGGGGATCCTGGAGTCCTTCCTGGCCGGTGTCGCCGCTTATCTTACGGTGGTGACGGATTTTGTCCTTCCCAAGAACATCGACCAAACCTTCACCCCGGCCTTTTTTAAGACCGTCATTGCCAGTTTTTTCCTGGCCTTTTTCTCCAAGCTCATCCCCTCCGTCCGGATGGATCCCATGATTTTGGGTTCCCTGATTATGCTCTTTCCGGGAACGACCTTTACCAATGGCATTCGGGATATGATGAAGGGGGACTATATCACCGCAGCCGGCAACCTTCTTTCCGCCATGGCCACCGCCTTAGCCTTGGCCTTCGGAGCCGGCTTCTCCCTTTTGATCATTAACTGGATTTTTTAGGAGGTCCCTATGATTGAAAATATTTTCTTTTCCAATCCCTACCTCCTCATTTTCTGGGAATGTCTGGGGGCTCTTTTAGGGGTGACTTTCTTTGCCTTAGCTCTGGGTGATTCGAAAAAAATGGCGGTCACAGCCGGTTTTATGGCCTTTTTCGGCTGGGGAATTTACACCTCCACCTGGCATAAAATCGGAATCGTTCCTGCCGCCTTTCTCTCCTCAGCCTTCATTGCCTGGTGTGCCCAGGAGGGGTCCCGGATCCTGAAAGGACCGGTCACCCTATTTCTGATCCCGGCCTTGGCCTCCCTGGTTCCGGGGATGCAGCTTTTCCAGATGGTTGTGGGCTTTATCACCGGAGATTCGGCTCTGGCCACCCGGAAGATGATCGAGACCCTGTCCCTGGCCCTCTCCATCGCCCTGGGCGTCATCATGGTAGAGGCCCTATATATTATGAAAAAAGGAATTGTCCAACGGATAAAGAAAAAAAAAGCTCCCAATATTAGGAGCCTAGAAAGGAAGAATCATGCAAGAAACCGAATATCGCTATGATACCCAGCTATTGATTGAAGGAGAAGGTCTGGATGAAGATGCTATCCATGACTACATTGAAAATAATTTTAAAGGAGACTGCCTCCTGGCTGTGGGGGGCGATGACCTGATTAAAGTCCACTACCATACCAATGAGCCCTGGGACGTTCTGAAATACTGCCGGAGCCTGGGCGAAATTTTTGATATCGTAGTGGAGGATATGGACCGCCAATCCCGGGGGCTCAAGGGCTAATCCTCTTCCCCCTTGTCCGGATCGAGGCGGGGGAGGTCCATCTGAGAAAGAGGGTTCTTTTCCATCCCCTGCTTCACCATGGGGTCATCCACATGGGTGTATATTTGGGTCGTGCCGATGGAGGCATGGCCCAATATTTTTTGTAGGGTTCGAATGTCCACCCCTTCCTTATACATGAGGGTGGCGGCCGTATGACGGAGCTTGTGGACGGAATAGCGGGAGGTATCGAAGCCGGCATCTCGGAGGATCTTTTCAATCCGGTGCTGGACAGCCCTTTGGCTCATCCGCTTCTTCCTGGAAGAGAGAAAGAGGGCGGATTCGCCGGGAACAATGGGGCGGACCGAGAGGTAGGAGGAGAGGGCGGCCTGGAGGGCCTCGGTAATGTAGACGGTTCTTTCCTTATCCCCCTTCCCGATCACATTAAAATGATCATCTTTTAAGGAATTAAGATTGAGGGAGACCAGCTCGCTCAGGCGGATCCCCGTGGTCAGGAAGGTCACCAGGATGGCCACATCCCTGAGGCGAAAAAAGCGGTTTTCCTCCCGGGAAGCCTGGTCAATCAGCTGGATGGCCTCAGGTAAGGTCAGGTAGACCGGCTGCCTTTTTTTCTTTTTCGGAGTGGTCAGCTTATCCATGGGATTCTTATCCAGGACCTCTTCAAAGACCACCAAATACTTAAAAAAGCCTCTAAGGGCGGAAGTCTTCCGGGCCCTCCGGTTAGCAGAGGGCATCTCTCCATCCTCGCTAAAGGCCAGGAAGGCTTGAAGGTCATGGAGGCTGGCTGCCTGGATGTCTTCGATCCCCATATCTTCAATAGGGATGGCGTCAAAGTCCATCCGACGGAATTCCGCCCCACCCTTCCTTCTTTTCAGGAAGCGGAAAAAGGCGGTCAGGTCATAGGTGTATTCCCGGATGCTGGTGGGGGCCAATCCCTTGACGGTTTTTAAGTAATTGATGTAATCCTCGAGAGGAAGCGGTAAATAATCAGTCATAGGGTCCTCTTTTCTTTCTCCCTGCATTTTACCACAGCGGGGAAGGGAGGGGGACAAGGGAATTTGTCCCCCGTCTTTTCATGAGGTATAATTGAAAAAGATAGGTAACAAAATGGATACAAGTCCGATAAGGACGGATTTGGCCATATATCCGATATGAAAAATTTGTTCAATGAGGAGAGGTTGTCATGAAAGTTGGAAAGATTACTGTAAAAGAGGCCGCAGGAAAGACCCAGAAGCTCACCGAAGAGGTCTTGTCTTCGATTAAGGAATCCGTTGTAGGTAACCAAATCGTCATCCGAAAGATGCTCATTTGCCTCTTGGCCGGCGGTCATGTTCTTTTGGAAGATGTGCCAGGAATCGGGAAAACCACGGTAGCCAGAGCCCTTGCCCGGGCTGTGGGCCTGGACTTCCAGCGAATCCAGTTTACCCCGGACCTCATGCCCTCGGACGTGACAGGCTTTAACATCTATAACCCCAAAACATCGGAATTTGTCTTCCGTGAAGGGGCAGCCATGACCCAAATCCTCCTGGCCGATGAAATCAACCGTTCCTCTCCAAGGACCCAGTCGGCCCTTTTGGAAGCCATGGAAGAGGGCCAGGTCACCGTTGAGGGAAAGACCTACATCCTGCCCCAGCCCTTTATGGTCATGGCCACCCAAAACCCGGTCGAACATGTGGGTACTTACCCCTTGCCGGAAGCCCAGATGGACCGGTTTATGATGCGCCTATCCATCGGCTATCCTTCCAAGGAAGAGGAAATGCTGATCATGGACAAGGATGCCCTTAAGCATCTTTCTGAGACGGTTCGGGTGGTTGCGGATGGGAATGAAATCCGCCAGATCCGCGAAGCTGTGGAAGATGTCACGGCATCCGATGAAGTTAAGCACTACCTCCTTTCCCTAACCAGGGGTAGCCGTGAATCGGAATGGGTGGAACTGGGCGTCAGTCCCCGCGCTTCCATCATGCTCCTCAAGGCGGCCTCCACCCTGGCCCTCATGGAAGGGCGGACCTATGTCAAGCCCGATGACATCCAACGGATGGCCCACGATGTTCTCGACCACCGGATGATCATGAAGGCCCAGGCCCGGGGTCAGGGAATGACTTCCGCTGACGTCACCGACCGCCTCCTGAAAGAAATGGTTGCCCCCCGATGAAGTCCATCCGACCCCGCTTTATTTTCTGGGCCCTGGGTTGGCTGGTTCTTTTCGTCCTGGCCAACCTGCAATTACGGCCCTTTCCCCATATTTTTATCATCTTCTGGACCCTCCTGCCCATCCTGTCCATCATCTTCTCCAAGCTCTCCGACCGGAAGCTCAAGGCCAAGCTGACCATTCGTCCACAAGTCCTCCAAAGGGGCCAGGAGGGTCATTGGATCTGCCGACTGACCAATGAATCGCCTTTTATGGCCTTTTTTCTCCTCTTTCCCGACTTAAAACTTGTCCAGGGAAAAAAGGAAAAACCCATGGAAGTCATGCTCCAGCCGAAGGAGACCCGGACAGTGGACCTGGCTTTTATGTTGCCCTTTACGGGAACCTACACCCTAGAAACCAAGGAACCCATTTATGAGGACTTCCTTGGCTTTATTCGGATGTCCTTCAGCCAGGACCGGCTCAGCCATATGGTCCACTGCTACGCTCTTCCCAGCCTGAGCCGCGGGGAGGCCGGATCCGGATTGACCTCTCTTGCTGATGACCTTGGGGACCCCATTCAGAAAAAAAACTTACCCTCAGTAACAGATGACCTCTTTTCCATCGATCCTTTGACCCAGGGAGAGTCCATGGCTCACGTCCACTGGAAGTTAACGGCCCGCCTCCAGGAATTCATGGTCAAACGCTATTCGGATACCGACCAGGAACCCCTCCGTATCATCGTCCATACGGCGGATGTGGAAGGACCTTCGCCCCACTTTATGACAGCGAAAAAAACGGACCTCCATGGAGATCAGCTCCGCCTCCTCATGGACCGAAATTTCTTCCTCGACCAGATCTATACTTTTTCCAAGACCATGCTTGACCGGGGGCAGGTGGTCCGCATTTCCGATGTCCAAGGCCAATATAAGACCTTTCCCTCCATCGCTGAAGAGGGAAAGCTCCGACTTTGGTTGGCTTGGCTCCCTTTCCGGACCCGGGGACTTAACTGGAAGATTGAGCCCCTGGGTGACAAGGCCCAGGTCATCTTTATCCAGCGTTTTGACCAGGAGTCCTTGGGGGCCCTAATCCAAGCCTATGAATTGGGGATCTATTTCATCTGTTTATCCTACCTTTCTATGAATGACTCGGATATGGTAGAAAAGATTAAAAAAGCTGGTTTTTCCTGCCTATGGTTGGATGACGAGAAGGGAGGGGGCCATGAAAACTAAAAAAGAATGGGCGCAGACCCTTCAATCCTGGCTAACCTCTTCGGTGTTCGCCCTGTGTCTAAGCTATTTCGGACTTCGTCTTGTTGGGCAGTATAGTCCTTCAGTGGGAGTCAACTTCCCATTCAGTCTGGCCATCATTCTATTGGTCTGTTTTCTTTCAGGACTTCTTTTCAAATATTGGAAGATTTCACTTCCAATCGTGGCTATAGCCCTCCTCCTTTTGATTGTCCAATGGGTAAGCGGTTCAGATTTCGGACTGTCCTTTCTTTCTCCTTCATTTTGGCTGTCAAAGGAAGGGGCCTTTCAACAGATTCTCGCTTGGATTCAAGCCACCTCAATCGAAGATCCCCTGCTTATGCCCCAATCGATTCCAAATCTTATTTTGTTTGGAAACTCTCTTCTTTCTGTCCTGACGATTTGGGCCCTGCCCATTCCTTTGCTAAACCTCCTTTTTTTGATCGGCCCTCTCTTTTTTATTGAAGATTTAACCGTCGATCCACGGTGGATGCCGGCCCTTCTTGCCGGATTATTTTGCGTTTACGCTTCCTATGCCTTCAAGCAGGATCCGGCCGGACGGGACCAAAGACCCCCGATCAGCTTCGGGTTGACCTTAGTGGGCCTGACCTTCCTCCTTTCCCTGGTTATCCCCAGCGAGACCTTCTTCAATCCCGACTTCCACCGCTTCCTCAATGATAAGAGGCCCATGGAAGGGGGAGAGGTTACCGCTTTCTCTTTAAAGGAGTTAGGTTTTTATCCTCAGGGAAACCTTCATGTCGGCGGTCCCGTAAAGCCTAGTGAGGACCCTTATATCGATGTGACTGCCGGCCCGGATGCCCTTTACCTGCGTGGGTCAACATATGATGCCTTCGATGGACACTCCTGGTCCTATAAAAATGAACAAATCCTAAAGGTCTTTCCCTGGGATTTGAATTTTTTTGACGATGTCACTTCGGATAAGGCCAAAAGCTTCTGGTTTACGGATAAGGCTGTCCGAGACCGGGCTCTCCAAGATGGTCTGATTAAACCCACCATCCTCATCCAGCGACCCCATAGAGACACCAAGGTGGTCTTCACACCGGGAAAGCCCGGACTTTTAGGCCGCCTTCTTCAGGCTCCTGATGGCCCAATCAATCCAATGGATCCCTTTACCGGGCTCCAGATCAACAATTCTTTTCTCTATAGCGAGAATGGGATGGTGGTCTCGGAATCTCCCTATCATGAATTTGGAATGATCTCCATAGACCACTATATTCCCCTGGGAAAAGTGGTGGACCCCCAAAGCCTGGCCTCCTATACACCAACTAAGGGGGAGGGGGAGAGGGCTCTGGAGAATAATGTCGCTGCCTTGGACTCAAGCCTTCATGAGATTGTGTATGGAGAAGAGAAAGACTTTGCCAGCTTGGTTGCACAAATCCAAGACCATTTCTCCCGGAACTATAGCTACAATTTAAATGCCTCCACAATTTCTGATGGTGAATTATTTATTGATAACTTTTTGACAAATAAGGAAGGCTATTGCGTTTACTTTGCCTCAGCCATGACCATCCTGTTGAGGGACCTGGGTTATGAAACCCGATACGCCGAAGGATTTGTCCTGCCTTTTATGGACATTGCGCCGGATGATGTGGCCAACCGAACTCTAACCGCCAACCAGGCCCATGCCTGGTGTGAAGTTCATATGGAAGGTTTAGGATGGATTCCTGTCGAAGCCACACCATCTTCACATATGGAGACCTTATCCGGTTTATCCTTAAACCATCCGGATGATCAACCCATACCGGAGGAACCGGAAGATAGCCAAGAATCCTCAGAGGATCTGTCGGAAGAATCAGGGCCTGAGACGTCCATAGACGAAGAATCTTCAACGTCAATAGACAACGATACCTCTGATGATAAAAAAACGCCTGAAAGCCCTCTGGAGGCTTCTGGAGCGAAATGGATGGTTTTGGGGCTTATCATCCTCGTCTTGGTCCTGGGATTGGCCTTTTATGTCATCGGAAAAGAACGATGCTGGAAAGAACGTCAGTTGCCAGCATCTCTGGATCGGGCAAAAACCAGTCCAAGGGAAACCATGGATCGAATCTGGACAGAGATAAAGCGTATGGGTCAAGAGGAAGGACTAGCCATCCAAAGGAAGGACACGGTAAAAGACCTTCTGGATAAACTTCATGTCAAGTATGATTGGAAGGAGATCAATGAGGTCCAAACGAGTTTGGAAGCTTTCCGTTACGGCGAAGAAGAGCCGACAAGGGAAGACCTCCAAGCTCTTCACCGTCTCTATATCAAATTGTCCGCAGAAAGGAAGAGGAAGCTGTCGAAGATGGGATGGCTCTTCGGGGAAGTCTTTAAGGTCCCAAGAAAGCCTTGGTAGACCGGCTTCCGGGCTTATTTGTCCGAGCCCCCCTATGTTGTCACAAAATATGTATTTTGTGACATAATTTATATTTTGAAAACCTTCGGCCTTGACCGGTCTCCTCTCCCCCTCCCATAATTATCTCGGAAGGATTTAGAGGATGAGGATGTGGGAAGATTCACTGGAGATCCTGGCCACGCCTTTTCCCTGTAAACATGGTAAAATAGACCAATCACTTGAGCATATCAGAGAGGAGTTTTTATGAATCCCACGATCGATACAAATTCCGTTCA
>JAQYCE010000061.1 GCA_029003555.1 Bacillota bacterium | reverse complement strand
CAGGCAGACCAGGCGGTAGATGGCCCGGCTCCCGCTTTGGCAGGCGACGGCATCGATGGGGCCGGTGGTGGCGCCATGGATCATCATCTGGACCTGGGGGTCCTCCGGCCGGCGGTTGGGGAACATCCGGTAGATGGCCCGCCCGGATGGCCTCATCCAAATGGATGATGGCCGACCAGTCCGAGACGACCAGGCCCTGGAAGCCCCATTCCTTCCGGAGGATGTCGGTTAGGAGCCAGGCGGATTCGCCCACATACCGGCCATTGAGCCGGTTGTAGGAGGACATGATGGTGGCGGGTTGGGCCGCCTTGACCACCATTTCAAAGGCCCGGAGGTAGATTTCCCGGAGGGCCCGCTCATCCACCTGGGCATTGGCTGTCTGTCGGTTGGACTCCTGGTTGTTGACCGCAAAGTGCTTGAGGGAGGCCCCCACCCCCATGGCCTGGAGCTCCTTTACATAGGAGGTGGCCAGGATCCCGGTCAGGTAGGGGTCCTCGGAAAAGTACTCGAAATTCCGCCCGCAGAGGGGGGTCCGCTTCATCGTTACGCCCGGGCCCAGGAGGATATCCACCCCTTTTTGGATGGACTCCTCCGCCAGGGCCCTGGCCAGTTCGCCCACCAGGTCGGCATCCCAGGATGAGGCCAGGCAGGAGGCGGTGGGAAAGCAGGTGGCCGGTTCCGCTTCGTCATATTGAGTCCCTTCGATCTCTTTTCGGACACCATGGGGGCCATCCGTCATGAGGAGGGAGGGGATTTTTCCCTAGTCATCCCAGGTCCGCCACATCCCCATCCCGGTCACCAGGCGGATCTTCTCCGCTTGGGTCAGGTCTTCTCTTCTGATTCTCCGTTCGGCCATCGTCCACTCCTTCCGTCCAAAACCGGCGGCGCATGTCCCCTGCCGGCGGGCCATGAGCCCCGTCATTTTTCTCCTTTCAGTCTATCCGATTTCTCGATGGAAGGAAAATTCTGGGTTAAAATAGAAGAAAGAAACCGGATGGACTTGAGCGACAGAAGATAGAAAGGAAGCGATCATGAACCAGACCCCGGAATATCCCCGGATGAACCAGGAATTTGCCCCTCTTTTTACCCCATGGAAGATCGGAAAGGTGGAGATCAAGAACCGGATTGTCCTGACCTCCATGGGAGGAACCAATCTCTTGGGTTGGATGGAGAAGAACCATTTTGATGAGGTCGGGGCCCGCTTTATCAAGACGGTGGCGGACAACAATGCGGGCCTGGTCCTCCCGGGCTGCCAGGCTGTCTACAACCCCATGTTCGGCCAGTGGCTCTATAAGAATAAAAAGATGTATCGGGACCTGGCTGAGTGGATGCCGGCCTTCCACAAGACGGGGGCCAAGCTCTTTGTCCAGCTGACGGCGGGCTTTGGCCGGTCCTTCACCATCACCCCCATGATGGAGACCCTCTATACCAACCCCATCCTCCGGGTCCTGTCCAAGCCGGTCATGAACCTGGACAAGATCACCGCATCCGCCTCGCCCTCGCCCAACCGCTGGTCGGACAAGGTCCCCTCCCGGGCCATGAGGGTGGAGGAGATCCGGGAGATGGTGGAGGCCTTCGGGAAGACGGCCCTCCTCCTCAAGGAAGCCGGAGTGGACGGGGTGGAGATCCATGCGGTCCATGAGGGCTATCTCCTGGACCAATTCGCCCTCAAATACATCAACAAGCGGACGGATGAATACGGGGGCAGCCGGGAGAACCGCTACCGCTTTGCCGTGGATATCGTCCGGGAAATCAAACGGGTCTGCGGGAAGGACTTCCCGGTCTCCCTCCGCTATTCCGTCCAGTCCAAGACCAAGGGCTTCCGGTCGGGCATCCTGCCCGGGGAAGAGGCGGAGGAAGCCGGCCGGGACATGGAGGAATCTCGTTGGGCTGCCCGCCATCTCCAGGAGGCGGGCTACGACATGCTCAACTGCGACAACGGGACCTATGACGCCTGGTATTGGGCCCACCCGCCCATCTATATGCCGGAAAACTGCAACTTAGAGGACGTCAAGGAAATCCGGAAGTCCATCGACATCCCGGTCGTCTCCGGCGGCCGGATGAATCCTCATGTCGCCGCCCGGGAGATTGCCCAGGGGACCATCGACGGGGCCGGCTTTGCCCGGCCCTTCCTGGCCGACCAGGAGTGGGTGACTAAGCTCATCGAAGGCAGGGAGGAGGAGATCCGCCCCTGCATCCTCTGCCACAATGCCTGCTTCAACATGAGCAAGTGGAAGGGGACCCCCAACATGCAGGAGCTCAACGACTCCCTCAACCTCTCTCGGTGCGCGGTCAATGCGGAAACGATGCAGTGGGACAAGCACTACATCCAAAAGACCGACCGGCCCAAGACCGTCCACATCATCGGGGGCGGGGTGGCTGGGATGGAGGCGGCCCGGGTCCTCAAGCTCCGGGGCCATGAGCCCATTATTTATGAGAAGACCGGCGAGCTCGGTGGGGTGGTCATCCCGGGCGGGGCCGAGGGCTACAAGAAACCCATGCGGGACCTTTTGGCATGGTACCGGGGGGAAATGGAACGTCTGGAGATTACGGTGGAATTCTACCAGGACATCCGGCCCGACCATGACTTCGGCGGCCAGCCGGTCATCGTGGCGACCGGCGGAAAGCCCCTGGTCCTGAAAAACATCCCCGGCTTCGACCGGACCATCGAGGCCACCGACTTCCTCCGGGGCCGCGAAGTCGGCGACCGGGTGGCCATCATCGGCGGAAGCCTGACCGGCTGCGAGATCGCCTATGAGCTGGCCCTCCAAGGCAAAAAGCCCTTTATTATTGAAATGAAGGAGGACCTCATCGCCAACAAAGGCGTCTGCCTGGCCAATTCTTCCTACCTCCGGGAGTGGTTCGCCCTCCACCAGGTCCCCGTCTTCTTGGAATCTTCGGTAGTTGAGGTCAAGGAAGGCGCCATCGCCTTCAAGGACCCCTCCGGCCAGGTTAAAGAAGAAGCCTGCGACTCCGTCATCTCCGCCGTCGGCTACCGCCCCGACCCCCTCATGACCAAGGACCAAGCCGGCGACCAGGTCCGCCTCATCGGAGATTGCGAGGCCATCGGCACCATCAAAACCGCCATCTGGCAAGCCTATGAGGCAGCCATGGCGATATAGCCAGGGCACCCCACCCTGCCGCTCCCACCCCACGGCCTCTGGGTAAAAAACAGCCCCCGTCGATCTCCGACGAGGGCTGTTTTCTTATTCACTCAGGCTTTTTTCCAAGAGGACCAGCATGACGCCGTCGATCCTATTAAAGACGGTAGGAACCTGGCCTACTTCCCTGTAGCCCAGGCTGTGGTAAAGGGCCCGGGCCCTTTGGTTGAGGGCATTGGTGTCCATTCGGAGGGCCTTTATGCCTTGGTCCCGGGCCAAATCTTCATATGAGGCCACGAAAGATCGACCATAGCCATGTCCGCTTGCTCGGGGGTCGACGGTCAGGGTGTGGAGGACCAGGACCTCATCCTCATCCGCCGCCTCCTGCCAGTCGGCCTCCTCATATTCCGGGAGTTGGACTTGGTTGATGACCCCGGCGGCAACGATAGTTTCTGCCGGGTTCGCCCCTGCTGCGCCTGCCCCTGCCGGGCCCGCCTCGACCAGGACATAGAGGTCGCCCCGGTCCAGGGCCGCCCGGGCCGTGTCCGGAGTGGGGTAGACCCCGCGGATCCAGCCGGTGGATAGGAGGCCGGCCTCCTCATGGTCGTGGATCCGGCTATAGATGTCTCCGATGACCCTGAGGTCCCGGGAGGTCGCCTTGCGGAAAATCATGCGACTAGAAGTCCACCTTCTTGCCGTAGTAGGCGCATTCGTAGATCTTCTTGATGTCTTCGGGGGAGGTCTGACGTGGGTTGGTCAGGGTGCAGGCATCCTTGAAGGCATTCTCGGCCATGACGTCCAGGTGGGCCAGGAAGTCCTCTTCCTTGATGACCGTGTTTTGCCCTTCCTGGATGGAGGCGGTCAGGCCGACGGAAGCGTTGAGCTTGCGGATTTCCTCAGCGATGTCATCGATGCCCAGGATCTTCTCCAGCTCATCATAGCGGCTGGTTTCCTTCCGGTTGTAGTCGATGACGTAGGGGAGCATGATGGCGTTGGCTTCGCCGTGGGTCAGGTGGAAGATGCCGCCAATCTTGTGGGCCATGGAGTGGACGATCCCGAGTGAGCAGTTGGAGAAAGCCATGCCGGCCAGGGTGGAGGCGTCGTGCATCTTGACACGGGCTTCCATGTCGTCGCCCTTGTCGAAGGCCTTCTTCAGATAGCCGAAGACCAGCTGGATGGCCCGGATGGCCAGGGGATCGGTGTAGTCATCCGCATTGGTGGACACATAGGCTTCCACCGCATGGGTCATGACGTCCATCCCGGTCTGGGCGGTGATTCTGGGAGGCATAGTTGCGGGAATCTTAGCATCCAAGAGGGCCGCATAGGGGACGAAGTCGGGGTGGACCAAGGGATACTTGATCTCAGCTTCGGTGTCGGTGATGACGGAGAAAGCCGTGATTTCCGAGGCTGTCCCGGAGGTGGAGGGGATGCAGATCATCTTGGCCTTATCGCCCAGGGGTGGGTTGTCGAAGTTGGCCAGTTTCTGGAAGTCATAGCCCGGGTGCTCATAGAAAACCCACATGAGCTTGGCCGCATCCATAGCCGACCCGCCGCCCAATGCAATGATCCACTGGGGACCAAATTCTTCCATCTTCTTTCCACCCGCCAAGCAGGTCTTGAGCGAAGGATCCGGTTCCACGCCGTCAATGATTTCCACTTCCAAGCCGGCCTTTTCCAAGAGCGCCTTGGCATCATCAAGGAAACCGCCCCGCTTCATGGAGTTGCCGCCGGTCACGATCACCGCACGGTCGCCGTCCAAAGTGGAGAGGAAGTCCATAGCCCCGTCGCCATGGATGATCTTGTTGGGTACAGAGAAAATTGAGTAAGTCATAGGTCCTCCTTATAGGGGTAAAATAGGGATAGTTAAATAAGTAACAATATCCTGCCCATTAATAGTAGCAAATATTTGGATAATAAGCAATAGCTTTGGAGGAAGGGTCAGCTAGTCAATCTTAATAAAAGTATGGATATTTTTCCGATCAATAGATTTCAAAAAAGTTTTTTCAACTCTTGAGGTCGGTAGAAAAACTTTTTCTCAGACCGGCTCAAGCGTTTTTCATCTCTTTTTATCCGAATCAATTCTAAGGTGCAGATAAAATCAGCGACTTGGAGAAGCCGATATTCGGAAATCATCTGGCTCAATTCGCGTGATAGGCAGGTAATAAGTGACATGCGATCCGGATAGTATTTTCGATTGACCGCAATGGTGTCATGAAAAATGGGGACAGAGTTCATGAAGTTAAGAATCTTATAAATTAATTTCCTTCGCTCGTCGATAGAATAATTTTTAAAAACTTCTTCCCTACGAATGAGAGGACCTGTATGGATATAATCCAGATCAAATCCGGAATAGTGGGTTGACTTCTCAAGTTGATGTACCTGCTCTTGGATTGACTGGGCCTGATCATGAAAGACCAATGTCACTAAGTAATAGGAGGGCAAGGTAACCAGATTTCCAAAATCTCCAGACTCATCAATAAAAATACTAAGCTCTCGCATTTCATCTCCATAAAAAATGGCGGGATATTCATCCCGCCTACGGTGGCCCAAAGGGTGTTTACCCAGGCCATATCTTTATACATCTACATATTATCAAAATAAATATCCCAAGGCAAGAGCAACGAGATAGTTATTCCACATACCAGCAACCATCAACTTCTATTAAGAAAGGCTCATAGCGACCCTCCTTTTTCTCACATTTCCGGATAAGGAGGCCTCTCCGGTCCCCCTTATTCCCTCATATCACCAGATAAGGGGGCTCGCCCCCGGCTACATGCGCTCACTCCAACATCTGAGCTAGATAGTGAGGTATAATAGTATAAGCTTATGGAGAAGGAGAGTTTTTATGGACCAACGCGAAAAATCCGGCGCTGCTCTAGTGGCCCTGTCGGCCTTCGGCTTTGGGCTCATGCCGATCTTTGCCAAGATTTGCTATGGGGCGGGGGCGTCGACCTATACGCTTCTATTTCTTCGCTTCCTGGCAGCGGCGGTCTTTATGATGGCCATGATGAGGGTTCGGAAGTTCCCCCGCCTGTCGAAGAAGGAGAGGTGGACCTACTTTTTCTTGGGCGCCATAGGGGATTCGGCCCAGGCCTTTTGCTATTTCATGGCCCTCCAGTACGCCTCGGCAGGGGCGGTGTCGCTTCTTTTGTATACCTACCCGGCCATGGTCATGGTGGGGTCGGCCTTTATCTATAAGGAAAAGATCACTGGGGATAAGGTCTTGTCCCTGGTCTTGGCCACAGCGGGCGCCTTTATTATTATGGGAGGGAACCTGGATGGGGAGCCCTTGGGACTCCTTTTGGCCCTATTGTCCGCCTTGGTGTATACGACCTACATTTTTTATTCGGCCAAGTTCCTCCGGCCGGGCGTGGGGGCCCAGTCCTCAGCCTATATGATGGTGGGGAATGCGGTGACCTATGGGATCATCTCCCTCTTCGTGGGCTTTGACCCGCCCCGGACTTCGCCAGGCCTCATCGCCCTGGTCCTCATCACCCTCCTCTCCACCATCGTGGCTTTTTGGGCCTATATGGAGGGCCTGGGTCGCTTGGGCCCGACCAAGACCTCCTTGGTGGCCCTCTTGGAGCCCCTCCTGACCGTCCTCTTTTCGGTCATCATCCTGGGCGAGGCCCTAACCAAAGATATCCTGATCGGGGGATGCCTGGTTATGGCCTCCCTCTTTATCACGGTCCGGACTTCCCACAAGAAGGCCCGGATCAACCCCGAAGAATGAAAGGAAGTGGTATGGCACTCGATTGGACCATCCTTCACTGGATACAAAACACACTCACCTCACCGCCCATGGATTCCTTCATGGTCTTTGTCACCCGTTTGGGCAACATGGGATTCTTTTGGATCCTTTCGGCCCTCCTCCTCATGTCTCAGAAAAAGTATCGGAAGCAGGCCATCATCCTCCTCCTTGCCCTTTTGGCCGGCCAATTTCTCAACAACTTGGTCATCAAGAACCTGGTTCAGCGGTCCCGGCCCTGTTGGCTGGACCCCTCGGTTCGCCTCCTGATTGATGTCCCCAAGGACTTTTCCTTCCCCTCCGGCCATTCCATGTCCTCGGCCATCGGGGCGGCCATGATGACTTGGACCGACCGGCGACTGGGCCTGGTGGCCATCTCCCTGGCGATCCTCATCATCTTTTCCCGCCTCTACCTCTATGTTCACTTTCCCACCGATGTCCTTGCCGGAGTGATTGTCGGCCTGTCCATTGCCTTTGCCGCCATCTACCTAGCTCGAAAATATGGCAAGAATAAGCCACAAGCATTAGGCGAAAGGAATTGAAACAAGCGGAATAAATTGAAACAAATCGAAAGGCATTGAAACGAAAGGAGATCCTATGAAACTCTATGGAAGCCCACTTTGTCCCGATTGCGTGGATGCCGTTGAGGTCCTTGATGGGGCCGGAATCCCCTACGACTACCACAACATCACAGAATCTCTGGCCGACCTCAAGGCCTTCCTGGCCCTCCGAGACAGCCGGTCCGAATTCGATGAGGCCAAGGAATCCGGCCTGATTGGGATCCCCGCCTTCCTCATGGAGGACGGAAGCCTGACCTTGGATATCGATGAAGTGGTGAACAAGGCGAAGTAGGAGAAGGGAGGCCACAGATGGCCGTTGGTTACCAGCCCATCCGAGAAATCAGCGAAAAATATTTCGGAGAACGACCCCTCAAGGAAGTCACCTATGACTACTCCGTCAATGGCGGGGCCATTTTGGCCCACCTGGTTATTTTGGCCTTCTTAGCCTTTTTTGGCCGGATGGCCCTTTCGATCTCGGAAGGATTTTTTGGGAATCCTTGGGGTCCCGGTCCGGGGATGGGCTTTGGCCCGCCCTCCCCGCCCGGATTTTTCAAGGTGCCCCTAACCATCATAGGATTAGTCCTGGTTATCATCGGCTTGGGGACCCTCCATTCCCTTGTCGTCAACTACCGGAAGGGTCTGGCCCAGCTGGCTCGGGTCCGGGGCTTCTTCCAGGCCGACTCTTTCCTCCGGGAAAGGGGGTCGGATAGGTATTTTGTCCACCCGGCCGACAGCCGGATCCTTTTCAACGAAGACTTCCTTATTTATAAGGGATCCTTCCTGTCGGACAGCCTGGTTCCCTATAAGGAGTTGGATCTGGAGGAGGACATCCGCTATGAGCCGGCGACGAAAGATTCACCTGTCCAGTATGTTTTGATTTTCACCTATGGCCCCCGTTTTTGGAACCGGGTTGAATTGGATTTTGATAACCGGGCGGATGCCGCCTTCCTCCAAGAGGTCTTTTGGAAGCTCAAGGAAGATCATGGGATGGCATGAAAGGAGATTGTATGAACCCCAACTACATCATTCGCCTGGCTGACCAAAACCCTGGCTGAGAAATATGGAGGGAAATTCAAGGCACTGGAATTCAAACCCTGATAAAGGAGGCGGATCCCGCTCTCTTCCAGGAGGTTTTTGGACCCTCATTTTTTTGATCCTCAGGTCGGATTCGCCAAACGCAAGTTGAAGATTGCCCGGGCAAGGTGGTCATAGTCTTTGTAGGTGTAAATGCTTTCACAGAGGATGGTCGGCAGGGAGGCCTTTGTCAGACGGAAGTTGGAGACCAGGAGGTCGTAGGAAGAAAGATCCATTCCTTCCATCATGATCGGAGTCTCCCTGAGGACGGTCACCTCCACCTGGTTTCCGAAATAAAAGAGGATCTGGTCACGAAGGGCCATGGCATGAAAGAGGGAGAACTTGCTCAAAACGAGGATTCGTACAGGCTTTTGATTTTGAATGAGCTGGTTGATAAAGTTCTCCCAGGTGGTGCAGATAACGTAAAAAATGTAGGCGACGAAAGTCTCATCCGTAGGAAGGGAAAAGACCTCATTGTAGGTCCGGATGATGTCTCGAATCTTCAGGCAGACCCGGGGATAGCGGGTTTGGATTTTCTTCTCGTAAATCAGATAGGGGGAGTAAAAGATGGGCCGGCTCAGGCTCCTGCCGAAGGTTCCGACCAGAGCGTTGTAAATCGCCAGGATCAGGTCCCGCTCATTATCCAGATGGATGCCGAAGTCTCGACAGAGACGGGAGGAGACCTTATTGATATAAATGAAAATTCGGTTGGCAACGGGATCTTCTTCCGCCAATTGGACCAACTTCGGATAAGTCTCCGCATCCCGGTCACCCACGAAAGGGGCTAAAAGTTCAGCATAGAGCCTGGGACTTGGAGTAAGTATTTTGTCGGGATCGGAGGAATGGTAATGAAGGGTTCGGCCCCGGTCCAGGATGTTCTGGGCCAGGGTGCGGACCCGTTTATTTTGAGAGAGAAGGTCCTCCGTCAAGTGGAAACCCTGGCAGAAGCGTTCTAAGGAGATGGCGATCTGCAAGTGGAAGCACTGGTAGTAGCGATAAAAGTGTTTCCCATACTTCATGGGGAGGACCTGGTTGAGGAAGTCGTCAATCTCTTCTTTAGCAATATAGGGAAAGGGCCAGTCCGAAAAAGGATACCTTTCTTTGAAAAAACTCATATAAAAGGTCCGGACCTCAGCCTCATCCCCCCGCATAACCAGAGGATGGGTGCTTAAGTGAATGTCAAAAGCCCCTTCGACCGCCTCATTGAAGAAGTCTATCCAACGGTAGATGGTGGAAGGGGAGACAAAGAGCAAGCGGGCCATATCCGCCACCGCATAATAAGGGTGGAAGAATACTTTCTCCAGAAGTTGGCAGAGGGTGTCCTGGGACATGGCAAAGGCGTAGGCATCCTCATAGGTTGCCGCTCCTTTGTAGGTAATTTCCACCCGGTCACCCTTTTCAATCTTCAGGAGACGGTCAAAGTAGCTATTCGCGAGATTGATGTCTACGGTCAGCGAAGCCGGTTGATAGTCATAATCCCGGTAGAAGACGGGCGTATCGACCGCACCGTTTTGAACCTCTAAAAGACCAATCAGGTCCAGGATCCGCTGGACCCTTTTGCTGAGAAAACTTTTCATCATAGGGAATCCTCCTCTTGATCCCGAATGCAGTCATGGATAGCAGACCGGAGCAGGTCAAGATCCTTAGCGATGGGAGTGATGTTGAAAAGGACAATGCGGCTGGAGACCCCTTGAAAGCAGAAAGGGTGATCGGGATCCGGGAGGAGGCTTTCCGGCGGAGACAGGTTGGTCCAGATGACATCGTAGCCCTCCTGCAAGATTTCCGCCCAGCGGAAGGTCTGCCGGTCGAAAAGGGAGATGGTTAAGGGGAAAAAGCCTGCCTCTCTGGCCTGGTTGCGAAGAAATAGAGCATGGGCGTGTCCCAGGGAAGTGATAATCAGAAGAGAAAGGCGTTTTTCTCGAGGGGGGGTCCTATACAGCAGTTTCCCCCATTTCATCAGGAGAGAAAAGAAAGAGCATTCCACCACGATCTTATTGCAAGGAAGCCCCATGGTGATAAAGTAGTCCTCCAAAAGGGAGCGGATATTCGCATAAAGTTGGGGAAAAGGGCGGATAAAGGGCTGAGAATAGGAGCGGGAGATTCGGAAAAAGAAGGGGACCATATCCGGCTCAATGTAGCGGGCAAAAAGGGTGTTATGGAGATCCCGGATCATTTCGTGTCGGTCATCGGGTTTGATCCCGTATTGATCCTCAATATCGTCCAAAATCTTTGATACGGAAAAGAAGGAGCGGTTAATTTCCGGATCGACCAAGGCAGTGTTGAGGAGGCCCTGGTAGGAGGTGAAGTACTCTCTTCGAAAATAGATGGAATAAAGGTAGATCAAAGCAGGCAGGCTCATGGGAAAGTCAAAAACAGCCTGGTATTTTTCTACCGATTGAAGAAAATGGGGAAGATTGCCCAGGGCATCGATGGCATCTCGCTTGTGGCTGTTCCGTGCTTTTACCTTTTCATGCCAATCTTGAAGAAAGGCATTCGGATCCGGCGTGGACTTCGCCCAAATTATGGACAGGACAACATAGTAAGTCACCATGCGGAATTCTGACAGCCCCATCTTCATCCGGCTGGCTTTCAGCATGACCTGGACAAAAGCCTGGACGGCTTCCTGAGGATAGTCCGGAAAAGGCCAGGTTTCCACATCCGTTTGCTTGCAGAGAAAGATAGAAGAAAAAAGGAGACGCTCTTCATGTCCTCCTCCTTCTAAACGAAAGGGGTTGGTGGAAATGGAAAGGCCTAGGCCGGCGAGCAGGGATTGATTAAAGACGAGAACATTCCGATAGAGGGAAGCTTCGGACATAGCAGCTTCGCTAGCGAGATCGCTTCGGGATAAGTTGGGATGAAGAATAAGGGCACGAATGAGAGCGAAAAGAGGCTCTTTATTCATAATATCCCGGTAGACATCGGTGATATTGCTTCCGGGCCGGTAATGGATGGCAAGGCGGTCCTCATCCGAACGGATGGAGACACGTTGCCACTCCTCATTAATCTGGTCTATATCGTTGGCTAAGGTTCGATGGGAAATGCCCATGGTTTGTGCAAGGGAGACCGGACTTTGCGTTTCCTCCGAGTAAGTCAGTGCCTCAACCAGGCGAAGGCGGTGGTCAACAATATCGTTCAGCAAGTTATGCATAAGAAATCCCTTCGTTTTCAGGAGCCTTTATTCTCAAGAGCGGGTATAGTCACTTACCGTTGACGTGGTTTTTCATGCGATATAGGTTCATAATAAGCCATTCTCATCTTTTTGTAGATGTGTAAAAAAATTGGAATACTTTTCTTTTTGTCCAAAAATATCCCTCAAATTCCCTCAATATTTCGTCACAATCGGTGAAAAATCCCTCATTTTTCATTTTTTTCATAGGAAAAAGAAAAATTGGGAATAGCAGAGTAGATTTGTCTGCTATATCCGCTATAATAGTTATATATGATGCAAAAATTATATTGAAAAACATAGATGCGTTTGTCGCTTTTGCCGCAGACGCTTGATACGCAAGGTTTTGTCAGGAAAAGGAAACCCCGGTTGTTTACCGGGATCCAGGACCAATACAAGAGGGGATGACTATGAAAAAGTTCCGGAGATATCTTTCATCATTGTTAGCTGCTTTACTCATCGTAACCGGTCTGCCCATAGGGGCCTTTACGAGTGAGAGTCAGGCGAAGAGCGTAGACCAGGGCCTATTTCTTGCCCAGGGGACAAGAGGCTCCCTGCCTTCGCTTATGGAGCTTTTGCAACCGCAAAATAATCCGGGGAATAATACCCAACAGGGAAGAGAGTCGGAGACCGTCGTTACCACGCCGGACATCCAATCCACTGCTGTGCCGGAGGAAAGCCCGGAGACCAATGATGAGGATGGGGAACTTTTCGAAGGCGTCCGCACGGAGATGGAAAAAAGCACTCCGGACGGAGCCGATGCCCTTCCAGTCCGTGAACTCAGCCTTAACGGCAACCGGAGCTTAGTGAGTGTCAGCTATCAAATTCATGAGGACCAGGACGGACTTCCCCAATCCATCTCCTGGGTTCTGACTTACTACGCCCCTAAAGAAAGTGAAGTCCACCAGGCTTTTGTCGTCAACAATGGCGATGGTTTGGACCAGCCCTTCATCACCAACCGGGAATACGCACCCGGCGAAGCGGAGGTGATGGAAAGCCGGAAAACCGATCGGGAGAACCGACTTGCCCAAGGCCAGCCGGCCCCTGTTTTCCTCTATGATACGGAGACAAAAGCAGCCAATCCGGACGGCTTCTTTATGTCCTGCATTACCACCCCCATCCACCGGGATGAAAGCCTGACGAAAAAAATCCAGGCGGCCAAAGCCGGCGATGAAATCGACCAAAAGGCTTTGGAAGAAATCAAATACAGCCTCCAGGACAAGATCTACTCCCTCACCCTGGTCTCCTTCTTTGGTCAGGAAAAAGTGGCTCAGCAAATCCAGGTCAAGGGCGACTCCACCCTGGCCGACCTTGATGCTTTTACTACCCCCATTGCGACGGAGTGGACAAGAAAAGATGAAAAGGAACACCGACTTCTTTTCGCTGTTCCTAATATAGATAAGAAAGCAAGTGATTATATTGCCCCGACTTTCCCGGCTTCCGCCAAGGGATCGGAAAAGACCAACATTCGCATTTTCGACCTCGTTCTCTCCTATGATGGCTTCTATGATTTCCTTGAAGTCGAAGAACAATCGCTTGACCAGTACGAGAAGAAGTTGGAAGAAATCCGGGCACAAGATTTGGATGAAGATGCCCTAAACCAGGCTCTGGAAGAAGCCACCCTGAAAGTTCAACCCGGACAGATCGCCGTCACCGTGCAAAGTGAGACGGAAAAGGTGAATTCGACGGAAGAAGAAAAGCCGGAAACCCGACCCGCTGAGCCCGCAAATCCGAGCGAGGAAACCAGCACAGAAAATCCGGAAGACCAACCCGGCAAGGAAGGAAGCCTGCCGGAAGAGGGCGAGACCTCCTCAAGAGATGGAAATGAAGAGTCGGAAAAGGCTGGCCTGGAAACAAAGGAATCTGTAAAACAGACCTTTGGCATCCTGTCCTTAGCCCGTTTGCTTAAGGAAGCGGAAAACCAGTCAGGCGAGTCCATATTGGGTGCGGAAGATGGACTTTACCAGCCCATGGGAGCACCGGTCAATCCCTTTGTGGTTAACCGACCCATCATTATTGAAGTCGTCGACAGTGAGAACAAGGGTGTGAAGATTCCGGGTGCTGTGGTTCGCATTAGCGGGCCCGACATGGTCAAGGAAGTGACGACAGATGAGAACGGTCAGGCCAAGGTCGAAAACTGCAACGCCGGAAAATACCAGGTGGTTCAGATTTCCGCCCCGGAAGGCTATATGCCGAACCAGAAGAAAATTGAGTTCTTCTTCTCGGCAATCGAGACCGTAAAGTATGTCCGCATTGAGGACAATAAAAATTTCGGAAAAGAAGTCTACTTCATTGAAGGAACTGTTGTTGATGACGCACTCACCCCTCCCTACACCGAGGAGGTGGTCAAGAAGTCGCGTAAGATTTCCAATGTCGAGTTGACCTTGCAAATCTTCAAGACCAACGCTGACGGAACGCAAGGCGAACAGATTGGCGAGAAGACCGCCTATACGGATGCCCAGGGACACTATATCTTCGGCGACCTGGATCCCGCCCATATGTATAAGATCGTTGCTGCCTGGGCACCTTATGAATACAGTTTTGTCGAGGAGCCTTCAACGGCCAATGGCCGGATTTCTGACCCCTACCGCTTCCGCGACAAAAAAGGTCAGCCCATTCCGATCATCGACGAAAAGACCCAAGAGGTGGTTGGCAGCGTCTATAAATATGTACACAATTTCTTCCTGCGTAAGAATAAAAATACAGGTAGACCTATCACGATTTATAACCATGAAACGGGTGATACTACCGTTCGTTTGGCCGGTTCCACCTTCCAGATTCTGAACAAGGAGGGGGAGGCCATCAAGTCGATCGGCAAGCTTGTCACCAGCCGTGAAGGGAAGGTTGAATTCCGCCTCCGTCCCGGTCAGTACATTATTGAACAGTTGACAACGGATTCCGCCCACCTGATTCCCAAAGCCCGGACTATCATTCAGGTAAAAGAAGCTGCCTCTGATCCTACTCAAAATGCCTACTGGATTCCCAATCCCTTGAGAGACATTGCCTCTGTCACCTATAACCGTGAAGCGACCATCGACTGGGGACAGGTTACGCCTGATCCGGCTTTCCAACTGCTCATCAAGCAGAACGGCAAGGAATTAACCAATAAGACCTATGTTAAAGACGGATATGTTTATCGTTTTGAAAATCTTCGTAAGTATGATGACAACCATGAACAGTATGCCTATCAGATTATCCTGAAAGAGACTCCTGACTACTACGCCACCTATGAAATCATTGATGGTGTTGTCAACATCAAGGTTCACGCCAAGTCCGATTCGAGCGGTCCCGGAGGTTCCGTTACCGTTACCGGTAATAAAATCTGGTACAACGATAGTAAAGATACGCTCCACCGCCCCGACAGCATCCAGGTCGTCCTCTTAGAAAACGGAAAAGAGACGGCCTATCAGGCGACAGTTTCTGCCCAAACCGGTTGGAAGTACCGCTTTAGCAACCTGCCGGAGAGAGATAATCAAGGCAAGAAGATTACCTATACGGTGAAGGAAATTGACCAGGTCAGTGGCCAGGGCTTCCCTGGTTACCGGACCGATCCCACCCGCCTGGAAAGAAATATCATCAACACCCGCATTAATGACACCAAGATTGCAGGTAGTTTCCGCTTGCAGAAATTGGATCAGAATAAGCAGGGATTGAAGGGGGCCTGGTTTGCCCTCAGCGGAACGATGGAAAACGGAAAAGCTCTTGACCCGGCACTCACAGGAAAGACGGACGACCAAGGCTGGTTGACCTTTTCCAACATTCCGGCCGGAACCTATACCTTAAAAGAAACCTCCGCCCCTGACCGGTTTGAACCTTCAACAGAAACCTGGAAGGTTGAAGTCTCCGGCGACGGAACGACCATCCTGACCGGTTCAGGCGTCCATCAGAACGAGCAGAATCAGGGGGACCAACTTCCCGACAACATTAATAAAGACCTTGATGCTTATGTCATGGACGGGATGGGTAGCCAACCGCGTACTGTGGAAAACCGGAAGGCGAAAAACCCCAAGGAATTTAGAAAGACCCTTTATACCCAAGACGGCCTGAGCCCGGACGACCAGGCCAAAGAAGAGAACCAGGTCGGCGATATTTCCAAACGCATCCTCAATACCGTGGACAAGAACCTGAACGAGTACCAGGTTGAATTGACGGTGACCGGTCGTGGACGGCCTCTCTTTGGTAGTGGTGAGAAAACGGATATTGTGGTCGTTGCCGACCATTCCGGATCGATTCAAGGTGTCAACCAAACACAAGTCAACCAACAGGTTCGGGAAATCTTTAATGCTTTCTCCGGCTTTACCAACGTCAAGATGGGTTACATTGAATATGATGGCCCGACAGTAGCTAAGAATCAGTACCTGGGCACGAATTCCAATAACCTGAATGGCTACCACTTAGCCAGGGAAAATTACGAAGTAAATGCAGATTTTGTTGGTGGGCACGATCCGGCGGTTCGCAAGAGCGTGGAATTAACTTCCCCCGAGAACCTCCTTCAAACCAATGCAATTACCGACAAATTCGGTGGATCGACCTTCACCCAACGGGCCCTTCTCCGTGCACAGGAAATTTTGGATAAGGGAGAGGGCGTCCGCAAGCACATTATCCTGATTACGGACGGTGGCCCGACCGTTTCATTCAAGGCGACCCAAACGAAGTGGGAAGATACCGCCAAATGGTCTTCGATCTATAAGCCCCTTCCCGGTGCAACCGGTGAAGTCAATATTCCGAATAGCGGGTTAACCTATGGTAAACGGGCGACGGCCTTTGATTATTCTGCACTGGCCGGTGATGGTCTCTTCTATAAATTCATCGAAGGACAGCAAGATACCCGCTTGAATTATACGTCATACGATGTGGATGGAGAGACCATCATCGATTCCGTCTTTGCCACGGTCTCAACCGTTCGTAACCTGACGGAAGCGGGAATCGAAATCTCCACCATCGGCTATAACCTGAAACCGGAAGGTAATGCCGGAATGTTTGGTGGTCAGGAGCAGTATTTCTTCCCTCAACTTGCTTCCTCTCCCCGTAACTACTCCGGTGTCGGCTCCGTTCTTGACCACAACAACGCAGCCAGTGGAATTTTTGAGGAAGTCCAGAAGCAGTACTACCTGAACCAGCAGAAGAAGGCGGATCCGACCATCAAAAATGCCACTGTTACCGACCCCATGGGCGATGGCGTTGAGTTTTCCTTAGGCGATGACGGTGTTTTCAATGAAAAAGACTATGTCCTGGTTGGATCGGACGGTTCCATTTACGAAAATGGTCAAGCACCGTCGTCGGGACTCTTAAAAGGAACATCCCTTAGCTTTAATGAGCAAAGTAAGACTTTGAAAATCGAGGGGCTGACCCTCGGCACCAATGAGTCGGTTTCCCTGTATTATACGGTTCGTCTTAAGGATGATGCGAGAGATGGGAAATTCAAGGATACGAATAAGCTGACGACCCTCCTGAACGAGGGGAAGACCTACCACTTCCCCATTCCGGCTATCCGGGATAAGGTTGATGAACCCTACATTGAAATAAAGAATCAACCCTACTCAGCGACCGGACGGTTCCGCATCATCAAGACCAATGAAGATGGGGAAAAACTGGAAGGGGCTTATTTCGTTCTCACTGATGAAAACAATCATGAAATTCAGATCCAACCTTCAAACAAGGATGGTCTGATTGAAGTCAATAACTTGGCTCCGGGCGAATATACCCTTAGGGAGGAAGTTGCTCCTGCCGGCTACGTCGTCTCTTCTTATCGGTGGAAAATTACTGTCGATCAAAAGGGCGGGACCAAGATTGTCAGGATTGTGGAACCCCAGAAAGCTCCCTCGTTCGAGTCGTCCCAAGTCGAAAATGTACAAGCCATGGCGGCCGGGCTTTCTCTCGCCCCTATGATGGGCTTTGCACCGGTTCGTGCGAATGCTCCCGGTCAGAGAAATTACCGGGTCAGTGCGTCCTCCGTCTTCGAGGACGGTAACGATGAAGACAAATTCTTCCACATCCGCCATGAGGTGGAAGGGAAAGATCCGAAAACCAGTCTGGACCTTTACTTCCTCATGGTCCCGGATAGCCAGGGCGATGTGAACTACTTTAACGCCCGGATCAAAAATTTAAGCACACAACTCAATAGAGACGGATACCAGGGACGGATCAATGTCATTTACGGCGGCTATGATGCCTATTCAAGCCAGCTGGCCAGCTGGGACATTTCCCAGACTCCCCAGGTCTTGACCAAGGTCCAGCTTGGTGAAAAGTCGGATGGTGCCTTCATGGATCGGGCGCTTGCCTATGCCAACCGGATGCTTGAAAATGCACAAGAGTATAATACGGTGAAGATGGTGACCTTCCTGTCCAACAACCGTGACTTCACGATAGAAGAAACCTATGCACAGAACCTGGAGCATATGGCAGAGATGGACGTGGTCAGCCAGTACATCAGTATCACTCGGAACAACAGGAGAAAGGAAGACCTCTCCAATTTCCTGCTGGACTATAAAAACACCATGAGTCAGGCATCCAAGCAGGAAATTCTAAGCCGACTCCAGTCCTGGGATGATGGCGAAGTCACTGTGCCAAAATTCAAGGAGAAAGTGGATGCCGTTTTTGCTTCGGAATCCGATGCTGAAGTGATCAATAACCAAGCTCTACGTATCCCCTTGGGTGCCAATATCCACTATCAACCCGACACCGCCCGGGCGATGATCGTTGATGGCAATGGCCAGGTTCTGGAAAACGTAGCTGTCCGGGCACAGACCGTGGGTGGTTTGACGACCTTAGAAACTGATCCGGTCACCCTTTCTGCCGGACAAAAGCTGAAGCTGGACTATCAAGTCACCTTGATGAACGACTATAAGCGTGCCGTTTCCTATCCCGTTTATGCTACCGGTGCTCCTGAGTGGGTCAATGGGGATGGGTCTACCGAGACGGCAGATATTCAGCCTCTCTATATCAGCGATCCCGGTCAAACTCTTGAGATTGAAGCCAAGGGCTTGGATGGCTATCCCGGCACCGTCCACATTGATGTCACCACACAACGCAGTAACGAAAAGGCAGGGTTCGATCTTCATAACCGCGAATCCGCAAACATGACCATCCTGACCTTTGATGCCCAGGGGAATACCCAAGGCCCTGGTAAGATTACGGTTACGGGAAGCGATCCGACAGACAAAAACTATACCTTCGATAAGGTTGATAAGAGTGCCTATCCCCGTATCAGCGTGATTTATAAGCGTGAACTCCTCAATTTAACGGTACGCAAGGTCTTTAACAATCGCCTGCCCGAGACAGGAGAAAAGGTCGAGGTGACCCTGATTGCCAAGGTGGACGGGCAGGAAATTCCCTGGTCGAATCTAGGAAATGTCGGAACGGCTACCCGATCTTTAGAGAAGAAATCCGATGGAATCTACGAAACCGTCTATCAGAATTTGCCCTTGAATTATCAGGGCAAGCCCATTGAATATTCGGTGAAGAAGGAGTCGAGCGAAAAACCGCAAGGCGAAAAAGTCACCATCAAACGCGAGCAGACGGTGACCAGCTATCGACCCGAGGAAGACCTGATCCGGGTAGACGAGACGGAATTCCCCATTCTTACCGTCGAAAATGCCAACAATGAACTCAAGTTCAAGAAGGTGGGGGCGAGCGGTTACCAGTATGATAAAAACGGCAACATTATTGTCGATGATAAAGGCGAACCGATTATTGACGTAACGCCCTTGCCGGGCACCGTCTTTAAGCTCTGCAGAGAAGACTTACCCCCGGATAGCAATGGGGAAAAACAGGTTGTTCCGGGTTATGAAAATGTCATATCAGGACCGGATGGTAAATTTGTTTTCAAGAACCTGGCTCCTGGAGACTATGGCCTTTACGAGACCCATGCCAACCTGGGTTATGAACTTCCGGTTCAGGCCGTTGCTACCTTCACGATCGACGCGAATGGTAAACCGAAGGAAGGAACCATTCTTTCCTTCAAGGAAAGAAATAAAAAGGATGGCGACTACATCCTGGGAATTAAGAGGACCTTAGTCAATAAGGTCCAAGTCGAAACCGCAATTACCCAATTGGAAGCCACCGACCACAACGTCGGCCAGCGTAAAATGCTCTACACCCAGCGGGTCTATTTGAACCGCAATGGCGAGAACATGACCTCAGCAATCCTGAAGCTTTCCTCGGCAGGCGATAACCCCATCCTTAAAGGGTCGTATAAGGTCTACCGGGTAACGGGACGCAAGCCCGATGAGCTCGACTTTAATAAACCCCTGGATCCCAACGACAAGTCCAATTACGACTTGGAACTGGTCAAGTCTGTACCTGAGGCCAACCTGTCCGACATTACACTGGATGACCTCATGCCCAGCACCGACTTCTTTATTGTCGAGATCAAGGGTGAACTGGCGGTTCATGATGTCAAGTTCGCCACACGGTTGAACATGTTCGTTGCGGCGAATGAGAACCCGGCCCACAGGCCACCGCACGATACCGATGTTGACTACAAGAATAACGCCAACATCACCATCACCACGGGCTACCGCAAGGGCGATACTATAGGCGAACAAGCGGATATCCTGGTGCCGGCGGACAAAGACCAAGATGGAGAATCCTACCTGGTCAAGAACTACCGGGGTTCCACCTTCTTCTCTGTCCAAAAGACCGAGGAAGGGTCAGGACTCCCCCTGGCCGGGGCCAAGTTTAAGCTTTGGGCCGCTCTGGGACGTAACTTTGAAATTGTGGAAACCGAACACACCACTAAGGTGACAACGGAATCCGAAGAAATCACCGACAGAAACGGGATTGTCACTTTCGAGAACCTCCCGGCCAACTACAACTTCTATTTAGAAGAGACCAAGACCGCACCCGGTTTTGCCTTGCCGGATTATATGTGGATCGTTCAGATCCGTCCGACCTCTTACCTGAAGGAATTGCACAAAAAATCCAGGAATTGGGAGGATTATTTACCTGCCGGTACGACCGCCGGTCAGGCGACGCCGGAAGAGAAGGCAGCAGCTCAAGAACAGGCCAGAACGACCGCCTACAACCAGATGCTCTATCCCTTCGGATCCGGTCAAACTCAAGAAGAAATCGAAACGGATCAGACAGCGGAGAAATTGGGATTCAAGACCTTCGTCTACCGGACGGATAGTCGCCTCCCGCTGATTGTCAACCCTATGAATTCGCATGGGCAAGAGCTTCCGAAACCGGTCGATCCCGAAGCCTATGAGCGTGATAGAGAAGACGACGTTTACGCTGAACAGTCCTATGGTCAGCACCCGACCATTCACGGAATGTGGTACCGCAAGGGGTGGGTTAACTACGAACCTCAACCGACCAGCGGAGAGACCGGACAGATGATGCCGATCAATGAAGCCGGGGAGCCGATTAAACAGGAATGGAAGAACCCTGCCACCAAGTGGAAGGGCGAACAGATCGACGGTGTTTCCGGTGCTACGATCCGTCCTCTAATTGTTCGCGACTGGATCCAGGATGCGAGAGACTTTGATCCCACCCTGGCCAATTACGATGAGGATGTCAGAAAATTCAATGAACACATTCTGGAAGCCAGGAACCTCTTCTTAACGCAGGAACAGGAGACCCTAACCAACGTTCTGGGTATCACCAACAAGAAGAGTAAGTTCTTTATTAACAAGGTGGATGAAAACCGCGAACCTCTGGAAGGGGCAAAATTTGTCCTCTATAAACAAGCAGAGGATGGAAAGTGGGTCGAATCCGGTATTGAACCGAGAGTGGCCAAGAACCAAACGATCTTTGAAAACTTGGATGACGGGATTTACATCCTTCAGGAGAAGGAGCAACCGGCCGGCTACGAAAAGCCCAATACCCAGTGGCGGATCACGGTTGAAGACGGAGCCGTGACGAAGAAGACGGAAGAGCCCTGGCAGGATCTGGATAGTCAGTCGGCCAACCGGGCAGCTTTTGCCTCTCCGGCAGAGGAACCGACTTCGTCACTAGCCGGTGGCCAATCCACTTCCAGTCAGCCTCTGTCCCTGCTAGAAGCCTTACCAAAGAAGCTCGACCGGGAAGCGGAGACTTCCGGAAGCGTGTTTAGACGCTTCCTTCCCCAGCCTCTTGGGGCAACGCGAGACTTCTACGCCAAGGATAATGCCCATCAACCTACCATAGGTGACTTTACGGCAAATAATCCGGGAGACGATGTTCGCTTAGGCGTGAAAATCACCTCTATCAGCGACATTAACCAGGATAGCGGAAGCGGAAGATTCAAGGCCATCGCTTTTGTGGACGGGAGGAAGTATGCCTCCATCGATGCCAGGAATTCTGGCGGAGCCCCTGTCGATAAGTATTTGGCCTTGAACCCGGGTCCCGGTGTAGAAATAACCGGTGCTACGGTATTTAGTATTCGAACAATCTGCAAAGATCCTGTCGATTTCAACTTTACACCCTATCGAGATAATGGAGGTTTGAAACCAGGAGTCATCAAGCAGAATCCCAGCGGCAATTTCCCGGCAACGTCAACTGTGCGGGAGAAACTCAATGCAGGGAGTGTCTTCGACCAGCATTTCATTGAAATCAAAGGAACTTACGATAATGCAGAGGACCTGCCGATTACCCTAAACGCTTCCTATGACGGCGAGGTCATTAACCGCCAGACGAAGACACAAGTTCGAAGTCAGGCAAAGGCGACCAGCCAGGTCTACCACTATGACCGCTATCTGGTGACCTTCGACAGCGATGGGGGAAATCCGACACCTCCGAATCAGACGATTCGCATCCGTCGTACCATTCAGGAGCCCCCGGAACCGACCAAAACCGGTTTCCGGTTTAGGGGTTGGGTTGAAAACGGAAACTCGGCGGATTTCAGTCGGCCGATCACCGAAGACCACAGCTTCAAAGCACTTTGGGAAAAGTCCGTTTATACCGTCACCTTCCACCGGGAGGAGAATGATACTCCGGACACCCAGAAATCGTGGGAGGTGACCAGCGGAAAACCGATCGGCAACATGCCCGATACCTCATTTATGGGTTATAATTTTGTCTGGAATAAGAAAAATCAAGGCTACCATTTAGTCGGCTGGCAGGACGAAGAAGGAAATCCGGTAAACGAGACCACCCCGGTGAACAGGGATATGGACCTCTATCCGATTTGGAAGAAAGTGCATACCATCAACTTCCTCTATCGAAATAGTGTTGTGGATTCCAAGATTGTGGAAGAGGGAAAGTCCTACCTGGATGTCTACCAGACGGAACCGGGTCAGTATCCTCCCAATACCACCTATCCCGGTTTTGAGTGGGATGGCTGGTACACAAGTGCCGGTGAAAAATATGATTTCAGCCAACCGGTGACGAGAACGATCAACCTCCATGGCAAATGGAAGAGAACCAGCACAGATTCTCGAACCATTACCTTCCAAATGATCGATAAGGATGGCTACATCCAGACCGGCTATACGCAATACCGGAGTGTGAATAGCGGAGACGTGCTTAGAGATATTCCTGATTCCAAGCCGGAAGAAATCGAAGGCTTCACCTTCTCCGGATGGAAGCACTGGACCGGTTCAGATTACGTGGACGTCGACTTTACCCAACCGATCACCAAGGATATGACCGTTTACGGTTACTGGGTGGAAAAAACCTATCAGGTGACCTTCACTGATGGGTCGAAAGTCGTTGAAACCTATGATGACGTGCCGTATGGAACGACTATACCGGGACCGGCCGCTCCGACCAAAGAGGGCTATTACTTCTTGGGCTGGATGGATGGAGAGACCCGATTTGATCCCAATAAACCGGTCACGGCGAATGCCAACTACACCGCCAAATGGCAGGAGATTGTCGACGATGAGTTTGTCATCCGCTTCGATAGTAAGGGCGGAAGCTCAATAGCGAACGTGGTGGTGAAGAAAGGCGACACGTTGGCCAAGCCAGCACCGGATCCCACGCGTGAAGGCTACAATTTCAAGGGCTGGTATCTCCCCAACGGGCAACTCTACGACTTTAGTCAACCTGTCCAAAGCGGAATGACTCTCACCGCCGCCTGGGAAAGAATCCCTGATCCTGACCAGGGAGGCGAGCTGACCATTGAAAATAAGAAGAAAGAGTTCTTTGGTGAATTCACTCTGAGCAAGTTTGAGAAAACAGGAACGTCCAGAGTTCAGCTTTCCTCCGCTTTCTTCACGCTAAAGAAGCACGAGGGAGCCGAAAAGCCGGAATATTTCAGTGCTGAGGAATACGTCAAAACCTACAATAAGTCGGATATGTGGGCAAGTGATATTAAGGCCTTCAAAACCGATAAAAAAGGTGAACTCCACTTCGACAACCTCCAACCGGGTGTCTATGACCTGGAAGAGTACATGCCACCGGGTGGATACCTGAAGGATACGACCGGATATGTTATCGTCGTTAATACAAACGGTGATACCGTTATTGTCCCACGGGATAGCTATAGTGCGGAGAAATATCCGGTTGATGTGGACTACGGCGAGGATCCCGGAACGAATCCCGACAAGCCGGACCAGAGAACCAAAACGAAATCGCTGGATGGCGAGATTCAACTGGTGGACTCCAGTCTGGTACCGTCAAAAGATGACGGCATCGTTCGTCCGCTTGAAGATCAGAACCTGCAGATGCAATACACCATCCGCCTGCCGGAGGATGCCATTCCCGGCGATACCTTTACGGTAAAGATTGATGATCGTCTCAACTTCCATGGATTGACCATGACGCCCATGAATCCTGGGCCGATTGTCACGGAAAATGGAGAAGAGGTTGCGAAAGCACAGAATGTGGTCATCGATGAGAGCGGTCAATCGCTCCATGAGATCACCTATAAGCTGACCAAATACGTCACGAACCGGTCCAACATCGAGATTAAGCAGCGGATGCCTCTCTTCGTTGATCCTAACCGGGTAACGGCGAACAATACCCCGCTTAAGGCAGAATATTCCATTGGAGGAAATAAAGTCGAAGCGGACACTGTTGTTGTCTCCTACGATCCTTACTACGGTTCGATTTATATGTATGATCGCTACAATGTGAGCATCGACGGATACCGGCAGATGGCAACCATGAATCTTGGTGGGCGTCTCTATGATTACGAAGATGCCAATGATCCGAAAAAAGGAACCATCACGGCTTACTACTACGCCTTCGGTACCAACTGCTCCCTGTCCAGCGAATATTGGCTGACCCTGGAAGATGGAAAGGTCAATAACAAGGATAGCGATGTGGATCTCAGCGATCCGACAAAGATCCAGGTTCAGGTCTTTGAGACGAGTGCCTTCCGGCCTGATGGTAACCTGAATACGGAGACCATGCCGCCGAGCTATGGCATTCGCTCCATGGATCTGACCGGAAGATCCTGGACCGTAAAGCCTGAGAAAGACCAGTACAACCGGATCAAGATCCCCTTGTTCGAGGTGACAGAGAAGGGCCGTTACCAATTCGGTTATATCATTAAGGTCACCATGCCGTATGCGGCAAAAGACAGAGTGACCCTTCACACCAAGGCCACTCTCTATACACTAAGCGAGTTCTCCAGCGGATATGGTTCCTATACGATGTACAATGGGGTATACTTTGCTAACTACCTGAACCGCTATCTCGCCTCCAGCGAGATCAGCAGTAAAGACCGAATCAATGTCACCCTGACCAAGAGAGGCCTGACCGGGAAAGCGGGTGAGGATCCTTCAAAGGCAAAATTGCTTGCCGGGGCAGGATTCCAGCTCACGAACAACGAGGGCTTCTCGGACTACGTCGTCACGAATGACAAAGGACAAATCATCTTCAATAACCTCAAGCCGGGCAACTACTTCCTCAAGGAAGTGGTTACGCCCAAGGGCTATACTCCGGTGAGTACGGTTTGGGATTTGACCATCGATGAGAAGGGAAATGTGACCATCGGTAATACGGGCGTTGAGGATCAGATTCAAGGTGGGGACAAGGCCATCACGGTTTGGAACAGCAAGGTCAAGATCAACAAGCCGATCTTGGACGTGCCTAACCTGCCCAACCAGATCCGCTTTACCAAGCAAGACGAGCAAGGAGTACACCTTGCCGGAGCAAAGTTCACGCTGAAGAAGTTCGACAAGCCGGCCTCTACCACCGACCGAAAGGAAGTATGGGTTGATCCGGCGGATCAGACGAAAGTATCCGGAGACGATGGTATCCTGGCCTGGCAGGCTCTTACTCCCGGCTATTACGAAGTCTGGGAGACGGAGGCCCCCAAGGGTTACGTCAAGCCGACCGTTGCCGTAGCTACTTTCCGGGTAGATAAAGAAAGTGGAGAGATTAAAGACCTGAAGATCAATGGCCGCGATCCGGTCGGTGACAACATCATCTACAACCGGCGGCCCATGAAGATTGAACTGGGCAAGCTGGATGAGAACCGAGCGGCGATTACCGAGGACAAGGTCATCTTTACTCTCGAAGCGGCAGAAGGCAATGCCAAATCGGTCCCGACCGACCTTCAGACGATTGAGCTCGATTTAAGTCAGCCCGGTCCCTACTTCCGGGAAATTCCGGACACCATGGATGGGGATTATATCCTGACCGAGAAGACCGCACCGGCCGGCTACGTCAAGTCCAACCACCGCTATCATATCCACATTGATCAAGCGGGACGGATCGTCCAGCTGACCAAGGTGACCGATGAAAATGGCCGGGAAGTGGCCTATCTCGACCACGGACTTCTTGGACAGGCTCAAAAACCGGTCTACCTCTACCAAGATCACACCGTCGACCAAGTTCGACTGGATATTGTTAACCACAGACTCTACACCTTGCCGTCCACCGCAGGACCCGGCACCTTCCTCTTTACCCTGGTCGGTGCCTTCCTCCTCAGCCTGGCCATCAGCCTATTGCGAAAGGATGATGGCCGGCAGGGTCGGCCCCGAAAAGGTCTCCGCCGATTGCGGAGGCAGTTGGAATGAACTCCTTGTCTATAGATTTTGAGACAAATGTCTTGCCCGTCCACCGAAGCCGACAGGTTTCTGTCGGTAACTGAAAAAGAAAAGAGGAATGATATGAAACATCTGAAGAAATGGACTGCTGTCCTTCTGGCTCTCTTGCTGGTTGTGACACTGGTTCCGGCAAATGTCTTTGCCGAGAAACCGACCTCAAAGCTCATCGTAACCGGCGTTGAAGACGACGCAATAGTAACCGCCTACAAGCTCACCGAAGCGGACTTTACTGCTGAGGGTGGATTCAAAGGGTATAAAAATCTTATCGAAAACGCCTTTGCTAACCCCGCCAATCCAACAACAGACGAGTGGTCTGCATTACTTAAAAAGCCGGTCGGTGAATTGGGAGATGCAATTCCCCTTACCCAGGCTGCAGCAGGCGGAGCTTATGAGTCCGAGCCCCAAGAAGCCGGTCTGTACATGATTCTGGTTACTTCCAAAGAGGGTAAAAAAACGGTGTCGGTTTACAATCCTATGTTGGTCGGCATTAGCTATAAGAAGGCTACAGATGGTACGGAATCGGCTGAAGGTGGTGACATTAATGTCCCAGCCGACTTTCAGCTTGGAAAAGATGCGGTTCTTTATGCAAAGAAGAGCGACGTCCCTCTGAAGAAGACCGTAAAAGACCCAACAGGAAATGAGCCTGAAGCAAAGAATCCAACGGACCATGTGATTGGTTTAGGCCAAGGTGAAAAACCGGAATTTACCATTGAAACCACCATTCCGTCCTATCCGAAAACGGATAAGAATCTTGTGTTCACCATTACCGATACTTTGGATAAGGGCTTAACTGCACCGGAAGCGAAAGATATCACCGTTACTGTCGCTGGCCAACCCCTTCCCACGGATGCGGCAACTGTCAAAGTTGAAAACAATGTCATCACCATCACTTTCACAGATACTTATCTGAAAGGGTTGAATGGAAAAGCTACGGACGTTAAGGTTGTTTATACGGCTGAACTGAATGATCAGGCAACCACCAACGCCATTCCCAACAAGAATACGGTTAAGGTTGAATATACCAATGATCCGAAGACAGGAAAAACGTCTGAACATGAAGATATTACCAGACAGTACACCTTCGAAATCGACGGCTTTACCAAGGGATCAGGTTCTGAGAAGACCCATGAAATTACTAAGCATGGCGAGATCACTAAGGAAAGCACATGGGAAGACAATCCGCTGGCTGGAGCTGAATTTACCCTCTATGACAAAGATCCGTCAAAAGATAATACGGCAAAAGCTCTGCGGAAAACCACAACAGATGCAACCGGCCGCATGACCTTCAGCAGATTGGATGAAGGTACCTACTATATCAAAGAAACCAAAGCTCCTAACGGATACCAGCTCAGCGACAAGGTTTACAAGGCTGAGATCAAAGCGGAGTATGATACGGCAAATCACGTGCTGAAATCCTGGTCTGTCGTGATTGATGGACAGGTTTCAACCTTTACCCTCGACCATACTACTGAGGAAGTTACCGTTACCCAAACGGACGAACATAATACCCTGATCGAGAACACCAAGATCCCCGGACTGCCCTCCACCGGTGGTATGGGTACCTACCTCTTCACCGGCATTGGTGTTGCCCTCCTGGCCGGTGCTGTCGTTCTGATTGCCGCCCAGCGGAAGAAGAATGTCCAAGCGGAGTAGTTAAAGATTAGTGTAAGAAGCCGCTTTGCCCGGAGTCTTTCCGGGCCGGCCGGCTTCCTGAAACGAGGCCTCGGGCCTCACGTTTGATGTGCGGATAGAAAGGAAAGCCATGGAAAGGGAAAAAGAGGAAAAGGAGTCAGGGAAAAAAGCATCGAAGAAAGTCAAGATCCTGGCGACCTTTCTCATTCTTGCCGGACTCTTGGTTCTCCTCTATCCGACCATCAGCAATCTCTTTAACCAGTGGCGGGCGGAGCAATTGTCTACCGTTTACCAGGAAGTGGTTAAAGAGATTCCTGATGACCATTTTGCCGAAGAATTGGAGAAGGCACGGAAGTATAACGAGAAATTGACCGGAGAAAGTGTGCCGGATGTCTTTGCTCTTCGGGAAAAACATGATGACCCCCTCTATGATTCCCTTCTTAATGTGACCGGCGATGGGATGATGGGGGAGGTGGAAATTCCGGCCATCAATGTCAAGATTCCGGTCTACCACTACACGACCGACCAGGTTCTCCAGCAGAACGTGGGACACCTGGCGGGGTCCTCACTCCCTATAGGGGGGAAGGGGACCCATGCTGTTCTCTCGGCTCACCGAGGGCTTCCTTCGGCCAAACTTTTCACCGACCTCAACCTCCTAAAAAAAGGGGATCTCTTCTTCCTCCGAGTGTTGAATGAGTTCATGGCCTATGAGGTGGATCAGATGATCGAGGTAGAGCCGACGGAAACGGCCTCCCTGGCCATCGACCGGGATAAAGACCTTTGCACCCTTTTCACCTGCACCCCCTATGGGGTCAACACCCAGCGTCTCCTCGTTCGGGGCCACCGGGTGGATTACACTCCAGAGGAAATGGCCAAGAAGTACGAAGAAGAAAAGGACATCCGGATTGATAAATCCCGTTTACTCTTTCACATCCTGGCCGGAACAGCCGGTGCCGGGCTTGGATTCCTTCCCTACCTCATGGTGAGGAAGCGGAGAAAGAAAAATGAGGAGGCCAGGCCATGAAAAAGACCCGCCGTCAGGGTTTCCTCTTCTTCTTAACCCTGGTCATGGTGATCGGTGGCCTGGGCTTCCTCCTTTACCCGACGGCTTCCGACCTCTGGAATCGCTACCGAAACAGCAAGCTGGTCGATGTCTATAACGAGGTCGTCCATGAGTTGCCGGCGGATACCAACAAGGCCCTCTGGGATAAGGCCAGGGACTATAACGAGAAACATCGGGCCAACACCATCATCGATGCCTTCAAGGAGGAAGAGGAATACGTCCTGACGGCTCCCTATGACAAGCTCCTCAACCCCACCGGGGACAACATCATGGGGACCATCGAAATCCCCAAGATCAAGGTCAAGCTCCCCATCTTCCATGGAGTGGGAGAGGATGCCCTCCAGCGGGGGGCGGGTCACCTGGAAGGGACTTCCCTTCCCATCGGCGGGCCCTCCACCCACTCGGTCATCTCGGCCCACAGGGGTCTGCCCTCGGCGGTCCTCTTCACCGACCTGGACCAAATGGCCCAAGGCGACCTCTTCTTCCTCCACATCCTGGACCAGGTCTTCGCCTATAAGGTGGTGGACATCCAGACGGTCTTGCCTCACCAATCCGAGGCCCTGGCCATCCAGGAAGGCCGCGACCTCTGCACCCTTCTGACCTGCACTCCCTATGGAGTCAACAGCCACCGGCTCTTGGTGGTGGGGGAGCGAACGACCTACCATCCTGAAGAAGCCCCGCCTGTGGAGGAAAAAGATGTGGCGGTTTTGGATACGGTTATTTCGAACTGGCAAATTACTCTGGGCGGTTTCATCCTCCTCCTTCTTTTCCTCCTGGTCCTCTGGATCAGCCAAGGCAGGAAAAAGCGGAAGGAGGAGAGTAATAACGCAGGACCCAAAGAAAAGGAGTGAACCATGCAGTATCACCATCAACAAAAGAATAGGCCCGGAGCGTGGGCGCGGCTGCTGGCCCTCCTTGCTGCCCTTGTCTTGTGCCTGACGGCCCTCTATCCAGGCAGGGCTCTTGCCGAGGGCGAAGACACCGAGGCCATGGTCCGGTCCTATGACGCCGGAAAATGGGGCTCCCTGACCCTCCGCCTCTCCTACACCAAGGAGGAGAAAGCGGACGCCATCCCATTGGACGGGGCTCAAATCCGCATCGTCCGGATCGCTGACCTCCAAATGACGGACCAGGGGCCCAGTTATCCCCTCCGGGAGGGTCTGGGCAAGCTCCACTATGACTTCCTCTCCCTTTCGGCCGGCGGTCTCCGCCAGGCAGCAAAGGAGATCGCTGACTACCTCAAGGCCCACCCCGAGGTCCTCACGACCCTGGAGAAGGAGTCCAACCCCCAGGTTACCCCCAAACCGGACGGGTCCACCCCCAAGGGGGTCCGGACCGCCACTTCCGATAGCCAGGGTAAGGTCTTCTTTGACCACCTGGTCCATGGCATCTACCTCATCACCCAGGAGGGCCAGACCGGAACGGCCAAGGACTTTGCCCCCCTGGCCCCAGTCCTCTGCTTCATGCCCGAATACCTGAACGCAGAAGGGAAGGGGACCTGGATTTATGACGTGGTCGCCAACCCTAAGTACTCTCCCAAGAAGCCGCCCACGCCCGTCCCCCCACCGGAAAACCCACCGAAAGAACCGCCTGAGCCAAATACGCCCCCGGAAAAGCCAACGACCCCGTCGACCCCGGTCCCCAAGCCGCCCTCCACCGGAGACATGATCCACATGGGCCTCTGGATCGGCATGGGCCTAGTCGCCCTGATCGCCCTGATTGTGGTCTTGCGGAAGAACAAGAAGAAGTAGACTGGGCTGGTCAATGAGAAGAAGAATCCCCCTGGAATCGAGAATTCGTCGGTTTCAGGGGGATTTTTTATTTCAGTGGGAATTTCACATTGCCCCAACCAAGAATTATTGAGACGGGATGAGATGTGGCTGGTTGAAAGGAACCGATATAATGAATCTGAGTTGTTCTCGATCAGTGATTTTGACCAGTGTGGTGGATTGGAAAAGATATACAGATGATTTTGGAGGTGCATTTTATGACAGAAAATAAAGAGATTATGGTAATTGATGAAACTACAATTAAAAGTAAGATTTACTATATAAGAAATCAAAAGGTTATGCTTGATTTTGAACTTGCTGAAATTTATGGATATTCTACAAAAAGATTTAACGAACAAGTTAAAAGAAACAATGAAAAATTTGATGATGATTTTATGTTCCAATTAACTGATGAAGAAGTATCTGAACTTTCAAGGTCGCAAAATGCGACCTTGAACAAAGGAACA
>JAQYCE010000060.1 GCA_029003555.1 Bacillota bacterium | reverse complement strand
GATTTCCGCCCGCTTGGTCAGCATCTCTTGCATCCTGGGCTTGCGGAGGTCCAAATACCGGTATTTTAAGCGAATTTCTTCGCTGGCATTATCATCATCTTTGATGTAGATCGGCGGGGTTTTGGCGACATCCAAAATCCGAAGCTCCGAACACTCCACTTCCACCTCTCCTGTCGAGAGGTCAGGGTTCTTGGAGGACCTTTCCCGGACGACCCCCCTGGCCGCCAGGACGTATTCCTGGTGGACTTCCTTGGACTTATTATAGAGGGCCTCATTCTCCTCTTTATTGAAAACCAGCTGACTGATCCCCGTCTTATCCCTAAGGTCAATAAAAGAGAGGGCGCCCAGGTCCCGGGTCTTGTTGGCCCAGCCCATGAGGATCACTTCTTTTCCCTGGTCTTCTAAACGAAGGTCCCCACAATAATGGGTCCTTTTTAATCCCTTTAGTGTTTCCATCACGACTCCTTTTCTTTCCCTTGCTTGCGATCACGGTCTTCTTGCATAATCACATAGTCCATAATAGGCGATGTGGCTTTTTCAATGGATAATCGGGTCTCCGGACCATGTCCCGGAAGAATCCGGTAGTCCCCTTCCAGGCGAAACAACCTCCCCAGAGAACGGAAGAGGGTGTGCATCCCCCCTGTTGGAAGGTCCCAGCGTCCACAGGATCCCTGAAAGAGGGTATCCCCGGTAAAGAGAAAGTCCTGACCCCGGAAGCAGACGGAACCTCCGGTGTGTCCGGGGGTCTCCAGGACCTCCAGGTCAAAAGAAGTGACCCGGTCCCCTTCCTTGAAATAGTGGTCGCAGGTCAGGCTCTGGGCTCTGCCCATAAAGGCCAGGGAGACATTCATGTTCGGATCCAAAAGGAGGTCTCTCTCTTTTTCACTGGCCCAAATAGGGGCCCCATAGAGGGTCCGATAGTGGTCGGCTCCTCCAAAATGGTCGGCGTGGCCATGGGTCAGTAAAATACCTTCAATGGTCAGGCCTTCATCCCGGACCCGGTCCTCCAAAGAAAGAGAAGGGGCGCCGGGATCGATGATGACCGCCCGTTTTTCCGCCGGATCGGTCAAAAGATAGATATTTTCCGTTGCCATGGTGGTGAAGCATTCAATCCTCATGGGAACTTTCCTTTCCGCTTTAATGCCGGACCCGGTAGACGGCCAGAGTCGGTTCCATTTCCCGAATCTTCCGGATCAGGACCTCCATCCGGTCCTTATCCTCCACCCGGACAGTCAGCTTGATGATGACTGTGGAATCCTCCCGAGACCGGGCCTCGATCCCGTTCATCTCCATATCCATTTGGACGATGAGCTGGGCCAGGTCAGCGACATAGCCGGACACATTCATGGCTTCTATGGTCAGGGAGGCATCAAAGGTGGTCTGGTTGATCTTGTTCCACTCGAGTTCGATCAGCCTCTCCGGCGATTGGTTGGACCGGATGTTGGGACAGGACTTCCGGTGGACGGTGATCCCGTGTCCCCGGGTGATGTAGCCGACGATATCATCGCCGGGAACCGGTGAGCAGCACTGGGCAAACTTGACTTCTAAATTATCCGTCCCCTCGCCCACCACGGAAACCGCATTGGATTTCTCCTGGCCTTCATGGTCGCTAGTGTGGGCCTTTTCCCGGTCCGCTTGAGCCAGGGCGCCTTCCGCCATGGCCTCCAATTCCTTCCTCTTCTGGGCCTTATCGTAGATGTCTTCCAGGCGGGAGACAATGGCGGCAAGGGACTGGGTCCCAAAGCCGACCGCTGCCAAAAGGTCATCCGGAGAGGAGTAGGACATCCGGTCCACCAGCTTCTCCAGGGCTTCCGGGGTGATGACCTTTTTGGTCGGATAACCATCCTTCTTGACTTCCTGGATAATCATGTCTCGACCATTTTCGATGTGCTCATCCCGGTTGGCCCGTTTAAAGAACTGACGGATTTTGGACCGGGCGCCTGAGGACTGGACAATATCCAGCCAATCCCTGGAGGGGCCGGCTGAATTCTTCGAGGTAATGACTTCAACAATATTACCGTTTTCAAGCCGGGTATCCAAGGGGAGGAGCTTGCCATCGATCTTGGCCCCCACGCAGGCATTGCCCACATCCGAGTGGATCCGGTAGGCAAAATCGATGGGGGTGGACCCTCTGGGCAGCTCGATCACATCCCCTCTGGGTGAAAAGACATAGACTTCATCGGAGAAGAAGTCCCCTTTCAGGGTTTCCAAAAACTCCTGGGAATCCGTGGTAGTCTTCTGCCATTCCATGAGCTGACGGACCCAGGTGAGTTTTTCATCGAATTCGGATTTCTTCTTGGCCCCTTCCTTGTACTGCCAATGGGCCGCAATCCCGAACTCCGCCGTCCGGTGCATCTCCCAGGTCCGGATCTGGACTTCAAAAACCTGACCGTCCTGGCCGATGACCGTAGTGTGGAGGGATTGGTACATATTCTGCTTGGGCATGGCGATATAGTCCATGAAGCGCTTGGGGATGGGCTTCCAGAGGGTATGGACCACGCCTAATACTGAATAACAATCGGACACGGTATCCACGATCACCCGGATGGCCGTGATGTCGAAGATCTCGTTAAAGGACTTGTCCTGCTTGTACATCTTCTTATATATGGAGTAGAGGGTTTTCGGCCGGCCGGTGATTTCATAGGTCATGCCCAGTTCATCCAACTTCTGGCTCAGCATGTCCTCAATCCGTTCGATTTCCTCTTTCCGATCTTCCAGCTTCTTGTCTACAAGTTCTGCTATCTCATAATAGGCCTGGGGATCCAGGTACTTGAGGCAGAGGTCCTCCAGCTCCGACTTGATGGCAAAGATCCCCAAACGGTGGGCAATGGGAACGTAGATTTCTATGGTTTCCTTGGCCTTTTCAATCTGCTTGGGCCTTTCCTTATAATCCAGGGTCCGGAGGTTGTGAAGGCGGTCAGCCAGTTTGATGATGACCACCCGGATGTCGTTGGCCATGGCCATCACCATCTTCCGGTAGTTATCCACCTGGTTGTCGATTTTTGACCGGGAGGCAATCTTCTTCAGCTTTGTCACCCCATCGACCAGGGTGGTGATTTCTGACCCGAAATCGGCCTCCATCTGCTCATAGCTGATCTCCGTATCCTCCAAGACGTCGTGGAGAAGGCCTCCGCAGATGGTAGGGTCATCCATCTTGAGCTCCGCCAAAATATAGGCCACATGGAGAGGGTGGGTAATATAGGGCTCGCCGGAATTCCGGACCTGGCCCGAATGGGCTTGGTCGGCATAGGCATAGGCCTTGCGAATCAGCACCTCATTGCAATCCGGGTTATAGGTTTGGATTTTTTCAATCAAGCTGTCGATAGTCATAGTCCCTCCTTTCTCCTATGGACGACTCCCCATGCCCGGGATGGTCAGGACACGGAAAGGAATGGATGTGGAATTATCTATTCATTTTACCATATCTCATGGTTGATGAGCGGGAAAAGCCCCGGCTGAACCGGATGTCCACCAGCTTGATCTGGATGGTCTTCTTCCCTTGGAACTCATTCCAGCCCGGCTGGTAGCAAATATCAAAGGTGACCGGAAGGTCCTTTCCGGCAAGGAGGTCATCAATGGCCCCTTCCGGCCCCTCCTGGTCCAGGCTCTTGAGTTTTTCGTCTGCCTGAAAAAGAACGCCGTTAACGAATGTTCCCTGGTCTTCGAAGCGGACTTGAAGAACGGTCTTATTCTTTCCGACCAGGCGGAACTGCCTGACGTTGAGATTTTTTGCCCCAAAGATGGGCTTGGGATTATTTACTCCGAAAGGGGCCATATGGTCCAAAATCCGCATGACAGGGGCCTTGACCATGGACAGGGGGAGGGCCGCATCCAGGCCGATCCGGGGGGTGAGGTCCTCTGGACCCAGGCCGGCTTCTTGGTTCCAAATCTTCCTCATCCGGTCCAGGTCCTTCTTATAAAGGCTCATTCCGCAAGCCATGGCATGGCCCCCAAAAGCCACATAATCCTCCCGGTGACGGTCCAGGGCCTCAAAAATATTATAAGCCTCAATGGACCGGCCGGACCCCTTGACCAGGGCCTCCCCCTCCCCGGCTTCTTCAGCATCCGTGAAGACCAGGCAGGGTCGGTAGAAGAGGTCCTTGATCCGTCCGGCAATCAGACCACAGAGGGATTCATGGACTTCCGGGAGGTAGAGGACCAGGACCTGATCCAAGTCCTTTTGACTCCTGACCAGGTCGGTGGCCTTTTCCACCCCAGCCCGAGTCATCTCCTTCCGCTCGTTGTTGAGGGCAACGAGCTCCTCCGCATAGGCATCGATGGTGTCCGGGTCCTCTTCCAGGAAGAGCTCCACCCCCAGCCGGGCCGTCATGAGCCGTCCGGAGGAGTTGATGGCAGGACCGATGATGAAGCCTACGACGTAGGTGTCCACCTCCTTATCCCAGCTGTTATGGCGGAGGAGGGCGGAGATGCCGGGGTCCGGACTTTCGTTGATGACGTCAAGCCCCAGGCTGGCCAAGACCCGATTTTCCCCTTGAATAGGGACCACGTCGCAGATGGTCCCCAAGCAGGCATAGGCAAGGAGGGGACGGATCCGGTCAGGGTCCTCGCCCAATCCCTGGTAAATGGCTTGGATGAGCTTAAAGGCTACCCCGGCTCCACAGAGGTCAGGAAAGGGATAGCCGGACTCTTTGGAATGGGGGTTGAGGAAGGCCAGGCAGGGTGGAACCTTCTCTCGGACCTCTCCCCCCTCCTCGACTTCCTCGATCTGGTGGTGGTCGGTGATAACCACCGGAATCCCCACTTCCCGGGCGTGGTCCAAAGCATCGAAGGCGGCAATTCCGTTATCACAGGTGATGATCAGGGCTACCCCCTCCTCCTTGGCCTGGTCCACCAGACGGCGGTTGATCCCGTAGCCATCGGTGATCCGGTCGGGGATGGCATAGGAGACCGCCCGGAAGGGGTCCTCCCCCATCTCTTGGGCGAGAGAACGGAGGCCCTTGACCAGGATGGTTGTGGCGGCCACCCCGTCCTGGTCATAGTCGCCGATGATCCGAATGGGGAGCCCTGAGGACAGGGTGTCCATGATGGCGGAGACCGCCAATTCCATTTGTTTGAAAAGATAGGGATCATGTAGACCCGAAAGGTCCGGAGAGAAATAGGTCTTGGCTTCTTCATAGGTCCGAATCCCCCGATTGGCCAGAAGAAGGGAAGCCAAGCTTGACATGCCGGTTTCCTCTTTCAAGCGTTTTGCTTCTTGACGATGATTCTTAATATACCAATCTGCCACATTTCCTCCTCTGAAAAAGAATAGAGACGGAATCCTCCGCCTCTAGGTCAATTCTATCTACTTCTTAAAGGTCGCTATCTCCACGATCCTCTTCCGGATCATCCAAACCCCGGTTGAAGGAAGCTTCTTCCTCTTCCCTGGCCAAGCGGTCGGCATTGGTTCTCTCGTCTTCTTCCGCCTTGTCCGCGTCGAATCCGGCCACCGGCTTTACGATGTAGGAAAGGGCCTGTTTTAAGAACTCAATCTCCTGGCCATCCTGACCGGTTTTGATAAAGAAAGAGTCCTCAGTAATCCGACTCACCTGTCCCCGGATCCCGCCAATAGTGACAATGGTGTCTCCGGTTTTCATTCCGTCCTTCATTTTCTGGGCTTCCTGGGCCTTCTTTTTCTGGGGACGGAGGACTAAGAAGTAGAAGATGGCGATCATTCCGACAAACATTAAAATGGATTGGCTACCTTGGGGCATATTGATTCTCCTTTAGTTTTACATGATATACGAAAAGTCTTTCGTCTCTATTTTTCTTCAACGCCTCTATTATATCCAAAGAAACGAGTCCCTGGCAAGGAGGGCCTATTCCTCACCATAGGCCCGGAGGAAGTCTTCTTTGAAGGCTAAAAACCGGTCATCAAAGATGGCTTCTCGCATTTGTTCCATCAGGGAGATGAGAAAGTGGAGGTTATGGATGGTCAGGAGTCGGGCTCCCAGGATCTCATTGACGTTGAGGAGGTGTCGGATATAGGCCCGGGTGTAGTTTTGACAGGTATAGCAGTCGCAGTCCTGGTCCAGTGGACCGAAATCTTCCTTGTAGGCCGCATTTCTGACCGTCACTTTTCCCCGGTGGGTCATGGCCAGACCGTTTCGGGCTACCCGGGTGGGTAGGACGCAGTCCGCCATATCAATCCCCGCTTGGACCGATTCAAAGAGGTAGTCCGGGCTTCCGATCCCCATGTTGTAGCGGGGCTTATCCTCCGGAAGCTTGGGGGCCGTATAATTCAGGATCCGGGTGAAGTCGGCATGGGGTTCGCCTACGGAAATGCCTCCGATGGCGTAGCCGTCCAGGTCCCGAGCCGTGGTCTCCCGGAGGGACCGGTCCCGCAGGTCTTCAAAAAATCCTCCCTGGACGATGCCGAAGAGGGCCTGGTTGGAGTGGGTGTGGGCTTCCATGCACCGATCCAACCAGCGGAGGGTTCTTTCCATGGAGGCCTCCGTATAGGCCCAATCCGCCTCATAGAAGACGCATTCGTCAAAGGCCATCATGATATCTGACCCCAAAACCTGCTGGACCTGAATGGAGACTTCCGGGCTGATGTGCTGGAGGGACCCGTCGATATGGGAGGAGAAGGTCACCCCCTCCTCGGTCATATCCTGGGGCTTGGCCAGGGAGAAAACCTGGAAGCCCCCCGAGTCCGTCAAGATCGGCTTATCCCAGTGCATGAATTTATGGAGTCCCCCCGCCTTTTCCATGATGTCCATCCCGGGACGGAGGAAGAGGTGGTAGGTATTGCCCAGGATAATCTGGGCGCCCAAGTCCTTGAGCTCTTCCGGGGTCATGGTCTTGACCGTAGCCTTAGTTCCCACCGGCATGAAGACCGGGGTCTTGATGTCGCCATGGAGGGTGTGGAGGATTCCCGCCCGGGCTCCACAATCCTTGGATTGGTGTTGGAGTTCGAAAGAAACCGGTCTAGTCATGGTCTTCCCCATCCCGGTGAAAATCGGCGATCAGCATGGCATCCCCAAAGGAAAAGAAGTGGTAGCGCATGTCGTTGGCCGTCTTATAGGCCTTCATGATCTTGTCCTTTCCGGTGAAGGCGGCAATCATCATAATGAGCGAAGATTTGGGGAGGTGGAAGTTGGTGATGATCCCATCGATAGCCTCATATTCAAAGCCGGGATAGATAAAGATATCCGTCCAGCCGGAATCCTCCACCATCTCCCCTTTCTTCTTCATCACCGACTCCAGTGTCCGAGTCACTGTTGTTCCCACGGCAATGACCCGGTGGCCTTCCGCCTTGGTCTGACGGATCCGGTCAGCTGTTTCCTTGGGGAGGACGTAGTATTCCGAATGCATGGCATGGTCTTCGACCTCTTCCTCCTTGACAGGGCGGAAGGTCCCCAAGCCCACGTGGAGGGTCAAATAGGCAATATGGACCCCCATGGCGGACAGGTCATCCAGTAATTCTCGGGTGAAGTGGAGGCCGGCTGTGGGCGCCGCTGCGGACCCATTGACCCGGGCATAGACGGTCTGGTAGTCCTCCTTATTTTTCAGCTTTTCCGTGATATAGGGAGGGAGGGGCATATTCCCTAGGCGGTCCAGGACCTCCTCCCAAATTCCTTCATAGTGGAATTCGATCAGGCGCTGGCCTTCTTCGATGATGTCCAAGACCTCTCCGGTCAATTCATTGTCCTCTCCGAATTCAAGGACCTGTCCTTCTTTTACCTTTTTTCCCGGCTTGACCAGGCACTCCCAAACCGACCCCTCTCGATTCCGAAGGAGGAGAACTTCCACCTTCTCCTCCTTCCCCGGCCGGTGGCCGAAGAGCCTGGCCGGGATCACCCGGGTGTCATTCAGAACCAGGGTATCCCCCGCTTCCAGGAAGCTGGGGAGGTCGTAAAAGTGGCCATGGTCAAGGGCCCCGGTCGACCGGTCCATGACCATGAGCCGGCAGTCCTCCCGCCGGTCCGTAGGATGTTGGGCAATCAATGCCGGGTCAAGTTGATAATCAAATTCACTGGTTTTCATAAAACTTCTTTCTCATTCCTCTTCAAGAATATCCATTTCCACCTGGCCCTCTTCTTCCGGGAGCTTTTCCCCGTCTCCCGGCTTGCCGATATGGTCGGGCCTGGGAAGACCGTAGTGGTCATAGGCCTTGGCCGTCAACATCCGGCCGCGAGCCGACCGGACCAAAAAGCCGATTTGAAGGAGGTAGGGTTCAATGACTTCTTCAATCGTCCCCGCCTCCATATTGGCGGAGGCCGCCATGGTGTCAATGCCCACAGGCCCTCCCCCAAAATGGGAGGCCAGGATTCTTATGATCTTTTCATCGTTTTTATCCAGGCCCAGCCGGTCCACCTCCAGCATTTCCAGGGCCTTCCGGGTTAGGTCCAGGGTGATTCGACCGTCCCCCTTGACCTGGGCATAGTCCCGGATCCGGCGGAGGAGGCGGTTAGCCACTCGGGGAGTTCCCCTGGACCGGAGGCCGATCTCATGGGCCGAATCCGGGTCCATTTCCACCCCTAAAAGGGAAGCCGACCGGCTGACGATTTGGGCCAGGTCCTCACTGTCGTAGAGTTGGAGGGACATGAGGACCCCAAAGCGGTCCCGTAGAGGGGAAGACAGCATGCCGGCCCTAGTAGTGGCTCCAATTAGGGTGAAGGGGGACAAGTCCAGGCGGAGGCTCTGGGCCATGGTCCCCTTCCCGACCATGAGGTCAAGGGCATAATCCTCCATCGCCGGGTAGAGGACTTCCTCCACATTCCGGTTGATCCTGTGAATTTCGTCGATAAAGAGGATATCTCCCGGCTGGAGGTTGGTCAGGATGGAGGCCAGGTCCCCCTGCTTGGAGATGGCAGGACCCGAGGTAATCTTGATATTGGCCCCCATCTCATTGGATATAATGGTGGCCAGGGTGGTTTTCCCTAGACCCGGAGGGCCTGCCAAAAGGATATGGTCCAGAGCCTCACCTCTTTTCAGGGCGGCGTCGATGTAGATTTTTAACTGTTCCTTATTCTTTTTTTGTCCAATATATTCATTGAGCCAGCGGGGACGAATGGACCCCTCAAAGGGAACTTCTTCTTTGCTCAGGCCGGGTCCCACAATCCGGTGGCCATTTCTTTCAGGCATCTTTCCTCCTTTCCAATAAATCGCCTATCTTCTAGGAAAGACGACGGAGGGCGTGGCGGATTCCTTCTTCCAAGGCTTCCTCAGGATTCCAATCCCTAAGGGCATGTTCCGCCTCATTGCGGGCATAGCCCAGGTTGAGGAGGGCCTGGATGGCCACCTGGTAGTTTTGGGAATCGCCGGGATCGGCCGATGGCCGGGCTTCTTCCGGCCGGACCTGGTAACCCAATTTTTTGACCCGGTCCACCAGCTCCAAAATAATCCGGGAAGCCGTTTTAGTCCCTACCCCGGGAGCCCGGGCCAGGGTCTTGGGGTCGTTGTTGAGGATGGCTCCCACCACGGCATCCACCGTCAAGGCGGAGAGGATGGAGAGGGCAACCTTAGGGCCGATGGTGGAAACCCGGTTGAGGAGGAGGAAGAGGGTCCTTTCTTCTTCCTCATAAAAACCGTACAAGCTGATGTCGTCCTCCCGAACCACCTGGACGGTATAGATTTTGTAGCTTTCCCCCACACGAAAATGCGACATCGATTGAACAGATGCCGCAAGCTGGTAACCCATTCCGTTGTTTTCGATGACCAGGCCCTCTTCGTCCAGATAGGTGACCTCGCCTTTGATGTAAGAAATCATGCCTACTCCATTCGATATTCTTCTCTGAAACGCTGGGAAAACGCCAGGGTCATGGCGACCGCCAATCCATCCGCTGCATCATCCGGCTTGGGAAGTTCCGTCAGGCCGAGTAGGGCCTGGATGGACCGCTGGATTTGAAGTTTATCCGCCCGTCCATAGCCGGTAATGGCCTGTTTGATTTGTGGAGGGGTGAATTCGTAAATGGGCAATCCCCTTTTTACCCCGGCCAGGATTTCCACTCCCCGGGCCTGAGCCACGGAAATGATGGTCGTCTTATTTCGATAATAAAAGAGTTCTTCAAAGGCCATCTGGTCCGGCTCGTATTCATCGATCAGCTTTCCCATTTCCCGGTCGATAATTTGCAAACGCTCCGGCAGAGGGGTTCCGGCCAGGGTTTCGATGCAGCCGTATTCCAGGGGGGTAATCTTTCCCCCTTCCATCCGGATAACACCATAACCCACTAAGGCTAGGCCCGGATCGATACCCAGAAGGATCACCGCATATACCTTTCCAGAACGGCATCATTGATCCCGTTCCAGATATTGTCTTTATAAATCCGACAGGCATTGGAAGCCAGGTACTGACGGAATTTTCGGTAAATAAAATTAAGATCTTTTATAGTTAAAATGGACTCTTCCGAGGTCAATTGGGAAAGATGGTCAAAATCCAGGACAATCTGACGGTCCAGGTGGTGGTTGACCTGGTAGATCTTTCCCTTGACCACTTTCTGGCTAAAGACATTACAGAAACGGTAGAGGTCCTTATAATTATTGGTTTGAACTTTCAGCCAGTGATAAAGTTGGCTCTTTACCGCCATAGCCGGGCCGTTTTTTGCCGTTTGGAAGAGGATCCGCTGGTGCTTGAGCTCTTGGGGGGTGTAGGTCTCCAAGGCTACCCTTTCCAGCTTATCCACCCAATCCATGGACTCTTCCCTTCCCAAGGGATAGGCCTTCAAGCAGATGGCCAGCTCAAAACGGTGGACATCGTCATTGATAAGCTTTTGGATAGACCGCATGATAAAATACCGGTCCTTCCGGTCCGCAAGGGCCCGGAAGAGAGAGGTGTTGATGGCCTTCATCAGGACATAGCGCGGCTGGAGGTTGGAAGAGGGATGGTCCAAATCCATCATGGAGAGGAGGAGGTGGATGGAATCGCTATCACTTTCAAAAAGAAATTGATATTCCAAGCTTTCTTCAAGATCTTCTAATCGATCAAGCATTGTCTCCCTCCTTCCATGAAAATGCTTTTATTACGGTATTTAATAGTATATCAAAAAATCCGACTTTGTCTGGGCGAAATCGGAAAGAATCCCGGCTTTTTTCTTAAAAAAAAACCGCCTGTAAATACAGGCGGTTTACGTGCCATTGAGGATTCGAACCCCAGGCCTTCTGGTCCGTAGCCAGACGCTCTATCCAGCTGAGCTAATGGCACATATCAATTTTTCTAAACAAGCGGGTGAAGGGAATCGAACCCTCGTAGCCAGCTTGGAAGGCTGGAGCTCTACCACTGAGCTACACCCGCATAGGCGGAAGAGACTGCTTTGTAAGTGGTGGCCTAGCCTTGTTACATTATAGGATAGACTGACACTTATTTCAAGTATAAGCGGCAGACGGGATTCGAACCCGCGACCCTCGCCTTGGCAAGGCGATGCTCTACCTCTGAGCCACTGCCGCATATTAAATTGGGCGAGAGCGGATTCGAACCACTGAAAGCTAAGCTAACGGATTTACAGTCCGTCCCGTTTGGCCACTTCGGTACTCGCCCTTATTGAAAACGACCCGGATGGGACTCGAACCCACGACCTCCAGCGTGACAGGCTGGCATTCTAAACCGACTGAACTACCGGGCCAAATGTGACCAATGACCCTACCGGGATTCGAACCCGGGATACCGCCGTGAGAGGGCGATGTCTTAACCGCTTGACCATAGGGCCTTAAATAGCGGAGAAGGGACTTGAACCCCTGACACTTCGGGTATGAACCGAATGCTCTAGCCAGCTGAGCTACTCCGCCAGAGATATTAAAGTAATTTCGGTGGCGGAGATGATTGCGGGGGCAGGATTCGAACCTGCGGCCTCCGGGTTATGAGCCCGACGAGATACCTCTTCTCCACCCCGCGCATTTAAGAACTGCAGATGCCGAGGACCGGGGTCGAACCGGTACGATCTTATCCAGATCGAGGGATTTTAAGTCCCTTGCGTCTGCCAATTCCGCCACCCCGGCAAACGCCTTGTGTAGGACTCGAACCTACGACAACGCGGTTAACAGCCGCGCGCTCTACCAGCTGAGCTAACAAGGCATACTGGACGCTGTTAGAATAGAAAGGCCCTCAAGCGAGGGTCTCCTACACCGGACCTCCATCACAGTGACTTACATAGTATAACAGGTGAGTCGGTGGAATGCAAGTGGATTTCACAAGTTTTTTTACTGCATTACATAGGTGGCCTATTCCTCCTGATGGCGGACAACGTAGGCCAGTCCGAAGCATCCCGGACCGATATGGGTACCGACGACCGGGCCCATCTGGGCAATTTCACCCCTGTGGTCCCCCAAAAGAGTTTGGGCATAGTCGATAAATTCTTTTCCCTCTTCCCCGGGATAGGTGTAGATGAAATAGACCGGAAAGTCCGGATCTAGTTCTTCCGAATGATAGCGGTCAAGAATCTTCTTGATGGATGCCCGGATTCCGCGAGCCTTTCCATAAAGGCCCAGAATTCCCCCATCCATGGAGATAACCGGCTTAATGTTGAGCATCTTTCCTGCCAAACCAACGGCAGCAGGCAGCCGTCCACCCTTGACCAGGTGGTCCAGGCCCATGAAAGTTCCCATATAACGGAAGTCGTCCCTACGCTTTGTCACCCAGTCGACGATCTCCTGGCAGGACTTTCCCTCTTCTTTCATCTTCACAGCCCATTCGGCCATCAGGGCCTGGCCCTTGCAAACCATATGGGAGTCGACAACATAGATTCCCCCATAACCGACAATTTCCTTGGCTTGGAGAGCTGTCTCATAGGTTGAGGAGAGAAAGGAGGACATGGTGATATAGACGATTTCTTCTCCCGCCTTCTTTCCTTCCTCAAAAACCCGGATCATGGATCCGATGGAAGGAGAAGAGGTTTTAGCCATTCCGGATTCTTCCAAGCGACGGAAAAACCGGTCCTTGTCCTCTTCAACCTGGAAGGAGAAGGCCCCGTCCGGAAAGTCAACACCGATATCAAAAAGGGAAAGACCGCGGATTTCTGCATCTTTTTTGGTCATATCTGAAGCTGTATCCGTGTAGATTATCATCCATCCCCCTTATCATCCGGCGGTTTAGCTTGGGCTTTTCAAAAAAGACCCCGTCCTCTAGTGTGCCTTTTCTATGGTACTTGTTTTCAAAAGAAAACTCAACTCTTTCTCCGGCGGCTAAGCCTTGATCCCTCACCCGCCGGAGAAAGAGCCACATCATTATTAATAGAGTTTGGCACCTGCCGGGATCCTGGGATCCAACATGATGAGGTGGAGCTTTTCTTCCCCTTCTTCCTCATGAATGGCCGAAAGAAGCATACCCTCGGAGTCCACCCCCATCATCTTTCGGGGAGGGATGTTGCAGATGGCCAGGAGGGTCTTGCCTACCAGGTCCTCTGGGGCATAATTATCCCGGATTCCGCTCAAGATTGTCCTTCCCTCTTGACTTCCATCATCCAATTGGAAGAGGAGGAGCTTCTTGCTCTTGGGCACTTCCTGGCAGTCCTTGACCTTGACAACACGGAGGTCCATCTTGGAGAAAGTATCAAAGTCCACCATATCTTCAAAGAGAGGTTCTATTTGCACCTTGGAAAAATCAAGGTCTTCGGCCTTGAGATAGGGAATATCCAGGCCTTCTGATGGATCCTCTTCCTTCTTTCCCCCATTTCCCAGCCCCAGAGGCTTCATGGTTGGGAAAAGAAGAACGTCACGAATGGAGGACTGGTTGGTCAGGACCATGATCATCCGGTCGATCCCGATTCCCAGACCACCTGTGGGGGGAAGCCCGATCTCCAAGGCGTTGATGAAGTCTTCATCCATCATGCCCGCCTCATCATCCCCGCTCTCCCGGAGCTCCACCTGGTGTAGGAAGCGCTGGTGCTGGTCCTGGGCGTCATTGAGTTCGGAGAAGGCATTGGCGATTTCCCAACCGCAGACAAAGGCTTCAAAGCGCTCCGTCATTTCCGGATCCTGGGGAGACCGCTTGGCTAAGGGAGAGATCTCTACCGGATACTCATAGACAAAGGTCGGTTGGACCATCTTATCTTCAGCATACTCATCAAAGAAGCGGGAGAGGATCTTCCCCCAACCATCTGTTTTTTCATAGGGTATCTCATGCCGGTCCGCCAGAGCTCTGGCTTCCTGGTCATCACGGACCTGGGAAAAATCAATCCCGGCGTATTCCTTGACCGCCTGGGTCATGGTGATCCGCTTCCAGGGCGGCTTGAAGTCCACTTCCACGCCCTGATAGTCGATTTTGGTCGTCCCATGGATCTTTTCACAGACATAGGCGATCATATTTTCTGTGATCTCCATCATCCCTTCATAGTCCGTATAGGCCTGGTAGAGCTCCATGGCGGTGTATTCCGGGTTATGGGTGGCATCCATGCCCTCATTCCGGAACATCCGACCCATCTCATAGACCCGGTCAAAGCCGCCAACGATCAGGCGTTTAAGATAGAGCTCATTGGCAATCCGGAGGTACATGTCGATGTTCAGGCTGTTGTGGTGGGTGATAAAGGGGCGGGCATTGGCTCCCCCGACAATCGTGTTAAGAATAGGAGTTTCTACCTCCAAGAATCCCCGGCCATCCAGGAATTCACGAATGGAGGAGATGATGACCGACCGCTTGAGGAAGACATCTTTGACTTCCGGATTCATGACCAGGTCAACATAGCGCTGGCGGTAACGGAGGTCCGGATCCTTCAAACCATGGAATTTTTCCGGGAGAGGTAGGATGGACTTGGTCAGGAGGGTGATGGTCTTTGCCGCGATGGATTTCTCCCCCCGGTCCGACTCCACGACCAGACCGGAGACGCCGATGATGTCCCCGATATCCAAAAGGTCAATGACGGAAAAATCGTCCATTTCATTAAAACGGGCGATGATTTGGATCTTACCAAAGCCATCCTGGACATCCATGAAGGAAATCTTACCATGTCCCCTTTTGGCCAGGATCCGGCCGGCAATGGTGACTTCTTTCCCCTCATAGTCTTCAAAACGGTCCACCAGGTCATCATTGTGGGCAGTCACCGTAAACTTGGTGATTTCATGGGGATTTTTGTTTTCTTTTTTTAATTGATTGAGCTTATCAATCCGGATCCTGATCAGCTCGTTATCGGTAAGGTCTTTCCTGGCCATGGCCGCTCCTTTCATAAAAACATCCTAGCCCCTAGCTGAAACGGGGCGGTTAACTCAACACCTTCAAAATCTTATATTCAATCTTTCCAACAGGAGCCTCTACGAGGACCGTTTCTCCCTCACGATGACCCAGGAGGGCCTTACCCAAGGGGGATTCCAAGGAGATGATATTGGAACGGGGATTGGCCTCAGTGACCCCTTTAATGGTCATAGTCAGCTCCTCATCGAACTCCTTGTCCAAGACGACCACTTCCGAACCCAAGGTAATCTCCCCGGTATTGCTGGCGGGATCCTTGTCGAAGATTTCGGACCGTTCCAGGATGCTTTCAATTTCCTGGATCTCCCCTTCCAATTTGGCCTGCTCTTCTTTGGCCGCATCGTATTCCGCATTTTCAGACAGGTCGCCAAAGCCTCTGGCCACCTTGATCTTTTCAGTCACCTTAGGTCTTTCCACCGTTTTCAGATAGTTGAGCTTGTTTTTCAGCTCCTCATAGCCCTGACGGGTAATGATGTTTTTTTGTTGATCCATGTTATACTCCTTAAAAAATAGAGCAGGAGTCCACTCCTGCTAGCTCGATTATAGGATTTGCCGGCTTTCTTGTCAATGAAATGCGGTTAAGGACGGGGGCCTTTCTCCCTCTCCTCCTCCCTCAGCTCACCGATGGATTTGGTCGTCACCTGGCAAGAAGGGATGGAAAACTCCTTCAAAAACCGGTCCAGGGCTTCTACCGAGGGCCCTTCAACTTCAATATAGGGATAAGAGAGGGTTTGGGCATCCCATTGGTCAAACTCAACCCGGAAGTCTTTATAAAGAAAGGTGTGACGAATTTTATGGCCTTCCTCTCGGATGTCATAGCCCAAGTGGTCGAGGAGACTGAGTAGAAGGTCTCCTTCTTCCGGCTGAATATGAACCGTGGTCTCTTCGTTGATTCGGGCCCCGTACCCCTCCAATCTTTCTTTATAGGTGAATTCCAGGGGGAGGGTCTCCCCCCTTTTGACCACCTTTCTCAGCCGCAAATAAGCATGGTCGGGAACCGGATGGTTGGAGGAAGAAATCCGGATATTGGTCTGGTCTTCTTCCCCCTGGTCAATCGCCCCTTTGTTTAGAAGGGCTTGAATCAGAGCTTCCTTATCATGACCGATGATCTTGATCTCCTTCTCCTTCATCCTCTACCTGCTTTCTTTTCTCTCTTTAATTTTTGAATTCATCCTGGAGGATGGTGAGGAGGACCTGGGCCTCATCTTCACTGAAGGTGATGCCTTTGGACATCCGTGTATGGTCGGGGTTCCAGGACCGCATATCATATTTGGCCGGGCGTTCATTCCAAGAGACCAGGTTGAGTTCCTTGGTCCATCCTTTGGCATCGGTGCTTAAAACACCCAGTCGCTCCACTAAGTCATATTTAATCTCAGCCATTTGCTTTCCTCCTTTTTTGCGTCCGATAAGGGACTATGTTGTTTCAAAGATCTGTCATCCCGCCGGACCTGCCGTATAAACCGTTTTTTTAGTGTATCATAAAGTAAGCCATGAAAAAGGACAAACGGTGGGATGAGATGAAAGGATAGACAATGACCATGAGAATCGAAAAAATTGAATACGATGAGAAGAAAAACTGGTTTGTCTACCAAATCTCCAACGGGGAAATCTTCCACCTCTCCTATGAAAGCTACATCAAGCTGGCCCTCCATAAGGGCCATTCCATATCCCCGGAAATCCATGACTTCATGGAGGATGAAGACCAGAGAAACCTGGCCCGTTACCGAGGGGAAAACTTCGCCCTTTACCAGCCGAGGACCGCTTTCGAAATCGACCAGAAGCTGGTTCGAGAAGGCATCCGCAAAGAGGTCCGCCGGGATGTCCTGGCCTGGCTTGAAAAACGAGGCCTGGTTGATGATGCCCGCTATGCCGGCCGCTATGCCCAGGAAAAGGCCCGGACCAAGTCCTGGTCAAAAAGAAAAATCTTTGCCATGCTCCGCCAAAAGGGGGTCTCCCCTGACCTAATCAAGGCCGCTTTAGATGGGTTGGATGAAGACCGGGAGCGGGAAAATATTATAAGCCTCCTTGAAAGGAAATATGGCCGGCGAAATCTTTCCGACCCTAAGGACTTTAACCGGACCTACCAGGCCCTGGTCCGAAGGGGTTTTCCCTCCGGTTTGGTCCTCCAAGCCATGAAGGCTAAGCTGGAGATGGAGGGCCATGATGTCGAATGAAGAAAAGACTTTTACCACCTATATTCTGAGATGTTCCGATGGGACCTATTACACCGGCTACGCCCGGTCCCTTGAAGACCGGGTCCGCCTCCACCAGGAGGGGCGGGGGGCTAAGTACACCCGGTCCCGAAGGCCGGTCCGTCTAGTAGCCTCATGGTCCTTCTCCTCACGGTCCACCGCCATGAGGCTGGAGTCGGCCATTAAAAAATGTAGCCATAGGCAAAAGGAAGTCTTGATCCGAAAAAAGCCCTCCCCCGGGCAAATGGAAGAGGACTTTCTGGCAAATCATAAAAAACATAATTAATTATTGTAAATGATTTGGGGCTGTGACAGGCGCTGGTGGAGGAATTGGTCCCGAATGATGGAAGCCGCATCTCCGCTATAGTGGGCAATGGAGACCACCGAGGAATCCGACTTGAGCTGTATGGACACGGCGGATTGGGGGTCCAGAGATCCCTGAGAAAGGTGAAAATAATGGAGTTCATCCTCTGTTTTTACTAAAATCAGGTCCTGGTCCGGAGGTGACGAGGCGGTTTGGACCCCGGTAAATCGTGTAGTAACCTTGGACCAGGATACCGGGTTCTTGCTGGTTTCGAAGATAGGAAGGTCTGTGGTTAAGTTGATAGGGATCAGGGCGCTGACATAGCGCTCCCCCACCTTCCAAAACTTGGAGGTGACAAAGGACCAGTTGACGGTTTCCCGGATGACTCCGATGTTATAAAGATCCGTTTCTTCATCATTGTCTTTGATCAATCCCTGGGGGTCAGTGAAGGACTTCTGGGTTTGAATCTGCTCCTTAAAGGCCTGGACCTCGCTCAAAGGGGCAATGTCTTTAACGGAAAGGGAAAGAGGAACCACCAGGTCATCCAGGCGACGTAGCTCATACTTCCGGGGGGCTTCCTTTTTTGCTGCAGGATTCTTCCTGGAAAAAGAGACCATGTTATTTCCCAAATAGGTCACTTGGCGGGCGTTCTGATCCATGAGAACCTCCGCCTTTTTCCTGTCCGGATCGGATGCGGAGTAATAAAGAAATTTACCCTGTCGGAGCTTGGTTTGGGGGTTGATTCGGGAGGGCTCATAGGCCAGGATATAGGCCTGGTTTTCACTATCCACAGTAAAAAGCCCCGTGGTTTTCGAGATAATCGGCTTTTCGCTCTTGGGGTCATCAAAAATCATGTAGGTCGAATAAGAATCCACCGGCTCTCCATCATCGGTTTCCACCGTCTCACGGACGCCGACCAGGCTCATGCGGAGGTTCTTGGTTGCCAATCCAGGCTGCTTGACCTCCTTGACCGCAGAAAATTTCAAATAGTTCTCTACCATTTTCTGGGGAACCTGGTTGCTTTCTTTGGTCAGGAAGTAGAGGGTGGAATCATAGATAAAGAAAACTCGACCATCACTGAGTTCGACCAAGTCCAGGGAAAAAACATCGGAGTCACGAATCATCAATATCGTGGCTTCCTCTGCCTTCAGTTCCTTGGCGGATATATTGATTAGACGGCTCTTCAGATAATCATCCAAGCGAACAAACTTGGCTGAAAAGGTTGGTTTATTGGTGATGTAATCCTTGATCGCCACCAGCTGGGGAGTCAGGCAAAAGGTATCATCTTCCTTGAAAGCAAGCTTCACCCCATTCTGCGAGCCGGACGGGAGGATTTTCGATATCCGCCAGAGGCCGATTAAGGGAAGATCTTGGTTTTTAGGGGCTTCAATGGTATCCAAGGTGACCGTGTTTGAGTCACCGGATCCTGAACTACAGGCGGTCAGGAAGAGACAAAAAAGAAGGACCAGGATTGTCCCTTTCATTATTGAACGAGAAAAAGAATGGCGCATAAAGATCCTCCTAGACCAGGGAAACCGGCAGGACCATGGTGACCGTTGTCCCTGCCCCCAGCTTTGACTTAATGGTTAATGAGCCTCCGTGGGCTTTAGCAATCTCTTCGCAAATGGAAAGGCCCAGGCCGGAATGGGAATGGGTGGAAGATCCCTTCCAAAACTTCTCGGTCACCAGGTGGATTTCTTCTTCAGAAATCCCGATCCCGGTATCGGTAATCGAGGCAGTAACCATGTTATCTTCTTCCTGAATCTCAAAGAAAATGGTCCCCCCCTCATTCGTGAACTTGATGGCATTATCCAGGACGTTAAGGAACATCTGCTTAATCCGGTTTTCATCAGCCATGATAGGAATGACGTTAGAGCTGTAGCGGTAAACCACATCAATCTTCTTTTCCTGGGTCCTTGGACGGACCTGGGAAATAAGGTGGTTGGCCACGTCAACCAGGTCAATTTCCGTCTTGGACAGTTTGATCCGTCCGGAAGAAAAGCGGGAAAAATCCAAGAGATCCTCTACCATGGCGGAAAGACGCTCGGATTCCTTCTCAATAATCTTTAATCCTTCTTCCTGGATTTCCTGGCTGATCCCCGGGGTCTGAAGGGTGATGGACCATCCTTTAATGGAGGTCATGGGGGTCCTTAGCTCATGGGATATGGAGGAGATGAAGTCGTTCTTGAGCTTGTCTTTCTCCTGGAGGTTGTCCGACATAATATTCATGGTCCGAGCCAAGTCCCCAATTTCCCCCATGTTGTCCTCATCCGCTCGAACGTCCAACTGACCATCGGCCAACTTGTTGGCCACCCGGGTTAAATTTTTAATGGGCTTTAAAATCGAAGCGGAAACAAAGAAGGAAATGGTGACACCCAGGATAAGGGCAAAGACCGCAAAAACCAGGGAAAGGAGGACCCTCTGGTTGATCATGGAATTCACCGGATCCAAAGAGGTGGTCAAACGCAGGATTCCCACCTGGTTGGTCTGGTTCCAAAGGGGTTGAGAGAGGGACATCACGGGCTCATCGGTGTAGGATGGCGTATAAACCAGATGGCCGGTCCGGTTTTCCTGGGCCTCCTTCACATCCGAGGTCTCCAAAACCGTCCCCAATTGCTTGGAGGCAATGGAGTCAAACAGCACCTTGCCGGAATTCGAAAGAATCTGTACCTGAGAAGCATTGGACCGGTAAAACTGGTTTTTATTTTCAGTAACGACGGCATTCAAGTCCTGGTTGGATAGATAGGTCAGAAAAAGGTCAGAGTTATAGTTGGCTTGAGTGGAAAGGGTGGCTGCGACATTCTCATAATAATAGGACTTGGTCGAGTGGAGGTAAAAGAGCTCAAAAACCAAGATGACTAAAAAAATGACCACGGCAAAAAGACCCATTACTCGAAAGGAAATAGTATCCGTCACCGTATGGGTATTTCGCCGAAAATCCTTCGCCCTGGATTCGATTTTTACTTGATCTTCTTCCACCGGTATCCCACTCCCCATACAGTTTCTAAATAGACAGGCTTGGCCGGATTTTCTTCCACCTTAGCCCGAATTCTTCGCACATTGACATCGACAATTTTGGTCTCCCCATTATAGTCTTCTCCCCAGATGGCGGACAGGATGGAATCCCGGCTTAAGGCCTTGCCCGACTCCTCGAAGAAGAGCTTGATGATGGACAGCTCTGTTGGGGTTAAGTCAATTTCCCGACCCTCTTTATAAAGCGTTCTGGCTTCCAGGTCAAGAACAAAGGGACCTTGCTCAATCCTCAACTCTTCTTCACCCGTATCGATGTCCAACCTGCGAATCAGGGACTGGATCCGGAGGACAAGCTCATGGGGGTTAAAGGGCTTGATCATGTAGTCGTCCGTCCCCTTCTCCAAGCCCAGAATCCGGTCCACATCCTGGCTTTTTGCCGTAAGCATGATAATTCCGATTTTCGGCCTTTCACGGCGAAGGGTTTCACAAACTTCATAACCGGAAATGCCGGGAAGCATAAGGTCCAGGATAGCCAGGTCCGGCTCTACCCGGCGGGCTAGCTCCAATCCTTCCTCCCCGCTTTCCGCCTCATAGATTTTCCATCCTTCCTGTTCTAAATTGATCCTTGTGAACTTCCGGATGGCTTCTTCATCTTCAACCAAAAGAATTTTAACAGCCATGGATCCCCCTTTCATTTTGGAATGCTCGATCAACCGCTAGCTTCAGTCTATCAAATTCAGCCCTCTGGTTGGAAAAAACTTTCAGCCCCTCCAGTTCATCCATCCCCTCAATCTCATGGAAAACCAGGCCGGAAGAAAGAAGGAGTTGGTGGGAAAAGGCCCCACTTCCCTTTTTTCCGTATCGTCGGTCCCCGACCAGGGGGTGACCGATGGAGGCCAGGTGGGCTCGAATTTGGTGGTATCGTCCGGTCCGGAGGCGGACTTGGATGTAAGACCAATCCGGATGGCCTTCCAAGACTTCAACCTCCGTGATGGCCTCCTGACCCTCCGGAGAAAGCGCCATGGTCTGTCCCTGCTTTTTCAGGGGTCGGTCGATAGTAAAATGACCTTCCATAAAACCATGGCAATAGGCCTTGTAGTACTTGTCAATCCTTCCTTCGGAAAGTGCCCTATTGATGGCCAGGGCTCCTCTATGGCTCTTCAGGCCAATAACCAGGCCTGCTGTATTAAAATCCAGGCGGTTGGCCAGGGCGGGTCGGAAAGAGTGCTCCAGGCGAGGGACATAGTCCCCCTTATCGATCAGGTAGGCTTCAAGGGCATCGACCAGGTTATTCCCGTAATCCTTTTTCGAAGCGGCATGGGAAAGGAGGCCGGCCGGCTTGTCAATAATACAGATATGGTCATCCTCATAGAGGATGGAAAGCGAAATTCTTGACCGAGCGGACCTAACTTCCTCTTCCAAAGGTTGAAGGACCTCCTCATAGAGATAAAATTGGATCCGGTCCCCCGTCTCGATCATTTGCTCCGCTCTTGCCCTCTGCTTGTTCACCTTAATCTTCTTTTTCCTGACCTGCTTTTGAAGGAAAGATGGGGATGCTTTGGGCAGATATTTGGAAAGGAAGCGATCCAGGCGCTGTCCCCCATCATTCGGTCCAATTTCAATTTCACGCATTTCCCCGTCTCCTTCCCTTTCCTTTTCTACTAACCCAAATGAGCGAATAGAAAAAGGGTAAAAAAACAGCGCTTCCGGAGGAAGCGCCGCTTCGCTTGCTTGAAACTTAGTCGTCCAGCTCCACAAATTGAAGATCGGCATCCACCGGGAAATCTTCCTTCTTCAGGGCTAAACCCATATAAATCTGAACATTGTTCTTATCCGCAAGTTGGCGGAAGCGGGGAATCAGGTCATGGATCTTATCCGAAAAATCGATTAAATCATAAAGACCATCCAGATAGAGCTTCTCAATATCATAGTCAGAAGCAACGATACCGGCTAAAAAGCCTTCCAATAGATCCAGGTTATCGATCCCAAATTCATGGGCATCAATTAGGCGAACGTCATGGTCCAGGGAGAAAATCTGTGCATTATCGGAGTCGATGAAGACAATATTTCCATTGCCGGATCGCTTTTCAGCATTCGCTTCCTGAATCAGATAGTTGGTTTTTCCGGATCCGGATGGTCCTAAAACAAATGTCAGCATGTCTACCCTCTTTCTATTTATTCCTTCTTTTCATTGGTTACAATATTGTCCGGGCCAGGACTTACTCAAAATCCTCGTCTTCCCAATCATCCGCCTCTAATTCTTCCTCATCCATCAGGCGGGTGAATTCATCGGCAGCACGGGTAAATTCTTCCTCGGATTCAATCATCGTTAATTCGACTTCGTCCGAGTTCGGCGATTCTTGATATTCGTAGAGCAAGACTTTTCCGTCTTCATCATCCACTGCCAGGAGGGCAATATATTCCTTATCTTCCAGGGGATAAATGGCTAAAACTTCACATTCAACCTGGCTATCGTCCTCTAGGGTCAATAAAAGGCTTTCCTTCTGGTGGTCATGATGATCGTGTCCACACTGGCAATCATGGCCATGTTCATCCGCTTGGATACGGTCATTTTGGCTGTTATCGGTCATAGTCTCCTCCATCAAAAATTAAAGTCATCGCTTTCCCCCATTATACACTTTCCCTCTCCTCTTCCCTAGCCCCTGATGAAATTTCTTTGACCAATTCTCGGAGAAGATCGAAGTTTCGGAGGCAGGATTGGGCATCCAATCGTTCAAAGGGGGTATGGGCCTGTTCAATAGTCGGCCCCATGGAGAGAATATCCAGATCCGGGTTTTTCTTGGCAAAGATACCGGCTTCCAGTCCCGTATGGACGGTCTGCACTTTGACCTCTTGTCCAAAAAGCGTCATATAGGCTTTCCGGTAGGCCTTGCGGAGTAAAGAGTCTTCTTTGGATTCCCACACAGGATATAGCAAATGAAAGTCTCCGTAAGCCTGGAAGACCCGGCTGATTTCCTGAATCCTTCCATTGAGTTCTTCCAAAAGGGTGTATGACAGGGACCGGGAGAGAATGGTAAAGGTCAAGGCCTCATGACTGGTATCGACCAAGGCAAGGTTGGTGGACGTCACCGCCTGACTTTTATCCTCCGAGAGGTCTTGGATCCCGTGAGGAAGGGATTCCAGGAGGGAGAGGACCCTTTGACTGACCATTTTCCTGAGGGGGTCAATTCGCTCGGAAGAAGGGGTCATGGTGATAAATACATCCGGGTCACTCTTGAGGAGGGCTTCTTTCATTTTCCCTCCCACCTCTTCCAGGCTCTCCCGGAAGGCATTTTCTCTTCCCTCCGGAAAAGCGACCAAGGCCAGAGCGTAATCAGGGATGGCATTCGGCGCAAGACCGGCTTTTATCGAGACCAGTCGAGAGTCCAGGTCTTCCGGAAGCTTCCGTAGGAGCTCGGCCATGGACTTGATCGCATTGGTATGAATATCCAGGATGGAAATGCCGGAGTGACCTCCGCGGAGGCCGCCTAATTCGATCCGGGCCAGGGACCAGCCCTCAGGAAGGGGATCCCGTTCCAGGTCCAATTGGAAGTGGCCAAGAACCGAACCCGGGCTGGCGTCAACGGCGGTCCCTTCCTGCTCGCTATCAAGGTTAATCAGGAAATCGCCGGATAAAAAATCAGGATCCAGTGCCTTGGCCCCATCCATTCCCACTTCCTCTTCCTTAGTGAAGATGAGCCGGGTCCCGGGGCGGTCCTTTTCCTCGGAAATAAAAGCCAGGGCTGTGGCAAGGCCAATTCCGTTATCGGCGCCCAGGCTGGTCTCCCTGGCTCGAATCCATCCGTCCTCCAAAAACCAGTCCACGCCATAACAGGCCGGATCTCGGTTGGCTCCGGATCCCCGTCGGCAGACCATGTCCATATGAGCCTGGAGGATCAGGAAGGGGTCCTCCTCCCTTCCCGGCCCGGCGTCTGCTTCAATAATGATATTTCCATAATCATCCGAAAAGGCCCGGCATCCCAATTCCCTGCCCATGGCGACCAGGGCCTTGCCCAGAGCCTCCTCATGGCCGGAAGGGCGGGCTATGGCTGAAATTTTCGAAAAATACCGGAAGACGGATGGGTGAGAATCGCCTCTCCTTCAAGATTTCCTTCCATCCGGTCGAGCTCTATATAATTACCGCTTGTCATCTTGATCCTTCGATGGCTTGATGGATAAGCCGTCTCCTTCGAATTGAACAGCCCCTGTTTTCAGGAGACGTCCAACAGACCGCTTAAATTGGGCCTTGGACATACCGAAGAGGAGCTTGATATCCGCAGGAGAGGACTTGTCATTGATGCGGAGGAAGCCGTGGTTGGCCGAAAGGGTTTGGTAGATAGTTCGGGCATCCTCATCCAACCTCTGGTAGGCCCGAGTTTTCATGGATAGGTCCACCTTCCCGTCTTCTTTCACATGGGTTACCCGGCAGGTTACTTCTTCACCAATTTGTAAAATTCCTTCCGTCTTATCGGTGGGAATCAGACCATTGTACTTTCCCTCGACCAGGCAGAAAGACCCGTAGTCCCTATTTTTCGCATAGACCTTGGCTTGGACCTGATCGTTTTCCTTCAATCCCCTGGCCGGTTGGAAATAAGAATTCACTTTCATGGTCGCTGCTAGACGACCTTCTCTGTCCAAATAGCAGGCAACCAGGACCAGGTCCTCCTTTTTCAGTTTACCTATGATTTCATTTCGTGGAAGGAAGAGATCTTTGGGCAGGCCCCAGTGGAGAAAGGCTCCGATTCGGGCTGTGTCCACCACCTCCAGTATCGCCAGACCACCCAATTCAATCATGACCTCTCTGGTTGTTGCGATGGGTCGGTCCTCACTATCCGTATATAAGTAAACATCCAGGGCCTGGCCAACTCGGGCATCTTCCGGACATTCTTTTTTGGGCAAAAGGATGTTTCCTTCTAAGATTGCCCCTATGGGCCGGATCCGTTCAATTTTTAAGTATTGGCGTTTTCCAAGTTCCATGTTTAACTCCCTAGTCTTCCATTATGTTTTCTACGAGCTTGTCCACCTGTTTGGTCTTGGGAAAGGTAAATCCCTCTCCCATGACTTCACTGGCGCTATAAACGTAGAAAAAGGCAGTGGGGTCGATTCTTTCCACCAGGGTCTTTATCTTCGCATACTCCTGCTTCCGGACGATGGTAACAATCGTCTCTTTTTCTTTCTTGGTAAAACCGCCCCGGCTGGAAAGAAGGGTAACCCCCCTCTTCAGGTCTTGCATGATAAAGGCGCAAACCTCATCCTGTTTTTTTGTGATGATATTCAGGACCATCCGCCGGTCCAAACCGGTGATGGCATAATCCAGGATCGCAGATTGGACCATGATAGCCACGACCGCATAGAGGGCCTCATTGACCGAAATAAAAATGCCGGATAAAAGGACGACCACTCCATCGGAAATCAGGAAGCCGGTCGAGTAGGAAATCCCGAAATGAACATTGAGGATTTTTGTGACGATATCCGTCCCCCCGGTGGAGGCGTTTTGGAGAAAGACAAAGGTCAAACCGATCCCATAAAGGGTGGCCCCAATGATTAAGGCAATGATGGGAGAATCCGTCAGGGGTTGGGACGGCATGAAATATCTTTCCATAAAAAAAACAGGAAGAGAATAGGAAAAAGCGCCGAAGAGGGTGTAGACGCCGAATGACCTGTCCAGGCATATTAGACCAATGACAAAGAAAAGAACATTGCCCAGGTTCATCAGTAAACCAACCGGCAGGAAGGGAAAGATCTGGTTGATGATGATGGATAGGCCGGATACTCCGCCGGCAGCCAGGTTATAGGGGACATAAAAATAGGTTGCCCCCAAGGACATGATAAATGAACCAAGAAAAATTAATGATAATTTTTTTAGGGTCGCCTGCACAAGATTTCCCTCCCTCTTATTCTCTTCAAATTTGTTCATAATCAGCAAGAAATCGGGCCTGACTTCTCAGGGGAAATCAGCCTGATTTCTATTTTACCATAGAACCGTTTTCAAGAAAAAGACTCTTTGATTTCTTTCAAGAATTTGTAAAATTACCCATCTTGAGTCCGATTACGCTTTTGCCGAAAAGACCGGATAGCCAGGTTGAGTAAAAAGATAAAAACACCGATCAGGACGATGGCTCCACCGGGCTTTAAGGAAAAGTAGTAGGAAAGGGTCAGACCGGAGAGGACCATGACCATCCCCCAGAGGATCGACCGACGGACGGCAGATCCATAGGAATGGCAGGTGACCATAGCCGTAGCCACCGGGAGGATGAGGAGGGAGGAGACCATGAGGACGCCAATGGTCTTGGAGGCGACGGCAATAGTCAGGGCTAAAAGAAAGGTGAAAAAAGAATCGATCCCCTCTGCCGGAAGGCCGGAAATCCTGGCCCCCACCGGATCCAGGCTAAGAAAAGCTAAGGGCCCATAAAAAAGGACAAAAGAAAGGCTGATGACCAGGGAGAGGGCCGCAACGATCAGGACATCCTGAGTGGAACTGGAGACAATGGATCCGAAGAGATAGGACTCCATATTCGCCCCCATGGGGACCCAGTCGGTAAAGAGAGAAGCCAGGCCAACCCCTAGGGAAAGAACCATAGCCGTGGCCAGGTCTCCGTTTTTCGGAAATTTTCGCCGGAGGCCTTCGATGGCAAAGGCTCCGACCAGGGTCATAAGGATGGCCCCGTAAATAGGGGCAATGCCCAAGACTAAACCCAGGCCGATTCCTGCCAGGGAGCTGTGGGCCAGGGCATCTCCAATGGTCGATGTCCGCCGGTTAACGACCACCACCCCCATCATGGGGATGGTCAAGCCGAGAAGGAGGCCAACCGCCAATGCTCTTTGCATAAAGGCATAACTCAGCATGACAACTCCAGTCTATGGTCAGAGATCTCATAGGTCTTCCCCCAATGGGACTTGCCCAGGGCGGTTTCATGGGTCACCATGATCACCGTCATGTCATGAACCCGGTTCATATGGTCCAGGATGTCAAAAAGAACTTTCTTATGGGCCTCATCCACCCCTACCGTGGGCTCATCCAGGAGGAGGACCTTGGGTTCCTTGACCAGGGCCTTGGCAATTAGGATCCTTTGTTTTTGGCCCCCGGATAAGTCATGGAAGTTGATCTTCGCGAAGTCCTCCATACCCAGGTGGTGAAGGGAGTAGGCAATTTGCTCCTTTTCTCCCCGGGTCCGGTAGAAGCGGGGGAAAATTTCCCCCGTGAGTCCCAGACCCACCATCTCCTCGCAGGAAATGGGAAAGGCCGACTGGTTGGCTGGATCCACTTGGGGAACATAACCAATAGCTTTCCTAATCTCCCTGGTAAAAGATCTTTTCCCGAACACGAGGATCTGACCCTCGTCCGGACGAAGTTCTCCGGCCAAAATTCGGAGGAGGGTGGACTTCCCTCCCCCATTTTCTCCAAGAATGCCCACATAGTCCCCTTGGTGAATCTCCAGACTAATCCCACGGAGGACCGGGCCTGATTCATAGGAAAAAGAAAGATCCTTTATTTGGTAGATCGGCTGGTTCTTCATTATTCCCCGTCTCCACTTTCTCCTTCAAAAGATTGAACAATGGACTCCAAATTCTTTTCCATAAGGGTAAAATAATTTTCTCCCTTTTCCCTCTCCTTATCATCAATGCTTTCAATCGTGTATAAAGGGAGAGCTTTTCCGGCAATCTCCATGGCCAGGTTCTGGGCGGCTGAGTCGTCCCCAAAGCCCTCATAGAAGATAGTGGTAATGCCCTGGGATGTCGCTAAGTCAACAATTTGTCGGATTTTTCCTGCGGAAAGCTGACCATCCGCGTGATGGCCCTGGAGGCCCACCTGTTGGAAGCCATAGTCCCGGCAAAGGTAAGAAAAGGCCAGGTGGGGAACAATCAGGGTCTTCCCTTCTTTTCCGGCCAATGCCTTGGCATACTTGTCGTCCAATTCCTGGAAGATCTTCTCCAGCTTGTCCCATTGGTCCTTAAAATAATCCTTGTTCTCAGGATCCAGGTCAACTAAGGCCTGGTAGACATTTTTCGCCTGGATTCTTCCTGCCTTAAGAGAGGTCCAGAAATGGGGATCCTTTCCACCGTGGTCATGGTCCTCACCATGGTCATGATCCACATCATGATCATGATCATGATCCTTGTCGTGGTCGTGGTCCTCGTCATGGTCCTCGTCATGGTCCTCATCGTGATCATGGTCAGCCATGATAATATCAATGCCTTGGCTGGTATCCACCAACTTGAGGGTGGGCTCCAGAGAAGCACTGAGTTTGTCCAACCATCCCTCCAGGCCCGCACCGTTGATCAAGAAAAGATCGGCCTGGTTGATCTTCCGGATCAAGTCCGGACTGGGTTCCCAGTGGTGGAGGTCCCCCCCTCCCTGGACCAGGTTTTCCACCTCAACTTTTTCCCCACCAATCATCCGGGCAAAATCATAGAGGGCCGGTGTGGTCACATAGACCTTCCGTTGGGATCCCCTCTCTCCGGAATTTTCTGAAGCTTGGTCTGTCTTCTTCCCACATCCAACAAGAACAAGGGCAAGGGAAAAAACAAGCAATAAGGGTAAAATCATTTTTCTTCGCATTCTATTTCTCCTTCTTTTTTCATTAGATAATTTGATCAAATGTCTTAAAGACAAAGAATGAGGAAGCCAGAGCTTCCTCATTCCGATTGATTCTTTTCTTCTATTGTAACGAAGAAGGAGATTTCTTCAATCTTTCAAAGAAACTTTCAAATGTTCTTACTGGACCGGGTTTTCAGCAATCAGCTTCTCCACCTCATCCAGTCGGTCGGCAGCCAGTATCTCTTGAGCAAAGGCTTGGGCGGCGTCAAGCCGGGCACCAAGGACCAGGTCCTTGACCTTGGCCACCTGGGAACCCACGACAGAAAACTCATCCAGCCCCATACCAAGAAGCATATAAGTGGCCCGGTGGTCGGAAGCAAATCCTCCGCACATGCCGCACCACTTGCCCGCCCCATGGGCCGCATCGATGACTTTTTTTATGGCCCGAAGGACCGAGGGTTGGTAGGAATTATAGATGCCGGCAACCTTGTCATTCCCCCGGTCGGCAGCAAGAATGTACTGGGTCAGGTCGTTGGTCCCAATGGAGAAGAAGTCGCAATGCCGGGCCAGGTCATCCGCAATCAGGACCGAAGCCGGAGTCTCGATCATGATTCCTACCTCCATCTCCTCATTAAAAGGAATTCCCTCTTGGCGGAGGTCATCTTTTATCGAGGCGATCCGGTTCTGAGCCTCCAGGATTTCATCCACAGAAACCACCATGGGTAAAAAGAGTTTGACATTGCCAAAGACCGATGCCCGGAGGATGGCCCTAACCTGGGCCTCGAAGACATCCGGGAGGTCAAAGGAAATCCGCAGGGCCCGCCAACCTAAGAAGGGGTTGTCCTCCTTGGGAAAGTCAAAGTAGGAAAGGGACTTATCTCCCCCAATATCCAGGGTCCGAATAAGGAGGGGGGACTGACTCAGGCGTGAAGCCGCTGCCCGGTAGACCTGAAATTGCTCTTCCTCGCTGGGGAAATGGTCATTTTCCATGTATAGGAATTCCGTCCGGAAGAGACCAACTCCATCGGCCCCTCTTTTTAGCCCTTCCTTCAAGTCCTCCAAATTGCCGACATTGCAGACAACCTCAATTTTCTTTCCGTCCTTGGTGATGGCCGCCTTATCCTTGACCTTTTCCAAGCGAGTTCTCTCCTCCTCCCGGTCAAGGATTTTCTTACGATAACTCTCTTTGGTTTCCTCATCCGGATTAACCAGGAGGAGGCCCTGGTCGGCATCCAGAATCAAATCATCCCCGTCCTTTACCTCCTGACTTACTGTCTTCATGCCGACAAGGGCCGGAATATCCAGGGTTTGGGCGATGATGGCTACATGGGAGGTCTTCCCGCCCAGGTCATTGGCAAAGCCCAAAACATGGTCCCGGCCCATGGTGGAAGTATCCGAGGGGGTGAGTTCCGATGAGATGATAATGCAGTTTTCTTCAAGCTGTGAAAGGTCTCCACCGTCCACACCTTCCAGGATATAGAGAAGGTTTTGACCGATGTCCCTATAGTCCGCCCCCCTTTCCCGCAGGTAGGGATCATCCAGGGATTCCATCATCGCCGCCATCTGGCTGGCCGTTTCACGGAGAGCCCAGGAAGCGCTGACCTCCTCATCTTGGACCAGACCGGAGGCGGTTTCAATGAAGTAAGGATCTGAAAGGAGTTCTATATGGGCCTGGGTGACAGAAGCCTGGACTTCGTTATCGGATTCCGTATTCCTGAGCTTTTCCAGGTAGGCATCAAAGGCGGATTTCAGCCTCTCCAACTCTTTTTCCGCCCCCCCTTCTCCCATTTCTTTTGTAATAGTCAAGTCCACTTTCGAATAAATTTTTGCCGGGCCCATGGCAATGCCGGGCGAGGCGGTCAGGCCTTTCAGTTCTTTGAGCATATTCCACTTTTCCTTTCCTGGTGAAAGAGAAATAAAAAAGGGGGACCGGATGGTGCCCCCTTTCTATCCTTTTATCCTTACTTATTCGGTCAGGCTTTGGATGAAATCCACCACCCGGTCCACGTATTCTTCTTCATTCTCACCCGTCACACGGACGAGGATTTCCGTTCCCTTTGAAATCCCCAGGCTCATGACGTTAAAAATGGATTTGGCATTGGCTACCTTTCCATCTTTCACCAGCTCCACATCGCCGGGGATGTTCTTGACAAACTGGACAAGGGCTGCGGCCGGACGGGCGTGAAGCCCGGTTTCATTGGTAACGGTAACTTTTTTCTCTGCCATAAATGACCTCCTTATTAGCAAATGCCTTCTTAGATGACCTGTTATCGTGAAATTTCCTCAAAAATTTAGCGCTTCTTTGTCGATTGACCATCGAGGATTTGAACCGGTAAACGAATGGGCTCCGTGATGCTTTCCTTATTTTGAAGGATCTTGGTCAACATCCGCATAGCAACAGCCCCCATATCATAATAGGGCTCCTGGATGGTTGTCAGCTTGGGACGGATAATTTGCGTAAAATTGGACCCACCAATGCCTGTTACCTGGAGATCATTGGGCACGTTGATCCCATGGTCATAGCAGTAGGATAGGACACCAAAAGCCAATTGGTCGCTCTGACACATGAGGCAGTCCAGGTCATCAACCAGGTCCTTCTTTTCTTCGTAGAACTTTTTCATGGCCTGGTAACCGGCTTCATTGGTCGTATCCCCGGCCATAATCGTATAAGTCTCCAGGCCATGGTCGGCCATAGCTTCTTCATAACCGGCCAGTTTTTCCTGGGCGAATTCATAGGTGTTGTTCCCGTGGAGATAGGCAATTTTTTTGTTGCCAAGCCGGCAAACGTGATCTGCTATCTCTTTCATCGCACTCTTGTAATCGATAGCAACCGTATGGGTCTCCTTGGATTGGTAATAGCGGTCCAGAAGCATATAGGGAATCTGGTAATCGCGAATCTTTATAATAATCTCCGGATCAATTTTTTCGGTCACCAAGATGATCCCCTCGACCTGTTTACGGTAAAGGAAATCCACAGCCTTCTTCTCCAAGTCCAAATCGCCATAGCTGGAGGTTAGAAGGATATCGTACTTGTACATACGGCCGATTTCTTCCGCACCGCGGACCATTTGGGCCATGTAGTCAATGCCGATGTCTTTGATCAGGATGCCAATGGAGTTGGACTTTTTCATGACCAAACTCCGGGCAAGCTCATTCGGCTTGAAGCCGAGTTTATCAATAGCATCTTCCACTTTTTTTTGGGCTTCCGGGCTGACGGGCTTGGACTTGTTCATCACCCGTGAAACCGTCGAAATTGATACCCCGGCAATTTTTGCCACATCTTTAATGGTAGGTTGTCCCATGCGAGCACTCCATTCAAAAAAAATAGTTTCAGGAATCACCTATATTTTACCATAAAAACGTTAACAAGCCTAGATCGCAAACCCATTCTAATATTGGGCTCTTGTCAGCAAAGAAAAAGCCATCGCAAGGATGGCTTTTTCGGTCTTATCAACTAACGTCCTATCACATCTTTAACAATCTTTGCGATTTCACGAACATAGCCCAAGGTGGAGTTGGTCTTGGTGACACCGGAGGATAAAGAATCTGCGGTGTCAATGGCTGTCGCTGCCAGGTATTCCACCGTATCCGCTGCATCAGTGGTTAGGCGAGAGACGCTGATGACAGTGTCCTTTGCCCCGCTGATGGTATCAACGATGTCCGGTGAAGATTGGTCGAGAATCTTGGATACCTGACCCAGGGCCTGGTCCGTCTTTCCGGTAATGGTGGGAATGGTTTTTAATGCCGCATCAAGCTCTTCCTTATTTTTCTCTAATAGCTCACTAACGGCATCAACCGCTTTGGAAGCCTTAGCTAAGACTTTGATGAGGTAGACGAGAGCGACAATAGCAACGACGATGAGGACGGCGAGTAAGAGTCCGTTTAGAGAAACGGAAAACATCATTTCGTTTCCTGGCATGTTCCTCCTCCTTATTTGTTATTGTTCTTCTCTTCCTCTTTTTTATACTCTTTCTTAGCAGCTTCGCCGGTCTTCTTGGCGGTGTCCTTGGCTGAGTCTTTCACTCCCTCGGCGGCTTCTTTGGCGTCATCAACCGTCTTTTCTACCTTCTCCTTAATTTCCTTCTCATTCTCGTCTAAAGACTTCTGAGCAGCGGAGAGGCCGGATTCAATAGCGGGACCAATAGCGGTCACCTTGGATTGAAGTTCGTTACGGTATTCAGCCGCTTTATCCATGGCATCCTGGGCGCTGGCCTTGACCTTTTCCGTCGTTTCCTGGGCCATCTTTGCCAGGTCTTCGCGGGTTTCCTGACCGGACTTAGGGGCGAAAAGAACGCCGGCAGCACTGCCGATAGCCAGACCCATGAGGACTCCGATACCGATTTTTGAGGCATCCTCAACGCGTGCTTTCATGACTCTTTCCCTGTTTTTTGCTTCAATGTAATCAACAATTCCCATAGTTTCCTCCTTATAAAAGTGAGATACATTTTTCTTTGTAACTATTATCTATCTATACCCAAACTATACCCAAATTTTTCAAGGATTATATCAACAATAATGATTTGATAAAAAAACACCCGGCCTTTCGGCCGGGTGCACAACATTGAGTATGTTGATCCTTGATCCCTAATAATTTAATACCTTCTGTTTGTGAAGGTGGGTTCGCTGTTATCCATCGCAGAAGTCCACTCGAAGGAGGCGTGTCATTGAAGGATAAACTCCGCAATCCCTTATAAGCGGCGTAGGTTTAATGTTCGGGCAACATCAAGGACATCTTTAGTATAGCAAAAAGCTCAAGATCTTGCAAACATTTCCAGGCCCTATTTTGTTTATTTGGGATGGTTTCCGATCATTTTAGGATAATCCTTGTACATCCAGTTGACATCCAGGTTATATTTATAACCCGGCACCCGTCCCCGGCTCTCAAACTGCCAAATCTGATAGGACCGGTTGTAGTTGGGGCGTTGGATTTTCACGCTCTTCCCGTCCCTGGTCCGACCATAGTGGGCCACCCAGGTTTCATAGTCCTGAAGTTCCTCCATATTGAGATGGTGCTTGAGCCAGGAAGAAGAAGCGTAGACCCCAACCACATAGCCTCGGTTGGCCAGGGTTTCTAAAAAGCCCTTTCCTGCCTGGGTCAATTGGTCTCTGGGAATTTTTCTCTGCTTGTACTCATCTTCCGTATCCCAGTAAACCGGAAGCTGGAGCTTGCGATTTCCCAGGATTTCCATCGTTTTAATCGCTTCCTGGACCCCTTCATCATAGGTTACAGCTGTGGAAAAATAATAGCAGCCGACCGGAATTCCCCTCTTTCGAAACTCCTCATAATGGGTGGCAAAAGTGGGATCTTCATTGGGGGCAAGGACCTCCCGGTTCTGCCAGGAGTGGGCTACCCGGAGGATGACCCCTGTAATATTTTGGCACAAAAGATCATAGTCGATATCTGCAGGCCTCTGGTATTTGGAAATATCGATAACAAGCATACCCCCATCATCATTATACTTGGGGATAAGCTCCAATTCTCCTTGTCTGTTGGTGTCTTGTCCTGAGGAGATATGCTCATCCTTGGAAACCGTAAAATCGCTATCGATAATATAGGTCGTCCCTCCCCGAGTTAGGGTCCGGGCTTCTCGAATCATGGCATTACCGTTCTCTCCGTCAAAAAAATAGGACTTTCCGTTAACATTGACAATTCCGGACAGGCTGTAGGCCTGGGGGCCAAAGTAATAGGTTTTGCCCTCGACTTCCAGAAGTGTATTGGTATATAGGTTTCCATTGGGATCGGCAAAGTAGGACTTTCCTCCCGACTTAACCCAGGCATTGCGGGCCAGACGGGTCTTGGACCCTTCCTGGTATGTATAAGCATTGCCCTTTTTGACTACCTGGCCCTTAGGATTCTTATATTCCTCACGCTTGGTGTTGACTCTTCCCGGTTCCCGAGACCTTTCTAGGGACCAAGCCTGGGAAAGCTGGCCGGACTTATTCGTTGAGAAAGACCGGATGGCCTGGGGATTAGTGGGATGGAGGGGGTTGGATTTGCTTTTTTTCTCCTCCGTCTTTTCTGTTAATTTTTCATGATCTTTTTTTTGTGGACTTGACTGGGCCTCCGGATTGGCCGGTTCGGCAATGTCCATATCTTCTCCGGATTCCAGGTCACTTTCTTGTGAATCATCCAAGAGTAAGGTCTGGTAAATTCCTTGTGACGAGCCTTCCCTATCTCCATCCGTAGCTCGGACGGTGGAAAAAGGAGAACTGAGGAGGACAAGCAAGGCAAGACCCCCTGTAGCAAAACGTGTCAAATTCTTATTCATGGCACCTTCCTTTTTTCTATGCATGATCGCCTGCTCAAACAGCAGTGGCAATCTTTAATATACCGGTTAAAGAGCAGGATACATAATGGCTCTTCAAAAGGTTACAAGACGTTTACAGAAATATTATAGCAAGCGGAAAAGACTTTCACAAGTTCTTCATGAAGAAGTAGTATAGAATAGGTAAAGAAGCTTGATCCATCGATTGTCTCAAGCCATTTTTCTAAAGGAGTTTCCATGATGACGAAAATTATCAATCTTTTCATAAAACCCAGCCCGCCCGCTCTCGCCATCCGGGACCACATTGTCAATTACTTAGTTCCCCAAGGATTTCGCATCAGTCCGGTTTACCTGGACCACGCCGACTACAACCTCGTCATTGGTGGAGATGGAACCTTCCTTCATGCCGTCCATAAGTCCCAGTTTTCCACCATTCCCTTTTGTGGGATCAATACAGGAACTTTAGGATTTTTCCAGGAATCCGACCTGGATAGCTTAGATAAAAACCTGAAGAAGCTGGTCGAGGGCGACTATCACATGGATGAACTCCTCCTTGTAGAAGCTGAGGTGGAGACCTCTTCCTGGACCTACCGACGTTGGTGTGTCAACGAATTCTCCGTCCAGTCGCCCAAGAGGAAGACAGTCCATTTTAGCCTATCCGTTGACCAGGTTCCCCTCCTCCACCTGGCCGGGGATGGCCTGATCGTCTCCACCCCCTCCGGGTCCACAGCTTACAACTTATCCGCGGGAGGGTCCATCCTCTACCAAACGCTCAAAGGATACCAGATCACCCCCTTAAACCAGCTTCGGTCTAAGACCTACGAGGCCCTCCCCTCCTCTATCGTCCTCCCTTCATCGGCAGAGACGGAGGTTTCCTTTCCCCCGGATGAAAAAGACAAGGCCCTCCTGGTTACGGATGGGATGGAGGAACACTTCCTGGGATTAAAAAAAATCACCTTCCGACAAACCGGTAAAAAGATCCACCGGATTCTCTTTAATTCCAATTGGTATTGGTACAACCTTAAGGACAAATTAATATAATCCTGAAAGAAAAAATCGGACCCGGGAAACTTCCCGGATCCGATTTTTTAATGGGTTAAAAAGACTTATTGGTGAGAAAACCAATAATTAAGCATGGATAGAACCAGGGGTTGGGCGGCCTGATAGCCCATCCGGCCATCATCTTCAAGGACCAGACAGATGGCAATGGAGGGCTTGTCCATAGGGGCAAAGGCGCAATAAAGGGCATTGGTGGATCCACCGGCAATCTGTGCCGTACCGGACTTCCCGGCCATGGGAACGGAAACCTGGTCCTGAGCACCATTGGCCTGGGCCGTATCGTGGAGATAATCCGCCACCATCCGGGCATGGTCCTTATCCAGCTCCTGGAGAACCTTACTTTTCGAATCCCGAAGGACGCCCCCGTTGGGCGAGATGATGGACTTGACGAGTGTGGGAGCCATCATAACCCCCTCATTGGCGATAGCCCCATAGGCCATGGCCAAATGGAGGGGTGATAGGGTGATTTCCCCCTGGCCAAAGGAGTTGGCGGCAAGGAGGGTGGGATCCATTCCGCTTTTAAAGGGCGCCCTTGAGGAGGTGACCTTCAGGTCAAAAGGAATTTCCTTGTTGAAGTTAAAGTTGTCAAAGACACGACCAAAGGCTTCCGGCCCTGCCTTCTGAGAAAGATCGGCAAAATAGGTGTTGGAAGAGTGAATCAAAGCCTCTCGCAGTCCAATTTCTCCATAAGCCTTTCCCTGGTAATTTTCAATAGCATATCCGGATACGACGGTCTTCCCCTTGTCCTCATAGCTTTCCGCCTTCCCGGCATCCAGGAGGGCCATAGCGGAAACTGCCTTCAAAACGGAGCCCGGAGTGTAGCGACCGTTTATGGCCCGGTTGACCAGGACATCTCCCTCCGTCTCCAGGAGGTCATTCCATGAGGAATCCACCTTGTTGGGGTCAAAAGAGGGGACAGAAACCATGGCCAGAACTTCACCCGTCTGGGGGTTGATGGCAACGGCTGCACCCTTTTTCCCCTTGAGAAGCTTGTAGGTATAGGCCTGTAAGTCATGGTCGATGGTCAGTTGAACATCATTTCCCGCCCCTTCATTCAGGACCTTACCCCGGAGTTCAGCAATAGGGTTGTCCTGACCCAGGTTGAGCAAGCTTCCATTTAAAGCCTTTTCCAACCCGGACTTTCCATAGGTGTCGGAATTGTAGCCGATCAAGTGGGCATAAAGGGCGGGATACTTAGAATAGCGGGTATAGGTCCCATCTTCCTCCTTGACCCGGTCCACCAGGACCTGACTATTTCGGTCCAGGAACTTTCCCCGTCCGAATTGGGATTCATCGACCCAGTTTCTGGGGTTGAGGTTGTGGGCCCGGAGGGCCGGGGCTTTTATGACCTCAAAATAGGTGAGATAGAGGGCCAGGCCTAAAAAGGCCACCATCAAGATGGAAAAAAGGACCAGCATCCGGTTTCTAGACCGTTTCATAAGAGGCCTCCATTCCCATCAAATCCTCAGACGCGACCTGGAGGGCAGCTAGGAGAGCAAAGGAAGACACCAGGGAGGACCCCCCATAGGTGAGGAAGGGGATGGTGATTCCCGTCAGCGGGATTAGCTTCATGGTGCCGGCAAACATGATAAAGGCTTGGGCGGCAAAGATGACCACCACACAAAGGGCCAGGGCTGAGTAAAAGTCCCTCTCCTGGTTCATAGCGGTTTTAAAGCCCCGGTAAAGGAGGATAACAAAAAGAAGGATGAGGCAGATGCCCATCATGGACCCGAACTCCTCGACAACAGAAGCAAAGATAAAGTCGGAATGACCCAGGGGGACCCGTCCGGGTTGACCCAGTCCTACCCCGGTCCCAAAGAAGGAGCCGGCAGCTAGGGCAAAGGCAGCCTGGATGACCTGGTAGCCCTTGTTGTTATAATCCGCCCAAGGGTCCCTCCAAATGGCGAACCGGTCTTGGATATAGGGGAAGATTCGGTAGGCCACATAAAGGCCGGCCACGGCCAGAAACAGGTTCATGAAGGGAATCCAGGAATTCTTCTCATAAGCCAGCTGGGCGACTAAAAGGACGGCAAAAAAGACAACCGCCGTGCCTAGCTCTTTTTGGAGGAAGAAAAGGCCGATCAGGAGGAAAGTGGCCAGGGTCAAGGAGAGCTTTCTTAGTAGAGAGGTTTGGAACTCATCATAGCGTTTAAACCAGGAGGCGACAAAAAAAGCAAAGGGAATTTTGGCAAATTCCGAAGGTTGGACCTGGATCCCTCCGATGGTAATCCAGTTCTTGGCCCCATGTAAAAACTCCCCCAAAACCAAGGTAAGGACAAAGAGCAAGAGGGTCACCCCATAGTAAAAAATAATCTTTCCTTCCCAAAAGCGCTGACCCACCTTCAAAATGAAATAGACTGAAAAATAGGCGATCAGAGCCATGAGGTAAATGACCATCTGCTTAACTCCCAGGTCCGGCCGGATTCGATAAATCATAATAATGCCGATGGAAAAAATCATATTGACGATCATCAGGGGATAGGGATCTCCGGTGGAAACCTTCTGGATGATGATAATGGAAATCGAGGAAGTCAGGATTAAGCCCCCGGCGAAAAAGAGGGAGTCAACGGACAGGTCTTGGATGTGAAAGAGGAAGGCCAGAGCCAGGGCAAGAACCTGGAAGGTGATTAAAAGGCCCAGTATCCCCTTATGGTGACTCTGTACCGGACGGTTATCTTCTTGCTTTTCCTCCCAAAGATGTAATTTATTCATGGTCACTTCCTTCCATGAACATAAAGTCCAACTGGCCCAGGCGGATGATGTCCCGGTCTTGTAAAGGCATGGGTTGGTCCACCACCTGACCATTGACCATGGTGGGGTTGGTGGCTCCAAGGTCGTCAATCAGAAAGTTTCGGCCTTCTTGGATAAAAACAGCCTGGTGTTTGGAGATGGTTCGGTCCTTGAGGATGACGTTGTTGTCATCCGCCCGTCCGATCCGGGTATTATCGGTCAAATAATACTCATCTCGGACCGGAAAATTCACCATAGCCGGATCCCCTAGAAAGCGGAGGTAGGGGTTGTCTGACTCGGGTTTGGTATAGGATGAGCGAATATCCATGGAAATCATCTTCACAATTCGAGCGATAAAGGCCAAAACAATGATGACGAAGACGAACTTGATGACCGTGGATAAAATGATATAAAGGTTGATTTCTCCAAAGAGGTTCTTAAAAAAGACTTGCTCCAGCAAGTCGAAAACTTTATCCATAAATCCTCCTCTCTTTTAGGCCAATTATAGCATAGGCGGTGTGGAGAAATTTTGACTAAAAAAAGCCCTGCCGAAAAGGCAGGGCCCTTCAAGAAAGGCTTTATTGGACAGAGGCGAAAACATCATCCGTGGCATTTTCAAAAGCCGTCAGCTTTCTTTCCGAATCCTCCAGGTCGTCCCCTACTGAGTACATATAGACCTTGATCTTGGGCTCTGTTCCGGAAGGACGGATGGCATACCAGGACCCGTCATCATAGAAATAGCGGAGAACGTTGGACTTGGGCAGGCCTGTATCATCCCTTTCGTAGTCAATGACTTCATCCAGGGTCATGTCCGCAATCTTCTCCAAGGGGTTGGCTCGGAATTCTTCCATGATCCGGTTGATTTTTTCTTTCCCATCGATCCCTTCCAGGACGGTGGATTTGAGCCGGTTATTGTAGTAACCATATTCCTCATAGAGTTCATCCAGGACATCAATCAGACTCTTGCCCTGGGCCCGGTAGAAGGCGGCCATCTCCGCAATCATCATGGCCGAAGAGACGGCGTCCTTATCCCGGACAAATTTGCTGGGATTGTAGCCAATGGATTCTTCAAATCCATACAAGTATTCAAATTCTCCGGTCTCATCCCATTCATTGACAGGGGCCGCTATGTTCTTAAAACCGGTGAGGACCTCAAAGCACTCCACCCCATAATCCTCAGCAATGGCCGCCAGGAGGTCTCCGGTAACAATGGACTTGAGCACCGCCCCATTCTCCGGCAAAGTCCCCTTGGCCTGACGCTCAGAAATAATGTAGTAGCCAATCAGGGCCCCTACCTTATTCCCATCAAAGAAGACAAAGTCTCCTTCCGGATTTCGGACTTCCAAGGCACACCGGTCGGAGTCCGGGTCGGTGGCAAAGAGGAGGTCGGCCCCCACTTCCTTGCCCAGCTTCTCTGAAAGGGCAAAGGCCTTGGGATCCTCAGGGTTGGGATAACCGATGGTGGTGAAATCGGGATCGGGATTCTCCTGCTCCTTGACGATATGGATATTGTTAAATCCTCTTTCCTTAAAGATCCGGCGGACCAGCTTATTTCCGGCTCCATTGAGGGGGGAATAGACAATCTTAATGCTCTTATCGATGGATTGGTCGTGGATGGGCAATTCCAGGATGTCCTGGATATAGTCTTCGATCAGGTCCTGAGAAATCTCCTCGATCAGACCCTGCTCCTTGCCCTCTTCGTAGGCTAGGCGCTTGATATCCCCATAGGAAATCACTAGACCGATTTCCGATTCAATGGCCTTGGCCCAGTCATCCAGGATCTGGGACCCCTCATAGTTATAGACTTTATAGCCGTTGTACTCCTTGGGGTTGTGGGAGGCTGTCACCATAATGCCGGCGAAGGAATCCGTCTTCCGAACCGTATAGGAAAGGAGGGGGGTCGGTTGGCATTCGGTATGAATATAAACATGGATGCCATGAGCCGCTAAAATCTCCGCAGACAGGATGGAAAACTCCTTGGAAAAATGACGGACATCATAGGCGATGGAAACGCCCCTGTCCTTGGCATCCTGTCCCTGGCTCTCGATAAAGCGGGCCAGGCCCTCGCAAGCAGCTCCAACGGTATACATATTCATCCGATTGATCCCTGCGCCCAGCTTTCCCCGAAGGCCTGCGGTTCCAAAGGCAAGGGGAGCATAGAAGCGGTCCTTGATTTCCTCTTCATTTCCTTCCAGGGCCCTAAGCTCTTCCTTGGAAGCCTCATCAATGGCCGGGTCCTCTAACCAGGCCCGGTAGACATTTTTATAATCCATAGGATCCTCCTTTTTTAATGGAAAAAATAGTGGTGGATAGGGGTTGAACATGGATATAGGGCAAGTCTGACTCCCCTCCTTCTACCCGGTTACAAGCCACCCTACCCTTGGGGTCGAAGATTCTTTGGATGGAAAGTCGATAGGCCTTCAGGGCCCGGAAGAGGCCGGAAGTGGGCATAAGCCCGCCTTTCCATCCATTGTGGTGGACCACCAGAAGATAGTCCCGGTGATTGCCTTCATCAACCTGGTAAACCAGGCTGATCATATTCTCGTTTTGAGGGTCAATAATCTCAACCCTATCCCGGACTGCCCGACCGCTGGCCAATCGAAAGACCGGGAAGTCCTTGCGGATTTGAATCAAATCACGGACATAGTGGTAAAGGGATCGGTGCTTGAGTTTAAGGGACCAATTCACTGCATTAATCGAGTAAGGAGCGTTATAAGAATTGGGGCTCATCGCCTTGGACCGGCGGAATTCATTGCCGGCATGGAAAAAGGGGATTCCCTGGGCAGTAAGAAGAAGGCCAAAAGCCAGCCGGGTCATGGGATCATTTAATTCTCCATCCGGGTTGGTCAAAGAAAGTTTATCCTCCAGGATCAGGTTGTCATGGGCATTGAAGTAGTTAATGGATTCAATAGGGTCCCTAACTCCCCCATCCATGGAGTCGGTCCGGATGGAGCCCAGGAGGCCGTTGGTCAGGACTTCTTTGTTTCCGACCGCACCCTGGATAAACCCCTTGCCCGGACCATCATTGTCCCCCTTGACCATCTGGCGAAAAACCTCATTGAAAAGGGCAAAGCCCTTCCCCACCTGACCCGACCAGCGAACCTGGTCTTCAAAATCCAGGCCGGAGGGTCCACCCGTCCAGGGTTCCCCATAAACTAAGACATTGGGATTAACCTCTCGGAGACGGGCAAGGGCAAGATCAATGGTGTCCCGGTCAGTCAGGGCCATGAGGTCAAAGCGGAAGCCATCCACCTTGTATTCCCTCTGCCAGAAAAGGAGGGAGTCGATGATCAGCTTTCGAACCATGATCCTTTCGGAGGCCAGCTCGTTTCCCACACCCGACCCGTTGGTGAAAAGGCCGTGGCTGGACCGGTAATAATAGCCCGGGGCCAGGATGTTGAGGTTGGAATCGTAGGACTTCCAGGTGTGGTTATAGACCACATCCATAATCACCCCGATCCCCGCCTCATGAAAAGCCTGGATCATAGCCTTGCAGTCTTGAATCCTGGACTTGGGATCATCCGGTCGGCTGGCATAGGACCCCTCCGGCACATTATAGAGCTCCGGATCATAGCCCCAATTATAATTATCCTCTCGACCAAAGGACTCCGGATCCTCATCCACAGAAATGAAGTCGTTGATGGGCATGAGGTGGACATGGGTGATCCCCAGCTTCTTAAGGTGGTCCAGGCCGGTGGAGGTGAAGTGGTATTTCCTCCCCTCCTCCACCATCCCCAAAAATTTTCCGGCAAGCTTAACCCCGGAAGTCCGGTCAAAGGTGAAGTCCCCCACATGGACCTCGTAGATAATGGCTTGGTCGGGTGGAGTGTCAACAAAAGAAGAAGAGGAAAAGCCCGGCGGGTTGGTCCCTTCCATGTTGACAATGGCTGTGCGACGGGAATTGAGGGAGGCCGACAGAGAATAGGGGTCGGTCACCTCCTGGTCCCCAACCCGGTAGGTGTAATAGAAGCCGTCAAGATCCTCGTCCACCCGGACCTGGAAGATTCCTCCAGCTTTCTCCATAGGAAGGCAGAAGCCCTCCCGATCCTCCCTATTCCGGTAGAGATGGAGGAGGACTTCCTCCCGTTGAGGTGCCCATACCCGGAAGATGGACCGGTCCTTTCGGTAGTCTAAGCCCAAGCTTTGGGTCTGGGCCTCTTCCTCCAATTCGTCCAGCCATCCTCTTTCATTCAATAGGTCCTCCCTGGGGAGGGTATGATTGGTCCAGGAAATTTTACCAGAGCGATTCATAGAGCTTTAAATATTCCTTACTGGATGCTTTCCATGACAAATCCTTCTTCATCCCATTCGTCATGAGCATACGGAAGTCATCGGGCTTTTTCGCATAAACTTCCACGGCACTTCGCATGGCGGAAAGGAGTTCATGGGCATTGACGTGGGCAAAGCGGAAGCCTTCCCCGGTTTTCTCATATTTATTGTAGGCGTCCACCGAGTCCATGAGGCCGCCGGCTTCACGGACCAGGGGTACTGTTCCATACCGCATGGCAATCATCTGGGAGAGGCCGCAGGGCTCGGAGACCGAAGGCATGAGGAATAGATCAGCTCCTGCATAGATCTGGTTGGCTTCTTTATCCGAATAATAGATGTGGGCAGCGCACTTGTCCGGGTACTTATGGGCAAAGTAGCGGAACATCTCTTCATAGGTCTCATCCCCTGTCCCCAGGACCACAAACTGGACGTCCTCCTGGAGGAATTCATCCATGATATAGCGGACCAGGTCCAGACCCTTCATGGCCGTCAAGCGGGAGACCATGGCAAAGAGAGGGACATCCGGACGGACCGGAAGGCCACAAAGCTCCTGGAGGGCCTTCTTACAGGTCTTCTTTCCCTCCAGATTACTGATGGAATAATTGGCTGCGATGTGGGGGTCTTTTTCCGGATTCCAATGATCCGTATCAATTCCGTTCAAAATGCCGGAAATCTTAGAGGCATAGGCATTGATGACATTCTCCATCCCCTCCGAAAAGAAGGGGTAGTGGATTTCCTCAGCATAGGTGGGCGAAACGGTATTTACCTTATTCGCATGGACGATCCCACCTTTGAGGAAATTGATGGTGTCATAATACTTCAGGTCATAGTCGGAAGCATAGAACCCATTGAGATTGGTCCAATAGAAAAGGTCCATGGCAAACTGGCCCTGGTACTTGAGGTTGTGGATGGTCAGGACCGTCTTGACGTCTTTATAAAAGGCATCCCCCGTCCGATAGTCGTTGACAAAGACAGGGACCAAGCCGGAATGCCAGTCATTGGCATGGATGACATCCACCGGCCAATCCAAAATCCTGGGCAGACGGGCAGCCGCCTTGGCGAAGAAAATATACCTTTCTCCATCATCAAACTGGCCATAGAGGCTGGGCCGGTTAAAGTAATACTTGTTGTCCAGGAAGTAGAAAGTTACTCCCTCGGCAACCAGCTCGTATACCCCGCAATACTCATGTTTCCAACCGATATCGACGTAAAAGTCGGTGAGCTTTTTTAAATCTTGTGTAAATTTCTCCGGGATTTTTCCATGGAGGGGAAGGCAGACCCGGACATCCTGGCCCAGCTTAGCCAGGGCCTGGGGCAAGGATCCGGCGACATCCGCCAGACCCCCGGTTTTTATAAAAGGTGTTGCCTCCGCTGCCACATATAATATATTCAAGCTTCCTCCTTCACTTCAAACCGCCCCGGTCATTCAACCGGGACCGGATCTTCATTGTCAGCCCTTCACCCGTTAGACCAGACCGGGATTGGTGATGACCTGGTCCTTCCCAATCACATAGGGATTATTGACCGACCCGGCTACGGTAACGCCGGACCCCACCACGGCATTCTTGTCGGTGATGGTGTTGACGCAGACGGCATTCTCCTCGATTTCCGTCCCTTGGTTAATAATGCAATTCCGGATAATGGCGTTTTTGTGGATGTGGACCCCACGGAAGAGGACGGAATTCTCCACTTCCCCCTCAATGATGCAGCCGTTGGCCACCAGGGAATTGGACATTTTGGCGGTTTCCGTATAGAGGGTGGAGGGCTCATCCTTGGACTTAGTATAAACCATTCCGTTTTTATGGAAGACCTCTCGGTAGGATTCCGCATCCAAAAGGGCCATATTGGCATGGTAGTAACTATCAATATCGTGGATATAGAAAAGCTTGGATTCCACCTTATAGGTCCCGATCTTGAGCCGGGTCTTGTTATTCAGAACCGCTTGGATCAGGGTATTGGCATTTCCCTTTTCCATGGCATCCTTGACCAGATTAATGAAGACCTTATTTTTGATGAAGTAACGACCGATTTGGAGCTCGATCTTGGGGTTGGTTCCCAGGTTGTAGCCGATATTGATCAGCCGGCCATTTTCGTCCAAAATCAGCTTGTTCATCCCGTCGTAACGGCCGTCCTTGTCATTTTCCTCGGAATAGAGGATGAGGATATCGTAGTCCCCCTCCGTAAAAGTGTTGTAGGCTTCCTGAAGGTTGACTTTGGAAATGGCCATGGGGTTCTCGATATAGAGGTTTTCATGGGCCATGTTCTCATAAAAAGGCAGGGAGGCAAAGAAGGTTTCAACATCGGAGTGCTTGCCGGTCTGGGAGTTTTCCACCCGTGGATTGATCAAAAGACCGTTTGACCTCCGGTTGAGCTCCCAGTCGGAACCGTCGGAAATATGGTCGATGGTGGAACGGATATTAGATCCCGCATAAAGCATGACGTGGGAAACATTGAAGTTGGCCATGTTGGACAGACAAAAATCGATAATCCGGTAGCGGGCACCGAAGGGGATCATATAGTCAGGGCGGGTCTTAACCAGGGGGCCAAAATCCTCATTGTTCCCCGGGCTTAAAATAATTCCACTGCAATTTTTCATCTTGGCCTCCTATTCTTTGTTGACCTTGCCATCTGAAACAAGGTAGACCGAAGAGGGATCATCGCTTCCGATCTCAAGCCCTTCTTCAATGGTTTCTCCCTCGTTCATGACAACACGGCTGACCTTGGCATTTTTCTTAATGACGCAGTCGGAAAGGATGACGGAGTCCTTGACCAGGGCTCCTTCCTCCACCGTGACATTGGCAAAGAGAACAGAATGCTCGACCTGGCCTAAGATGTTGCAGGCCTCATTAACCAGGGAATTGGTCACCTTGGAATCCTTGCCCAGATAATGGGGAGGGAGGTTTTTTGCCGAGGTGTAGATCTGCCAGGATTTATCATAAATATCCAACCCGTTGTCCGGGTCGATCATCTCCAGGTTGGCTTCCCAATAGGATTTGACAGTCCCCACATCCTTCCAATAGCCGTCAAAGCGGTAGGCATAGAGGGGAAGGTCTTCCGCCAACATGTGGGGAATGATATCCTTTCCGAAATCGTAGGAAGAATTTTTATCGTTATAATCCCGGATCAGTTGGCGACGGAGGGTGGGCCAGTTGAACATATAAATTCCCATGGCGGCCAGGTTGGACTTGGGCTTTTCCGGCTTTTCTTCAAACTCGATGATCCGGCCGGACTCATCCGCATTCATAATCCCGAAGCGGGAAGCCTCGTCCCAAGGCACTTCCATAACGGCAATTGTGCACTCCGCCCCCTTCTTCTTATGGAGAAGGAGGAGGTCGTTATAGTCCATTTTGTAGATATGGTCGGCCGATAGGATCAGAACGTACTGGGGATCGATCCGGTCCAGGAAATCAATATTCTCATAGATAGCATTGGCCGTCCCTTCATACCAGCGTCCTCCCTCCTCATTGTAGTAGGGTGAGAGCATGCGGAGGCCTCCCTTGGTCCGGTCATAATCCCAGGCATCCCCGATCCCGATATGCTCATTGAGCTTATAGGGCTTGTATTGGGTGAGGACGCCGATGTCTCTGATTTCCGAGTGGGTGGCATTCGACAGAGCAAAGTCGATAATCCGATATTTTCCCCCGAAAGGAACCGCAGGTTTGGGCGTATCTTTGGTCAGGTCTTTCAACCGGGACCCCTGGCCGCCGGCCAGGAGCATGGCACAGATTTGGTTCTGATTTCTCATAAGATCCTCCAATCCAGGTCAATCATCTTTTCTTATTTTACCATTATTACCGGGAAGATTCGACCATCTGAAAGGTTTTCCTTTACCGGCTTATCCCAGCTCCTCTTTTCTTGGCAAAGAATGCCCATTTTCCCGCTTGACTAAAGGGGGAAAATCGGAATTTATAAAAGAAGGAAAGCCTTTTTCAGAGAAAGAAAAAAGAGGGGGAAGGACTCACGCCCTTTCCCCTCTTTCCTGCTTATCTTGCTTACTTCTTCCGTTTGATGTTGTAGAAGGAATCCATTCCTTCGTACTTTCCGTCCTCACCGACATAGTCCTCGATACGGAGGAGCTGGTTGTATTTCGCAACGCGGTCGGTTCTGGAGGGAGCCCCGGTCTTGATCTGGCCGGCATTGGTCGCGACAACCAGGTCAGCGATAGTGGTATCCTCACTTTCACCGGAACGGTGGGAGATAACGGCAGTGTAGCCGGCCCGCTTGGCCATTTCGATGGCGTCCAGGGTCTCGGTCAAGGTACCGATCTGGTTGACCTTGATCAGGATGGCATTGGCCACTCCCATGTCAATCCCCTTCTTCAGGCGGGCAGGATTGGTGACGAAGAGGTCATCGCCGACCAGCTGGACCCTATCGCCCAGGCGGTCAGTCAGCTTCTTCCAACCATCCCAGTCTTCTTCTGCTAAACCATCTTCAATGGAGATGATGGGGTACTTGTCGACCATTTCTTCCCAGAAATCGATCATCTCATCAGCCGTCTTAAACTGGTCGGTCTTCCAGAAGTAATAGCCATCCTTGCCGATCTTCTTGGCTTCTTCATAGAGTTCCGTCGTGGCCGGGTCAGTGGCCAGCATGAAGTCCTCGCCCGGCTTATAGCCGGCCTTTTCAATGGCCCTGACCAGGTACTCGAAGGGTTCTTCATCGGTCTTGAAGTTGGGGGCAAAGCCACCTTCATCTCCAACGGTTGTCGAGAACCCGTCTTCCTTTAATACTCCCTTGAGGGTATGGAAAACATTGACGCACATTTCCAGGGCCTGGGACCAGGATTCAGCCCCAACCGGCATGATCATGAATTCCTGGAAGGAAACGGAGTTATCGGCATGCTTTCCGCCGTTGATGACATTCATCATGGGAACGGGGAAGGTCTTGGCATTGACTCCACCCAGATAATTGTAGAGGAGGAGGCCACACTCATCAGCTGCTGCCCGAGCACAGGCCAAGGAGACACCTAAAATGGCGTTGGCTCCTAAGCGGGCCTTGTTGTCCGTCCCATCGGCTTCAATCATCATATTGTCGATCCCGATCTGGTCGGTAACTTCCCAACCCAGGAGCATTTCAAAGATTTCGCCGTTGACGTTCTCCACAGCATCTTCCACGGACATCCCGTCATAGTAGCTGTCATCTCCATCGCGGAGTTCAACCGCTTCGAACTGGCCCGTCGATGCGCCCGAAGGGACGATGGCCCGGCCAAAGCCGCCTTCTTCAGTCGTCACTTCGACTTCAACAGTGGGATTGCCCCGGGAATCAAGAACTTGACGTGCATAAATATCAATAATCGCAGACATAGGTCCTCCTTAGTTTTTCTTATAGTTCACGAGCTGGGCAAAAGACTCGGCTTCCAAGCTGGCTCCGCCAACCAAAGCCCCATCAATATTCTCCCGGCTCATAATTTCCTTCACATTGCCCGGCTTTACCGACCCGCCATATTGGATCCGGACCGCTTGTCCCGCTTTTTCTCCGAAGGACTTGGTGATTTCCTTCCGGATAAAGGCACACATTTCCTCGGCGTCATCCGAAGAAGCGGTCTTCCCGGTCCCGATGGCCCAGATGGGTTCATAGGCGATAACGATCTTTTCAAAATCGCCCTCATCCAGTCCCTGGAAGTCGGCAGCAAGTTGTCCGGCTACCTTCTTTTCGGCCAAACCGGCCTCCCTTTCCTCCAGGCTCTCTCCCACACAGAGGATGGGCTTGAAGCCTTGGTCCAGGGCCGCCTTGACCTTCTTTTGGATCATGGCGTCATCTTCTTTGAAAATGGTCCGACGTTCGGAGTGGCCGATGATGATGTATTCCACCTCATAGTCTTTGAGCATGGGACCGGAGACCTCTCCGGTATAGGCCCCCTCTTCCTCATAGAAGAAGTTCTCGGCGCCCAAACGGAGGGAAGAGCCTTCCATGGTCTCCCGGACGGAGGGAATGTCGATAGAGGGCACACAGACCAAGGCCTCCACTTCCCCATCCAGGTCCATTTTTTTAATCTCCTGGATTAAGAGACCCGCCTGGTAGGGCGTTTTATTCATTTTCCAGTTTCCGGCAATCAGTGGTTTTCTCATACATCCTCCTTATCGATCGCTAATGGCAGCAATGCCGGGCAGGACCTTTCCTTCTAAAAATTCCAGGGAAGCCCCACCACCGGTGGAAACGTGGGTAATCTTGTCCTTATAGCCTGCCTTCTCGACAGCAGAAGCGGAGTCTCCCCCACCGACAATGGTGACGCCCGGGCATTCGGCCAGGGCCTTAGCTACTGCAAAGGTGCCTTGGGCAAAATCCTCCATCTCGAAGACCCCCATGGGACCATTCCAAACGACGGTTC
>JAQYCE010000059.1 GCA_029003555.1 Bacillota bacterium | reverse complement strand
TCCTTCCTGCGGAAAGGGAGCTCAATATGGCCAAATTGGTGGCCTACCTCCAGGTCCCTGAACACGAAGTGGAGATGATGGATGATGAGACCATCGAAAAGCTGACCGGGGCCCAGGCAGGCTTCACCGGGCCTATCGGTTTAGACGAGTCGGTCCGAGTCCTGGTCGACCGGACGGTGACCGAACGGCCCAACCTGATTTGCGGGGCCAACGAAACGGGCTTCCATTTGAAGAACGTCAACTTCGGCCGGGACTTCGATGGGGAAGTGGTGGATGACCTCCGGATGGTCAAAGAAGGAGACCGGTGTCCCAAGTGCGGCGCCCCCCTCCATTTTGCCCGAGGGATCGAAGTGGGGAACATCTTCCAGCTGGGAACTAAGTACTCCGAATCCATGGGGGCCAGCTTCCTGGATGAGAATGGGAAGTCCCAGCCCATCATCATGGGATCCTATGGAATCGGGGTCACCCGGTCCATCTCCGCTATCGTGGAGCAGAACCACGATGACAAGGGAATCATCTGGCCCCTCCTGACCGCCCCCTACCAGGTCATCATCTCCATCATGAACATGAAGGACCAGGTCCAGGTGGATCTGGCGGAAAAAATCTATGCCGACCTCATGGATAAGGGGGTTGAAGTCCTTTTGGATGACCGGGATGAGCGGGCCGGAGTCAAGTTCAACGACCGGGACCTCATCGGCATCCCCCTCCGGATTACGGTGGGGAAGAAGGCCGGGGAAGACCTGGTGGAATATTCCACCCGCAAGGAGATGGTCAACGAAGACATGACCAGCGGACAAGCCATAGACCGGGTCCTGGACCTTTGCGGAGACCTTTGGGAAAAGAGTGCGAGAGGAGACCTGTCCCATGAAAGTAAATAGAAAAATCCTGTTAGTGGCCCTTGTTTTGGCCCTGGGCCTGACCGCTTGTGGAGAGAAGAAGCCGGCCCAGGAATCCCGGGGCACGGAAAGCCAGCCTGTCAGCCAGTCTGAGCCGGCGAAAGAATCCTCATCGATAGAAGAATCCCCCTCCTCAGAAGAAGACAGCGAGGAAGAGAAAGCGGAGAAAGCGGCCTATAATGAATTGGTGGGGACTTATCCCACCATTACCATCGACCAGGTGGAGGAAGCCCGGGATAAGAAAGAGGACCGCCTGATTTACATGGGAGCCACCTATTGCCCCTATTGTCGGAAATTCATTCCCTTGTTGGATGAAGTGGCTAAGAAAGAGGGCTGGACCCTTTATTACATGAACGCTGAAGCCCAGGGAGAGGAATTCGACCGCTTTGCGGAAGGAATTCAGGTTGAATATATTCCGGCGGTCCTAGTGGTTAAAGAGGGAAAGGTCCTTGCTTACGACACCAACCACTTTACCGAGCCCTTCACCAAGGAGGACATCCAGACCAAAGTTGAAAGCTTGCTGAATAATTAGTGAATATCCGAAAAAAACTGGAAAAATACGGTCGCTTGTATAATAATTATGCAAGCGACTTTTTTATTATCATTATAAATTTCTCTCATTCCTTGAAAAATCGCCTCATTGTGCTATACTGAATCAAAATTACTACACGATTGAATCGTGAAGGAGGGAAAAATGAAAAAGAAATTGCTGGCATTGTCCTTAGCACTTGCTTTGACCTTGACCGCCTGCGGAAACCAGGGTGGCGGAGAGAGCAAGTCCGGAGAATCTCAGGAAGGACCCAGCTCAGAAGTGGCTGAAAACATTCCTGACAAAGAATTGACCATCACTTATTCAACCGACCTCGATAACATGGACTATGTTACCACTGCTTTGAATACCGACCACCAGGTCAACGGAAACTTGGTTGACGGCCTCCTCGAGAACTCCGTCACCGGGAAATTAGTTCCTTCTCTGGCTGAGTCCTGGGAACCCAACGAAGACAAGACCGTCTGGACCTTCAAGATTCGTCCCAACGTTCAATGGGTAACCAACACCGGTGAAGTGTATGACACGGTGAAAGCCGATGACTTTGTCGTCGGTGTCCGTCACGGTGCTGAATTCGAATCCGAGACCGCCTGGCTCTTACAAGGCGTTGTTAAGGGTTATGATGAATATCTGGCCTCCGACTTCTCTGATGAAGCTTGGGATAAGGTTGGCGTAAAGGCCATTGACGACTCCACCCTCGAATTCACCCTGGAACAGCCCACTCCCTATTTCGACTCCATGACCACTTATGCTGTTTTGTACCCGATCAACCGCGCTTTCCTGGAAGGCCAAGGCGAAGGCTGCAAGCTCGGTGCCCCCAACAAGGATACCTGTGATTTCGGCGCTACCAAGCTGGACTCCATCCTCTATAACGGCGCTTTCATCCTTACTGAAAATACCGCCAAGTCCCAGCGCGTCATGACCAAGAACGCCGCTTACTGGGATGCTGCCAACGTTCATCTTTCCAAGGTAACCGAAGTTTATGACGACGGTTCTGATAACTATTCCACAATCAAGGGCTTTGAAAATGGCGTTTATAGCCAGGCTTCCCTGAACCCCGGCTGGGCCGACTACGATGCTTACAAGCAGAAGTATGAAGGCAAGACCCACTACAGCTTGCCCAACGGAACCGCTTTTGGCGTAGTCTTCAACTATAACCGCCAGGTTTTCAATGAAACCAACTATGCCACGGACGAGACCCTGAGAAAGAACACTCGGGAAGCCGTTTTGAACGAGAACTTCCGTAAGGCCCTCCGTGCCGCCTACGACGTTGTCGCTGACATCTCCGTGGACTGCCCGAAAGACTTAGCTGAAGCCTCCCAGCGGAACATCAACAACGCCCCTGACGTTGGTACCCTTTCTGACGGAACCATCTATCCCCAGGTTGTCACCGATGCTTATAATGAAGCGACCGGCGAAAACCGCGACCTGAACGACGGCAAAACGCCTTTCTTTAGCAAGGAAGAAGCCATGAAGTACATCGAAGCCGCCAAGGAAGAGGGGGTTGTCTTCCCTGTCCATCTGGATATGATGGTGATTGAGACCTCTGACCGTCTGGTCAAGAAGGCCCAGTCCATGAAGAAGTCTATTGAAGATAACACCGAAGGCAACATCATCATCGAGCTCGTCATGAGACCCGACGATACCGTTACGAACATCGTCTACAAGAATTCTGATCCGGCAGCTATGGACTACGATATCTCCACCTTCACCGGTTGGTCCCCTGACTACAACGACCCCAAGTCCTTCGTCGACATCTACTCCCCCATCACCGGCTACTACATGCGGGCAACCGGCCTGGGTAATGTCGAAAAGGATAAGGACGGCAATCAGGTCATCGTCAACGAAGATCTGAAGAAGCAGCTGGGCTTCATGGATTATGAGAAGCTCTACCGTGATGCCGACAAGATCACCGATGATATGGACGCCCGTTATAAGGCATTCGCCAAGGCTGATGCCCTCTTAATTGAGAAGTGCCTCTACATTCCCACCGGCATGAAGGCACGTTTTGAAGTCGTCTCCAAGTACGTCCCCTTCACCAGACAATTTGCTACCTACGGTTTGGCTGATGTCAAGTGGAAGGGCCTCCAGATTGCGGATGACATCATTCCCACTGAAGAGTACGACAAAGCTTACGAAGAATGGCAGAAGAATTTCGGAAAATAATGCCGAAAGTCGGATGCAAATCATAGAACTGGAATTGAGGGGGTTGAGATCATCTCAACCCCCTCAATTCAATAGTTTTACAATGTTTAAGGAGATACAATGACTCGCTATATCATCAACCGATTGATAAAGTCAATACTCTCTCTTCTGATCGTCGTATGCATAGTCGTGGGCATGCTTTATAAGCTAGTCCCTGTTTCCAAGATCTTCCTCCAGGACGAGGCCTTTAAGAAGCTCAAGGGAAATCCTAAGATTTCTTACCAGATGGCCACTATGGAATCTCTAGGTTACTTAGACTATGTGACCATTCCTGAAATGTGCGCCCTTAAAGAGGGCGGGCCCGGTTGCACAGAAAATGGTTCTGATGAGCAAAAAAGAGTGATTGAAGAATTTAAGGCCGACGGCTATGACGTTCGTCAGATGACCCAGCCCGGCGAGGGTGAGGGGAATGTCTATGCCGTCAAGGAATATGGCGTTTTCCAGCTGGTCTGGAATTACTTATCCCAAATGGTCCAAGTGGATGGGCCCAACCGGATCCAGGATCCCAAGAATCCGGACCTGGAGCGTGGCTATTCCTTCGGCACCGGTCCCAATGGGGCTCCGGCAGTCGTTTGCTCAGGATGTAAATATAAGTACCAACTTTATTTCAATGGGAAATTCCCCTTTATCCATCAAAATGCCATCAAGCTCTTTTTCGGGAACTCCTATCCGACCAACCAAGGGATTCCTACCCTGGAGGTTATTGGGAAGGGCCAGGGCCAGCTCAAGATGACCGAGCAGAAATTCCCCACCGGGGAAGTCCTGAAAAGTCCGGTTGACCAGTTTACCCTCTCCTATAAGTCGGAGCTGGACCACCTGGACCAGAAGCGGTATACGGACCATTATGCCAACGCACAGACGGTCCATGAGAATCCTTCGATGATTTCCACTTCTTATATCTTCGGTGTCTCCTCCTTGATTTTGACCTATATCTTTGCCATGCCCTTTGCCATTGCCATGGCCAAGAACAAGGATAAGCTCATCGATAAGATCGGGATCGTCTATATCAACGTCCTGATCGCCGTTCCCTCCTTGGCCTTTATTTTCTTTGTCAAATATATCGGGGTTTCCTTCGGCTTGCCGGACAAGTTCCCCCACCTGGGTTTCGGGAACCCCCTGTCCTATATCCTCCCCATCCTGATCCTGGGTCTTCTTTCCACGCCCTCCCTCATGCTCTGGGTCCGGCGCTATATGGTGGACCAGGAGACGGCGGACTACGTCAAATTCTGCAAGGCTAAGGGCCTGTCCCGTCAGGAAATCTCCTCCCGCCACATCTTCAAAAACGCCATCATCCCCATCGTTAACGGGATTCCGGCCTCCATTATCCTGGCCATTTCCGGCGCGGTCTTGACCGAAGCGGTTTTTGCTATCCCGGGCATGGGCAAGATGCTGCCGGACTCCATTAACAAGATGAACAACAATATGGTCATTACCCTGACCTTCATCTTCTCCGCCCTGGCTATTTTCTCCGTCTTCCTGGGTGACATTCTCATGACCATCGTCGATCCCCGGATTTCCTTGAACCTGAAGAAGGGAGAGTAAGGATGACCGATCAAAAGAAAAATAGTCCCAACCTTCGGGACGAGATTGCTGAAGTCCTTGCTGAGGATGAAAAAAGGGCAGAGACCCCGGAAGAGATGAAAGAGACGAAGACCGTCCAAACTCCTTCCAATGAAGAGGTCCATAGCGGCCTGGAGGAATTGGACCAGGAAGACCTCTTCTCCTTCTACCGAGTTGACGAGAAGGTCTCGGAGAAGATTGCGGCTCCTGAATATTCCTACTGGGGGTCGGTCTTTAAGAAGTTCTTCTCCTCTAAGGTGGCCATCACCATGTTGATTATCCTGGCCCTGATCCTCCTCATGTCCTTTATCCAGCCCATGATTTCCGGCTTCTCCAACATGGACGCCACCAACATCAACGACCGGTCCCAGTGGTTCCTCCCTCCATCAGCGGAACACCCCTTTGGGACCAACGATAAGGGAATTGACCTCTTTGACCAGGTCTGGGCGGGTGCCAGAACCTCCCTCTCGATCTCCATTATCGCCACCCTCATTGTTACCTTCATCGGCCTGGTGGTCGGAACCTGGTGGGGCTTCTCCAAACGGGTGGATATGGTCATGATCGAGGTCTATAATGTCATCTCCAATATCCCCTTCATCCTCATCGTTATGGTCCTATCCTATGCTCTGGGCGCAGGTGTTGCCCAGCTGATCTTTGCCATGACCGTGACAACCTGGGTGGGCGAGGCTTACTTCTACCGGGTCCAGGTTATGATCATCCGGGACCGTGAATACAACTTGGCGTCCAGAACCCTGGGTTCTTCCATGCCCAAGATGATCATTCACAATGTCTTGCCCTACCTGATTTCCGTCATCGTCACCTCCGTTTCCCGGTCCATCCCGGCCTTCATCTCCACGGAAGTTTATCTCTCCTTCCTGGGAACCGGCCTTTCGGAGGAGACAGCCTCCTTGGGACGTATCGTTCAGAAGAACGTGAGCTATATGACCTCCGCTCCCCACCTCTTCCTGATCCCCCTGGGACTGACGGCCCTGATTTCCATTACCACCTATCTGGTTGGCCAGACCCTGGCAGATGCCGCGGATCCGCGCAACCACATGCTGTAAGGAGGCGACTATGGAAATGAATGTGAAAGATCCAATTATTTCGGTCAAAAACCTGGAAGTCAAATTCAAGGTTCGCGATAAAGAACTCACCGCCATCCGGAACATCTCCATGGACTTCGAAGAAGGCCAGGTGGTGGCCATCGTCGGCGAATCCGGTTCTGGCAAGTCGGTTTTTACTAAGACCTTTACCGGGATGCTGGACTCCAACGGCAGGATCTCCAATGGGGAGGTCTGGTTCGAAGGGCGGGACATCTCCAAGCTGACTAAGGACAAGGAGTGGGAGAAGATCCGGGGCAGCAAGATCGCCATGGTCTTCCAGGACCCCATGACCTCCCTGGACCCCGTCCGGACCGTGGGCTACCAGATTTCTGAAGTCATCATCAAGCACCAGAAGAAGGACAAGAAGGAAGCTCGGAAGATCGCCGTGGACCTCATGTCCCGCGTTGGAATCGACGATGCGGACCGGCGTTACGACGAGTACCCCTTCATGTTCTCCGGCGGTATGCGTCAGCGGATTGTCATCGCCATTGCCCTGGCCTGCCAGCCCAGGGTCCTGATTTGCGATGAGCCGACGACCGCCTTGGACGTGACCATCCAGGCTCAGATTATTGAGCTGATCAAAGAACTCTCCCACGAATTCAACTTTACGACCATCTATATCACCCACGACCTGGGCGTTGTTGCCAAGGTGGCGGACCTGGTCGCCGTCATGTATGCCGGCCAGATCATCGAATACGGGACCATCGAAGATGTCTTCTATGACCCCCGCCACCCCTACACCTGGGGCCTTCTCTCCGCCCTTCCTCAGCTGGGCGATAAGGAAGAGGACCTCTACGCCATACCGGGGACACCGCCCTCCCTCTTTAAGACGGTGGTCGGCGATGCCTTTGCCCCCCGGAACCAGTATTCCCTGGCCATCGACTTCCAGCAGGAGCCGCCCATGTTCAAGATCTCGGACACCCACTTTGCCAAGACTTGGCTGGAGGATCCCCGGGCTCCAAAAGTCGAGAAACCGGTCCTGATCCAAGACCTGCACGAGAAGATGAAGGCACTTACATCGAAGGGAGGAATCTACAGTGACAGAGACAAAGACGAATAAAAAACAGATCTTCGAGCCTGTCGAGACTGGCGAGGTCCTCCTGGACGTGAAAGACCTTGGGGTGACCTTCTATAATGGGAAAACGCCATTTAAAGCGGTCTCTAACGTCAACTTCCAGATCCACAAGGGGGAGACCTTCTCCCTGGTCGGCGAATCCGGCTCAGGAAAGACCACCATCGGTCGGGCCATCATCGGCCTGAACGAGACCTCCGAAGGCGAGATTATTTACAAGGGGCGGAAGATCAACGAACGCCTGCCCAAGGATGTCCGCCGGGAGGTCATCCGTGAAATCCAGATGATCTTCCAGGATCCGGCAGCCTCCCTGAACGAGCGGGCCACCATCGACTACATCGTGGCCGAGGGGCTGGATAACTTCCACCTCTACAAGTCGCGGGAAGAGAGGGCGGAAAAAGTGGCTGAAGCCCTTCGGTCCGTCGGACTATTGCCTGAACACAAGTCCCGCTATCCCCATGAGTTCTCGGGTGGCCAGCGTCAGCGTATCGGGATTGCCCGGTCCATCGTCATGGATCCGGAGTTTATCATCGCCGATGAGCCCATCTCCGCCCTGGACGTCTCCATCCGTGCCCAGGTCCTCAACCTCATGAACAAGTTCCAGAGGGAGCAGGGGATCACCTACCTCTTCATCGCCCACGACCTCTCGGTCGTCCGTTACTTCTCCGATCGGATCGCCGTTATCCACCATGGCCGGATCGTCGAGTTGGCCGAGACCAATGAGCTCTTTGCCTACCCGGTCCACCCCTACACCCGGTCCCTCCTCCAATCCGTTCCGATTCCGGACCCCCGGATTGAGAAGAAGAAGGCCCTTATCGTCTATGACGAGAGCAAGTATGAGACGGATGAAGGCCTCCACACCCTCCGTGAAGTGGCCCCGGGACACCTGGTCTATATGTCCGATGACCAGGTCGACTACTTCCAGGGCGAATATAACCGTCTGAAACAGCAAAAAGCGGAGCTCGATGGGAACCGGCAATAAGGTCCGGGACAAGCTGGACGCTTGTCTGGATCGGGTCCTTTCTCTGACCAAGGGCCAGGCCGCTGACCCCGCCCAAGTCCGGCCCCGACTGGGCCTGGTTCTGGGGTCAGGCCTGGGTGCCCTGGCTGATGCGGTGGAGGATCCCCTCATCGTCGACTATAAGGATATTGAGGGATTTCCGGTTTCAACAGCCCCGGGCCATGTCGGACGCTTCATCTTTGGCAGGCTGGAGGGCGTGCCCCTGGTCCTCATGCAGGGCCGGGTCCACCTCTATGAGGGCTATGATGTCACGGACTGCGTTCTTCCCATCCGCCTCATGGGCCTTTTGGGGATTGAGACCCTGGTCCTGACCAATGCGGCAGGGGCCAGCAACCCGGACTTCCGGGTGGGGGACTTCTGCATCATCCGGGACCACATCTCTTCCTTTGTCCCTTCCCCCTTATTAGGCCCCAACCTGGAAGGTCTGGGCCGTCGCTTCCCCGATATGACCCAGGTCTATGACGAGGGTCTCCAGGACCTGATGGAGGAGGCAGGGAAGGAAGCCGGCTGCCGGGTCCACCGAGGGGTCTACATCCAGTTCACCGGGCCGGCCTACGAAACGCCGGCGGAAATTCGGATGGCCCGGACCCTGGGCGCCGATATGGTGGGAATGTCCACCGTCATCGAAGCGACAGCGGCTAACCATATGGGCCTAAAGACCTGTGGCGTCTCCTTTGCCTCCAATATGGCGTCCGGCCTGTCCGGGTCGCCATTAACCGAGGAAGAAGTGATCGAAGAGGGAAGACGGCAAGCCCTGGCCTTCCAGGCCATGATCCGTTTCTTTATTCGCAAGCTTCCATCCCAAAAGTAAGACTTGAAGCAAGCACTCACTCCGGCCCAAAAGGGTCGAATGAGGGCTTGCTTTTTTTTCTCCCGGACTGGGTATAAGAAAACTGTTCTTGATGATTATGTGGGGAGAGAAGGGAGGAGGGACCATGGCCCTAAAGGACCGGGAGCTGAATGAGGAGACGAAGGAAGAGGGGAGAGAACCCATGGAATACAAGTCGTCCTTCCGAGAACTTCTCGGTATTCAAGTCGAAAAGCGGGAGGGGGATTTTGCCATCCTCTCCTGCATCGTGAAAGAGGAATTCTTGAATGGAGGGGGGATTGCCCATGGGGGCCTGGTCATGGCCTTGGCGGACACGGCCATGGGGACCTGCTTCAGCAACCGGGAGGATAACCGGTCCTATGTGACCACGGACATCAACTACCGGTTTTTGGGCAAGGCCAAGGCGGGAGACAAGCTGGTGGCCACTGCCCATGCCCTCCGGGAGGGGGGACGGATCCTGACCTCCAGCTGCCGGCTGACCGTGGAAGGACGCTTGGTGGGCTATGCCAGCGGGTCCTTCTACCTCCTATCCGACTAAGGAAACCGCTGGAATAATCTCCCCAAGAGCTTTATAATGGCTATAGATGCGGCTAATGTCAACGATGCCTATCGATCAGTCCGGGCCCGTCCGGCCCGGTTCAATTTAAAAGAGGAGGGAAAACCTTCTCTATCCATTTCCTATTCAGAAAGGGGACCCTTGCATGAGCAACTTTCAATCCATTTACCAAGACAAGCTGACGACGCCCGAGGAGGCGGTAAAGATCGTCCAATCCGGGGACTGGCTGGACTATGGTCACGCCCTCTCCATTCCGAAGAAGCTGGATCAGGCCCTGGCCGACCGGGCAGAGGAACTGGAGGACGTCAACGTTCGCGGTTACCTTCTTTACCACCCCCTGGCCATCCTGGATGCCAACGACCGGGTGGGCCGGGACGTCTTCACCTGGAATTCCTGGTACTATTCCGGAACCGACCGGAAGAATGCCAAGCGGGGGAGTGTCTACTTTGCCCCCATGCGGTTCGCCCAGCTCCCCCTCTACTTCCGCAAGGGAGATATTGAAAGCGTAGATGTCCTCTTCCTCCAGGTGGGTTCCATGGATAAGCACGGCTACTTCAACCTGGGGCCCTGCATCGCCTCCACTTGGGAGACCATCAAGCGGGCTAAGAAAATTGTCGTGGAAGTGAATGAGAATATGCCCCAGGTTCCCGGGGCCTTCGGGGATGTCCTCCATGTTTCCCAGGTCGACGCCATCGTCGAATCCTCTGAACCCATGGACACCATTCCGGACGCCCAGCCCTCCGAGCTGGATAAAAAAATTGCGGCTAATGTCCTGCCCTATGTAGTTGACGGGGCCACCCTCCAGCTGGGAATCGGGGGCATGCCCAACGCGGTTGGTGCCATGATCGCCGAATCCGACATCAAGGACCTGTCCATCCACACAGAGATGTATGTGGACTCCATGATGAAGATGGCCAAGGCCGGCAAGCTCACCGGCCGCTACAATGAACTCCACCCGGGCAAGCAGATGTTTGCCTTTACCATGGGAACAGCTGAACTCTACGAATACCTGGACAACAACCGGTCCGTCATCGCCGCCCCGGTGGATTACGTCAATGACCCCTATGTCTGCGGACAGATGGACAACTTCATCTCCATCAACAACTGCATCAACGTCGACCTCTTTGGCCAGATCAACGGGGAGTCCGTGGGCAACCGCCAGATCTCCGGAACCGGCGGCCAGCTGGACTTTGTCCTGGGCGCCTACCTCTCCGAGGGCGGGAAGTCTATCATCGCCCTGGCCTCTACCTTCGAGAATGCCAAGGGAGAGAAGGTCTCCAATATCCTCCCCACCATGAAAGAGGGAACCGCCATCACTGACCCCCGCCACACCGCCCACTATATTGCGACCGAGTACGGGGCCGTCAACCTCATGGGCAAGTCCCTCTGGCAGAGAGCGGAAGGGCTGATTTCCATCGCCCATCCGGAGATGCGGGATGGCTTGATTGCCCAGGCCCAAGAGATGGGCATTTGGAGAAAGTCCAATAAGCGCTAGTGGATTCGGCCCTTGTATTCCGGAAGAGAAAAGCTTCTCGGAATACAGGGGCTTTTTTTCTATTCGCCCGGGATTTGCTAGCCAATGAGGGACTTCTTTGATAGAATTTAACAGTCTTGTTGGACCGCAAACCGGCACGGCCGAAAGGAATAACCGGCTTAAAAATTGAGCGGTCAACATCATTCATACCGATTTTTGACCGATAATGATAAGGATAAAATTTTCAGGGGGAGGACTATGGGAGAAAGAGAAATCAGTTTGAAGGAGATCTTCTTCGGCGTAAAAAAAGACCTTGTAAAAATAGGCATATTTACCCTACTTTGTGCTTTTGCTGCTTTTGGTTATTTTTCAATTGGAGAAAATGAACATTTTAAGTCTACGGGGAGTTTGATGGTCATCCGTCCCAGGATCAACATCCAGGGAGCCGACCTCAATGTGACAGATCCTCTGATCAACCAGCGATTAGCTTCAACCTATGAGCAGGTCCTCATGTCTCGTTCGGTTTGCAACCGGGTGGAAAAGGACCTGGGTATCGAGCTTCCCTATGATCAATTCCAAAAGGATGTGAAGGTCTATTCCCTGAAAAACAGTGAGATTATTGGGGTGGACGTAGTCACCAACCGGGCGGAAGAGTCGCAGAAAATAGCCGAGCTTATTTTCAAAATTGCTCCGGAAGAACTGACCAAGATTTTGGATGTCGAAGAAGTGAGGGTGGTTGACCAGCCCAACCTCCCCGAAATTGCCGTAGGAGGGTCCAAGCCGGTGAAGGCCATTAAGGTGGCCCTCGTTGCCTTTGTCCTTGGTATCTTCATCAGCTTCCTCAGGGTTATTTTTCGGTCGGATATTAAAAAGGGAAACAAAGAGCGCTAAAGGAGAGTGGAAATGATTAATGTTATTGGACAAGGTTATATCGGCTTACCAACAGCCCTCATGTTTGCTCAATCCGGCCAGGAGGTCGTAGGCACGGACCTGGACAAGAAGAAGATTGAAAAGCTCCAAGGGGGTCATACCACTTTTTCGGAAAAAGGCATGGATGACCTCTTCGCCGAAGCAGTTCAGAAGGGAATCCGTTTTTCGACCGACTACCAGGAGGCAGATTGCTATATTATATCTGTCCCTACCCCCTACGATGAAAAAAATAAGCGGGTGGATCCTACCTATGTGATAGAGGCCACGAAGGCCTGCCTGAATATTTGCAAAAAAGGGGCCATTATTATTATCGAATCGACGGTTTCTCCGGGCACCCTCCACAAGTATATCCGGCCCATCTTTGAGGAGAAGGGCTTCCAGCTTGGCCAGGATGTCCACCTGGTTCATGCGCCGGAAAGAATCCTTCCCGGCAACATGATCCATGAGCTGAGACATAATTCACGAACCATCGGAGCAGAGTCTCCGGAAATCGGAGAGAAGGTCAAAAAACTCTACCAGAGCTTCTGCCAGGGGGAGATTGTCGTTACGGACATCAAGACGGCGGAAATGTCCAAGGTGGTGGAGAACACCTTCCGGGACATCAATATTGCCTTTGCCAACGAGTTGGCAAAAATCTGCCGGGAAGATGGGATGGATGTTTATGAAATCATTCGGATTGCCAACATGCACCCCCGGGTCAACATCCTTCAACCGGGTCCGGGCGTGGGAGGCCATTGTATTTCAGTGGACCCCTGGTTCCTGGTGGGCGATTATCCCGATCTGACCCAGCTGGTGGGGACTGCCCGCCAGGTCAATGATTCGATGCCTATTTACGTCCTCCACCGGATCCATGAAATCATGGCAGAAAACGGCCTGGATGACCTGTCCCAGGTGGGCATTTACGGCTTATCCTATAAGGAGAATGTGGACGACACCCGGAACAGCCCAACCCTCCAGCTCCTGAACTACCTGGTGGGGGCCCGGGTCTATGACCCCTATATTGAAAAGGACCTGGTGGCCAACCAGGACCACTCTTTTGGGGACTTCTTGGAGAAGGTTAAACTGGTTGTTGTCATGCTTAGCCACGACCACCTGAAGGAAAGGATGGAGGACCTGGAGGGAAAACTCATCCTGGATACAAAAAATATTTTTCCACAAGGAGAGGGAATCTACAAACTTTAAAGGGGGAATGCTTTGAAAAAAATAATGCTTGTTTTTGGCACCCGACCGGAAGCCATCAAAATGTGTCCCCTGATCAAAGAAATCCAGTCCAGGAAGGACCTGGAGGCGGTGGTCACCTTAACGGGCCAGCATGCTGAAATGCTGGACCAGGTCATGTCAGCCTTCCACATCCAAGCCGACTACAACATGAAGATCATGAAGAAGGACCAAACCCTCTTTGATATTACCAACAATATCCTGGCGGGGATCCGGGAACTTCTCCTGGAGGTCAAGCCCGACATTGTCCTTGTCCATGGTGACACCTCCACCACCTTTGCCACGGCCCTGGCCTGCTTCTACCTCCAGATCCCCGTGGGCCATGTGGAAGCCGGACTCCGGACCTATGATAAGTATTCCCCCTATCCCGAGGAATTTAACCGCCAGGCGGTGGGGATTATTGCCGACTACAATTTCGCCCCCACTGAGCGGGCCAAGAATAACCTCCTTAAAGAAGGGAAAGACCCGGCATCCATCTACCTGACGGGGAATACCGTCATCGATGCCTTGAAAACCACGGTTAAGTCCGACTACCACCATGACCTTCTTGACTGGGTGGGCCAGGACAAGCTGATTTTAATCACGGCTCACCGTCGGGAGAATCTGGGCGAGCCCATGCGGCATATGTTCCGGGCCATCAAGCGGGTCTTTGATGAGCACGACGATATTAAGGCCATCTACCCCATCCACAAGAACCCCAAGGTCCGCCAGGTGGCGGAAGAGATTTTGGGGGATAGTGACCGGATCCGGATCATTGAACCCTTGGAGGTCTTGGACTTCCATAACTTCCAGGCCCACTCCTATCTGATCTTAACGGATAGCGGGGGAATCCAGGAAGAAGCCCCCAGCCTGGGGGTCCCTGTCCTGGTCATGCGGGATACGACCGAGAGGCCGGAGGGGATCGAAGCCGGCACCCTTCGCCTGGTAGGGAGCGATGAGGAGACCATCTATAAAAATTTCTCCCTCCTTATTGAAAATAAGGAAGAATACGACAAGATGAGCAAGGCGGCCAACCCCTACGGAGATGGCCTGGCCAGTAAACGGATTGCGGATGTTTTGGAAAAGCTGTAAAGCCTGACTGATAAAAGCTTGGGGTGGGCGGTTTAGAGGAGTCGATCGCATGAGGATAACGGATAACAGGTACGAAAAGCTAATTTACTATTTTCTCCTGGCCATTCCCTTTGTCGACATGGTCACGGGTTTTGCCCTCAACCGGGGGTCTTCCGGGCTCCTCACCTATATCACCCAGGCCCACCGCCTCCTTTTATTTTTCTTCCTGGTCTTTCACATCCTTTTAAGGGAGAGGATTTCTCCCGTCCTCCTGCTGGTGGGCGGTTACTTTCTCCTCCTTCCCCTCCTCCAGGCCCTCTGGCACGGCTCTCCCAAGGGAGTCCCGAACGAGTATATCAATTTGATTAAGCTCTTTATCCCCATTCTCATGATTGAAGTCTACCGGACCGGGGGCGAATTAGAAGGACCGGCCTTTCGGGCCACGACCCGTGCCATGGACGCCTTCACCTGGATTTACCCTCTTTCCCTTCTTCTTCCCCGCCTTTTGAAATTGGGCTTCACTCAATATTACGGGAGCGGGTATACGGGATTCTATTTTGCCGGGAATGATTTAAGTGTCATTTTCAGTTTTTTATACATCCTGATTTATGTGGACTTGGTTGAGCATAAGCATTACACCTGGCAGAACGGGCTAAGGCTCATCATGCTCATCATGAGCCATATCCTATTAGGGGGGAAAACCGGTTTTATGGTCATCCTCCTCATGCCCCTGTTCAGCCTGATGCGACTCAGAACCATCAGCGCCCGACGGTTCAAGTGGGTGATTTTCCTGGCCATCTTTTCCGTCCTGGCTTTTTATGTTTTGAGCGACCAGCTGATGGCGGTCTTTGTCCGGATCCTGGACAACTTGCAAAAACGCATGGCCAGCCAGAATGGCTTTCTGGCCTTCCTCCTCTCAGGAAGAAATCTGAGGATTGGGCCGTCCATCTCCTATTGGTACGAAGACTTGAAAGACTTTATCTTCTATTTCCTCTTTGGTATCGGCCAATATTGGAAAATACCGGTGGGATCAATTGACACCAACCCCTTCTCCCTGATCGAAATGGACCTTTTTGACAGCCTCTTTTGGTATGGGATCCTGGCAACCGGCTTTCTCGTCCTCTACTATCTTTCCATCTACAAGCAGGGAAAACTCAGGGGGCCCAGAAAGCTGGATTATAAAGTATCCTTCATCTTCATGGCTTTTTACAGCATCTTCCTGGGCCATGTCCTCTATTCCAGCACGGTATCCGTGTTTTTCGGTCTCCTCGTGATCCTCTACTTAGGAAGGCAGGAGACCCTTTCCAGTGAAGGAAGTATTCATGAAAATTGCCATCTTTCAAACTGACTTAAAGACGGGAGGGATCCAAAAGTCCCTGGTCCACTTTTTAGACCACCTGTCTCGGATGGATAGGGTGGATGTTGACCTCTTTCTCTTTTTCCGGCAAAGGCATTTCGACACGCCGGAGGGAATCCACGTCCACTATCTATCTCCTAGCCGCCTATTCAACGACATCCCCTTTTCTTGGACCATGGCCAGTCCCTCCTTCCGCAGGGCCATCCGGCCGGCTTTAGACGCCACCTATGACTTAGCTATCGATTATTCCGGATTTAATACTTCAGCATCGGCCGCCTGTCTCCTCTGCCGGGCGGACAGGAAGGTCATCTATATCCATAGCGACATAAAGATGAGGCTGAAATTCAATAAAAAATTTGCCTTTCTTTTTGCCATGACCAAGAAAAAATACTCTCTTTTTGACGAAGTGGTTTTTGTCACTGAAAAGGTGGGGGAGAGCTATCGAGAAGTTTTGGGGGGAAAGCAGAAATCCCATATTATTGGGAACCTCCTCCCCATCCAAGAGATCCGGGAAAAGGCCCGGGAGCCTATCGATTTTTCCCCGGATCCCGACCGGATCAACCTCATCACCGTTTCCCGCCTCTCATTTGAGAAAAATGTTCTCTCCACGGTCAAGACCATGGCTGAGGCCTACCGGGAAAATCCTAAGCTGAGATTTTATATCCTGGGTGACGGGCCGGAGGAGGAATCCATCCGGGCCTATGTCAAGGAAAATCAACTGGAGGACCTGGTTAGCCTGGAAGGGAGGAAGTCCAACCCCTATCCCTATATGAAGGAAATGGACTATTATATCAGCGAGTCCCTGTATGAAGGCCAGGGCCTCTCTGTCCTGGAGGCCCAAACCCTCGGACTGGACATTATTGTCCCACCCCACCTGTCGGGTTATATGTACCGGGTGGAGGGGGTTGATCATATTCCCGGTCTCCTTTCCCGTTTGAAGAAGAAGCCGAAGAAGGACTGGCAGATGGAAAATTATGTCAAGTCATGTGAGGAGGGGATAGACCAACTCCTCTTTGGAGAAGAAAAGCATGAAGATTGAAAAAGTTCTTGGATATGATGTCGTGGCCTCCGATAAGGAGGCCTTTCTCCACCAGCTCCTCGAGGACCTAAGGGCGGGCGACCAGAAGACGGTCTTTGCCATCAACCCGGAGAAGGTTGTTACTGCAGAGGAAAATCTTTTGGTCAAGGAGATGCTCCATGAGGCGGACTACCTCATCCCGGACGGAAACGGCATTGTTTATGCGTCAAAGAAGCTGGGCGGGGAAATCCGACAAACCATTACGGGGGTGGACCTGGCCCAGGACCTCTGTCGACTAGCCGGTGAAAACCACTATTCCGTTTTCTTGTACGGGGCAAAGGAAGAGGTGGTCAAGGGGGCGGAAGAGAAGCTAAAAGAAAAGTATGGACCGGTCATTGCCGGTCGGATGAACGGCTATGAAAAGGATGATGAGAAGATCATCCGGGCCATTAACCAAAGTGGGGCCCAAATTCTTCTTGTCGCCTTAGGTTCGCCCAAGCAGGAGGTTTGGATGAGCCGGTATAGGGGCCGGTTGGAGGGGGTTAAGATCCTCCAGGGAGTAGGGGGAAGCTTTGATGTCTTTGCCGGTGCTGTGGCACGGGCCCCCAAGATCTTCCGAAAGCTCCGCCTGGAGTGGCTCTACCGGATGATCCGCCAGCCATCGCGATTAAAAAGGAATGTCAAACTTTTGGACTTCATGGCCATGGTCCGCCAGGCGGCAAGAAAAAATAAAAAGGCTTGAAAAAATTCTAGGGAAGGGGAGTCGTCGAGGACTTGCCCTTCTTTTTATTGAGCTTGTTCTTCAGGGAATCAACGAGATAGGCCACATCAGGAATCCCGGACACCAGGATAAGGCCGGTATAGATCAGGGCTCCGATGAGGACGGAAACCAGGAGGTTAAGGTTGCCGGAGAAGGGGAGGACCCCGTAGGCCCAGTGGGCAATGAAGCCCATAAGCAGAGAAATCCCCATGATCTTCAAGAAAGATATCGCATTGGCCCGGAAATTCAGAGAACCGATCTTTTCCCGGAGGCTCTTATAGAGAAGGACGACTCCGATATAATTGCCGACGGTGGTGGCGATGGCCAGGCCAATCAGGCCCAGGAAGCTGGAGAGGATGAAGTTCAAGACAACAGCGACCCCCACCTGGACTCCGGCAATTTTGACCGGAGACTTGGTGTCGGAAAGTGCATAAAAGAGCCGGTTAAAGATGGAGGTAAAGACCAGGGCAATCAGGCCGGGTGCATAGCAGAAGAGGATTTGAGCGGTCAACCGGGCCGATTCGGCATCAAAGGCCTTTCTCTCAAAGAAGAGAGAAATCACCGGGCGGGCGAAGAACATGAGGCCAATAGCAGCGGGGATGACAAGAATGAGCCCGATATTGATGGAGCGGAGGGTGAGCTTTTTCAGCTTGTCCCTCTTTCCTTCCTGGGCCAGGCTGGACATCCGAGGATAGGTGGCGGTCATAATGGAAACAATGACCACCCCATAGATGATTTGGTTGACCATGTTGGCATAGTTGATCGTGGAAACGCCACCGACCGGCATGAGGTAGGAGGCCATGGACTGGTCAATGATGACGGAAATATCGTTGACTAAAATGGAGATCATGACAGGGATGGCCATGGTCACGGCTTCCTTGACATAGGGGTCCTTAAAGTCGACAAAGAAACGATGCTTGTAGCCGGCCTTACGAAGGGCCCTGGGGAAGAAAATAAATTTCAGTCCTTCGCTGGCCACCCCGCCTAAAGCCAGGACCAGCAAGGAGTTGAAATGGGCGGAGAGAAAGAGGGCCAGGATCAGGATCAGGTTCATGAGGATGCCGATGGAAGCCGGAACGCGGAAGTTGCCGTAGATATTCAAATAGGGGACCATGAAGCCGAAGCTGGCCCAAAAATAGAGTTCAAAGATGACGATTCGTGAAAATTTTACGGCCTCCTCGAACTGTTGGCCTTGGAAACCCGCAGCCACCAGGCTGACGATGGGCTTCATGAAAAGGAAGCAAAAGAGGATGATGCCGGTGACAAGGAGGATGATCACATTGGTGATATTTGCGGTAAGAAGGTCGGCTTGTTGACGCCCCTTTTCTTTTCGGACCTTATTATAAATGGGGATGAAGCAGGACTCCAGGGAAACAAAAAGAAAGCCGAAGGCCATGGAGGCGATGGTTGTTGAGGTGACAAAGATATCCTTAACCGGCCCCGCCCCGTAAAGGGCGGCGAATATACTTTCCCTTAAAAATCCGCTCAATTTGGAGAGGATGGTAATGAACATCAATTGGACGGTAATGGACCCCATAGGACCTCCCTTTTCTTGCCGGATGGAAAGTGGGATTGGGGACATCAAAGGGGATTGGCACCCCTTGGACCTCCTCCAATCTCAATATTAACCATTATATATGATGGGCTTCGTTTTTGTAGGAAAGTTTTTTGGGGATTTGCCCTGGCATGGCCTTTATGCTATAATTAGTAGGCTATTCAGTTTAGGATCATCTTGAGTTATGGAAGGTCACGGCGAGAAAGGCCGTTGAAAATCCAAGGCCATCGAGTCGAGACAAATTGGATAAAGATTCTACAGGGAGAAGAGGTGAGTGCAGTGCAGAAGGAAATCCAACCTGAATTCTATGAAGACGCCAAGGTCACTTGTGCTTGCGGCAATACCTTCACAACAGGTTCCACCAAGAAGGAAGTTTCCGTCGAAGTTTGTTCCGAATGCCATCCTTTCTATACAGGAAAGCAGAAGACAGCGGAGCGTGGCGGACGGATCGAACGCTTCAAGAAGAAGTACAATTTAGACTAGCAAGCAGAAAAGGTCAGCGTTTGCTGGCCTTTTTTTATTTTTTCATTTTCGTAGTTATTCAAGTATCCCTTATTTTGCGGAAAGCCGAGGAGGCCCCATGAAGATTGACCAAGCCAAGGCTCTCTTTCCCCATGGGGAGGGGGAGATTGCCCTCTCCTATCTCCTGGACCGGCCCCTATCTTGGGTCCGGACCTCCGGGGACCTTGACCTGTCCGATGGACAAGAGGATGAGGTCCGGCGGAAGGCCCGGGAGAGGGAGTCCGGCTGTCCCCTCCAGTACGTCCTTGGGCAGTGGGACTTCTACGGAAGAACTTTCCGGGTGGATGACCGGGCCCTGATCCCCCGGCCGGAGACGGAGCTCCTGGTGGAGGCCGTCCTGGAAAAGATGGAGGCGGGCGACCGGATCCTGGACCTGGGAACCGGAACGGGGGTCATCCCTCTAACCCTGGCCCTGGAAGCCCGGGACAAGGGGATCCCATGGGGGAAGATCATGGGGACCGACCTCTCCCGGGAGGCTCTGGAACTGGCCCGGGAAAACCGGGCCCTCCTCTCTCTATCTCCGGGGGATGTGGACTTGGTCCATGGGGACCTTTTTGAGGCCCTGGCCGAGGGAGAGGATCCCTTTGATTGGATCATTTCCAACCCGCCCTATGTGGATCCCGCCCTCAAGGGAAGGCTCCAGGGGGAGCTGGACTATGAGCCGGACCTGGCCCTTTATGCGGCCGACCATGGCCGGGCTGTTTATGAGAGGATCCTGACCCAGGCACCTGCCCATCTTAAGGAGGGAGGATGGCTGGCCTTGGAGATTGGGGATGACCAGGGGGACTGGATTCAGGACCGTCTCGCTGAGAGGGGCTTTGTTGAGATTGAAATACGGAAAGATTACAGCCACCGGGACCGGATGGCTTTTGGACGATGGAGACCAGGGAGGCAAGTATGTTTGAGAACTTAAAAGACGTTAATGAAAGGCTGAGGGCCATGGAAGTCAAATTGGCTGACCCGGACCTCCTGGCCGATATGGACCGTTGGCGGGCAGTGAACAGGGACTATGTCGCCCTCAAGCCCATCGCGGAGACCTATAATAAATATGAAGAAGCTTTGACCAAGGTCCGGGAAGATGAGGAGATGTTGGAAGTTGCTGAGGATCCGGAGATGGTGGACATGCTACAGATAGACAAGGAGGAGAACCAGGCCCTGTCCGAGAAGCTGGAGGAGGAGCTGAAAATCCTCCTCATCCCCAAGGACCCCAACGACTACAAAAACGTCATTGTGGAAATCCGCGCCGGGGCAGGCGGGGATGAGGCCGGCCTCTTTGCCGGCGACCTCTACCGGATGTACCACATGTATGCGGACAAGCAGGGCTATGCCACCGAAGAAATTGATGCCCAAAGTCAGGGAATTGGCGGGATCCGCGAAGCCACCTTCATGATGAAGGGGGAGGGGGCCTACTCCAATATGAAGTACGAATCGGGGGTCCACCGGGTCCAGCGGGTTCCGGAAACGGAGTCCCAGGGCCGGATCCAGACTTCTACAGCCACGGTAGCTGTCCTTCCGGAGGCAGAAGAGGTGGACGTGGAGATTGACCCTAACGACATCCGGGTGGATGTCTACCGGTCCACCGGCCATGGGGGACAGTGCGTCAATACGACGGACTCAGCGGTTCGCCTGACCCATGAGCCGACGGGGATTGTGGTGACCTGCCAGGATGAAAAATCCCAAATTAAAAATAAGGCCAAGGCTATGCAGGTTCTCCGGGCCCGCCTTTATGAAATGAAGCTGGAAGAGCAGCAAAAGGAATTATCCGAGGACCGGAAGAGCCAGGTCGGGACAGGGGACCGTTCCGAGCGGATCCGGACCTACAATTTCCAACAGGGCCGGGTGACCGACCACCGGATCAACCGGACCATCTACCAGCTCCAGGACTTTCTGGATGGGGACATTGAAGAGATGATCCATGCCCTCCAGATGGAAGACCAGATCAAGAAATTGGACGTTATGACCAAGAAGAATGGCAGTCAAGACTAATCGAAGCAGATGGAGGAGATATGGATAAAGACGCATTTATGAAAGAACTCGAGGCCCACCTGCAAGCCAAATTTTCAACGGATTTTGAACACGCCAGCGATTATGAGAAGTATGGGGCCCTATCCTCCTTGGTCATGACCAAGGTCCAGGATGAGTGGGTGGCCAGCCGGAACAAGGACCGGAAGATCCGGAATGAGTATTATTTTTCGGCGGAATTTTTGGTCGGCCGGTCCCTGGGCAACAACTTGCTCAACCTGGGCATTTTGGATGAGGTCAAGGAAGTTCTTCTTTCCATGGGCGTGGATTTCGAGGACCTGGAAGACCAGGAAGAAGATGCCGCCCTGGGGAATGGAGGTCTGGGCCGTCTAGCCGCTTGTTTCATCGACTCAGCTGCCTCCATGAGCCTGCCGGTCCAGGGCTATGGGGTCCGCTATTCCCAGGGGATCTTTAAACAGAAGTTTGTGGACGGCTTTCAGCGGGAGCTGGGGGACGATTGGCTTCGACGGGGAGACTTCTGGTCCATCCGGAAGGATAAGTATGCCCGCCCGGTCCGCTTCCGGGACGAGGTCGTTATGGCTGTTCCCTATGACATGCCCATCGTCGGCTTCCGTAACGGGGTGGTCAACACCCTCCGCCTCTGGCAGGCCGAGCCCATCGACTCGGGCTTCAACTTTGACCTCTTTAATAACTTTCAATATTCGGATGCTATTGCCGGCATGAACCGGGCTCATGATATCACCCGGGTCCTCTACCCCAACGATATCCAGCGGGCCGGCAAGGTCCTCCGCCTCAAGCAGCAGTACTTTTTCACCTCGGCTTCTATCCAGGATCTGGTCATCCGCTATAAGAAAAATTTCCCGGAGGATCCCAAATTCGACCACTTCTCCGACATGACCGCTATCCAGCTCAACGACACCCACCCTGTCATCGCCATCCCTGAACTCATGCGGATCCTGATCGATGAGGAGGGTCTATCCTGGGACCGGGCCTATGAGATCGCCGGCCGGGTCTTCGCCTTTACCAACCACACCGTCCTCCAGGAAGCCCTGGAAAAGTGGCCCCTGGATATTGTGGATGAGGTTTCACCCCGCTGCCTGACTCTGATTAAAGAGATCGATGCCAAGATGGTTTCCGACCTGGAGGTCCACCATGGGATCGGCGAGGGGGACCTGGGTCCCTACCGGATCATCCATGACGGGGTCGTGGAGATGGCCTACCTGGCCGTTTGGATGTCCACTTCCGTCAACGGTGTGGCCCAGATCCACACTTCTATTCTCAAGGCCGAGACCCTGGCCCAGTGGTTCAAGCTCTTCCCCAAGAAGTTCAACAATAAGACCAACGGGGTGACCCCCCGTCGCTGGCTCATGTACGCCAACCCTGATCTGGCAGAATTCATTAGTCGGAAGCTGGGGTCGGAGGATTGGCACCATGACCTCACCCTCCTCAAGGGCCTGGAAAGGTACATGGATGATGAGGAGACCCTCGAGGAACTCAACGCCATCAAATACCGGAGAAAGCAGGACCTGGCCGACTATATCCTCCGGACGGAGGGGATTGAGGTGGATCCGGACTCCATCTTCGACATCCAGATCAAGCGCCTCCATGAGTACAAGCGCCAGCTCCTCAACGTCCTCCACATCCTCTACCTCTACAACCAGCTCAAGAAGAACCCGGGCATGGACATGGTCCCCCGGACCTTCTTCTTCGGGGCCAAGGCGGCACCGGGTTACTTCCGGGCCAAGGCCATCATCAAGTTCATCAATGAGATTGCCCATACGGTCAATGCCGATCCCGACACTAGGGACAAGCTCCGGGTGGTCTTCCTCCAGAACTACCGGGTCTCCTCGGCCGAGAAACTCTTCCCGGCTGCAGATGTATCGGAGCAGATTTCCACGGCCGGAAAGGAGGCCTCAGGTACGGGCTGCATGAAGTTCATGATGAATGCCACCCCCACCCTGGGAACTTATGATGGGGCCAACATTGAAATCTTCCGGGAGGCCGGGGAGGAAAATAACTACCGCTTCGGGGCCACCGTGGAGGAGCTCAATTCCATCGCTGACTCCTACAATCCCAAGGAATATTACTTTAAGGACCGGGAGATCAAGCAGGTGGTGGATGCCCTCCTGGACGACCGGACCTTCCATGATAACGGAACCTTTATGTTCCTGGATATTTATAACTCCCTGGTCAAGCCCCAGCATGGGGAGAGGGGGGACCAATACTATGTCCTCTACGACTTCCGGAAGTACCTGGAGGCCCAGGAGAGGATCGACCGGGACTACCGGGACCGCATGGGCTGGGCGCGGAAGTGCCTGGCCAACCTGGCCAACTCCGGCTACTTCTCCTCTGACCGGACCATCCGGGAATATGCCCATGAGATCTGGAAGATCGACCCCATGGAAGGGTAATTTATCGAAGAAAATTCAATAAAAAGAAGCAAAACAGTGGTCTCGGTCTTCCCGAGACCATTTTTTTTGATAGAATAAGAAGAGTATAACAAGGCAGATGAGCCGGGGGAAAACAAACCGGTTTATGCCCCAAAGACATCCTTTTACACAATTTTTTCTTATTGTTTTAATAAGATACCTGAGATGGTTTATCTCTCTCGTCAGTTGCATTCAAAAGATTAACAGGAGTCCCTATGAAAAAATTTATATCCGGCTTTCTCGGTGTCCTTTTCCTGGTCGCTATGATTGTTTTTGCGGCCATTCTTCAGTACTTTAACCTGCTGGTTTTCTGGCAAAGGATCGTCCTCCTCCTTCTCTTCCTGATTCTCGGCATCCTTGCCTACCACGGGATCAAACATCGGAACCACCTGACCTCGGTCGTCTCCATACTAATTTTAGTCATGGTCATTTCCTTTTCCTCCGTCTCTTCCTATTCCATCGTTTCCCTTTACTCTACCCTGGGTCGGATGTCGACTGCCGGAGATGGAAAAAAAGAAGCGTCCGTTGACCAGAAGGAGGTTGAGGGGCACATCATGGAAGGCTTCAATGTCTATATTTCCGGCATTGACACCTATGGTCCCTTGGAAACCGAGTCCCGGTCCGATGTGAATATGATTGTTTCGGTCAATCCCAAGACCGGTCAAGGCTTCATCACGACCATTCCCCGCGACGCCTATGTCCGGATCGCCGATGGAGGCCACGACCAATACGATAAGCTGACCCATGCGGGGAATTACGGGGTCTACTCCTCCATCCACACCTTAGAGAATCTTTTCGATATCAAGATTCCCTATTATGCCCGGGTCAACTTTGACTCTCTGATTCGGATTGTCGATGCCCTGGGCGGGATTGAGATCTATAATCCCAATGCTTTTTCTGCCCAGGATGTCCATTTTGATGAAGGGATGATTACCCTGGACGGGGAGTCAGCCCTGGTCTATGCCCGGGACCGAAAGCACCAAGCAGGCGGGGAATTGGAACGTGGACGGAACCATGTTGTCCTCCTCAAAGCCATTATTGACAAATGCCTATCGCCGGCCATCCTGGCCAATGCCCAGGAGCTCTTGAACATCATGGCAGAGGATGTCCAAACCAATATGCCGGCCGCCCTCTTGACCCAGCTGATCAATAACCAACTGTCCTCCGGGACCCATTGGAACTTCGGGTCTGCCCAGGTTGAGGGGGAGGGGAGGATGGACCTGCCTTCCTATGCCATGCCCCACAACCAACTCTTTATGTACCAGCTGGACCCGGACAGTGTGGAATCCATCGGTAATCAAATCAGAAAGCTAACCTCATCCGATGGGGCCGGGGAGTCCGGTTTGCCCAGGGAAGAAAATCCTCAATAAGGATATACACTTTATTCAAGAAATCAGAGAGAAGGAAAACCGTCACTGCCGGAACTTGGGAGGAAAGAATGAAGGATTACCATTCCTTGAAGCTCTTGGAGCTTCGGGAAATCGCCAAAGAAAAGGGAATCAAAAGTCCCTATAAATACCGAAAGAAAGACCTGATCCAGGTCCTGGAGGACCTGGGCGAAGAAGAGGTTTGTGACGACCGGACTCCTTCTTCCGCAGAAGAAGGGGAGAAGGAAAGAGAAAAAGACAAGGAAAGAGAAAAAGACAAGGAAAAAGATAAGGATAAAGTTCGCAAGGATCTTCCCTCGACGACCGGACACCTGGAAGTCATGCCGGATGGATATGGTTTCCTTCGAACCGAGGGGGACCAGGGCGAAAAGCAGGACTATTATATGCCGGCTGCCCATATCAAACGCTTTTCCTTGAAGTCGGGCGACATCGTCTCCGGCGTAGTCGGGGACATCCGGGAACGGGATAAGTATGCGCCCATTATTTATATCAACACGGTCAATGGGACTTCTCCGATTGAGTACTCCAACCGGTCCGATTTTGACGACCTGACCCCCATCTACGCTGATGAGCGCTTCCGCCTGGAACAAGGACAGGGGGACATTGCCAACCGGATCATGGACCTGGTTTCCCCCATCGGCAAGGGCCAACGCGGCCTTATTGTCTCCCCACCCAAGGCGGGAAAGACCACCCTCCTGAAGTCCATCGCCCATGCCATTGAAAACAAGTACCCCGAGGTCTTCCTCTTCATCCTCCTCATCGACGAGCGTCCGGAAGAGGTGACCGACTTTGAACGGTCGGTCAACATCAACCGGAGTCCGGATGACCCTGTCCGGACCGAGGTCATCGCTTCCACCTTCGATAAAATGGCTCAGAACCACATCGAAACGGCGGAAAAGCTCCTGGACCGGACCAAGCGTCTGGTGGAATCCGGCCAGGATGTCTTCATCCTCCTGGATTCCCTGACCCGGCTTTCCCGGGCCTACAATATCACGACTACCCCTTCCGGCCGTACCCTCTCCGGAGGCCTGGATCCGGTGGCCCTCTATCCGCCCAAGGCCTTTTTCGGGGCCGCCCGAAACATCGACGGTGCCGGGTCCATGACCATCCTGGCTACCTGTTTAACGGACACCGGGTCCCGGATGGATGATATGATTTATGAGGAGTTCAAGGGAACAGGAAACATGGAGGTTCACCTGAGCCGGGAGCTGGCTGAGCTTCGGATTTTCCCCGCCATCGACATCTTCGCTTCGGGGACTCGGCGGGATGACCTCCTCCTGGAAGATTGGGAGGAAAAGGCCATCTTCCGGATCCGCCGCCAGGGTCGCCAGGGGGATCCAATCGAGATGATCGACCAGCTGATCCGCCTGATCCGGAACACCCCATCCAACCGGGAGTTTTGTGATCTGATCCAGCAGAAATATACCAATTAAAGGAGGTAGAAATGACAAAGAAACCAGCCTCATGGATAGTCTTGTTTTTTGCCCTCATCCTTTTGACCTCCTGCGGTTTTGGCGGGCCAAAGCCCCAGTCGGGCACCTATGTGGGCGAGGGGAGGGGTTATAGCAAGGAAGCCCCCATCCGGATTTCCGTGACGATTGATGAGAGCGGGGCTATTTATGACCTCAAGATCCTCAGCCATAAGGAAACGGAAAAAATTGGCGGCAAGGCCCTGGATGACTTGGTCCAGGCGGCCAAGGAAAAAAATTCAGCTGACCTCGATACGGTCTCGGGCGCCACACGGACCTCGGAGGGCTTCCGCCAGGCCCTGGAAGCCGCCCTGCAAGAGGCCAAAGAGGGGAAGGGTGATTCGGAAGAGAAAAAATAGGCAGAATAAGGGGAAGTGGCCCCGAATGTTTGATATTAGCGGTGATTTCCGCTATAATTAGACGATATGAGAACTTTTTTAAGGAGGAGCTATGGCAAAATATAGTTTGAATGTACAAAGCCGCGATGCCATCGGGTCGAACCGTGTGAACAAGCTGCGGAACCAGGGCATCATCCCGGCTGTTGTCTACCATAGAGGAGAAGAAACCGAAAGCGTTCAGGTCAATGAGCGTGAATTCAACAAAGTCTTCAGCAAGGCCGGTACTTCTACCCTGGTAGACCTGAACACCGAAGAAGGACCGATGACCGTCCTGATCAAAGAAGTCCAGAACCATCCGGTTCGCGGCAACATTATCCATATTGACTTCCAGGCCGTTAACATGAACGAGACCATCAACGTCACCGTTCCCGTTATCCTGCGTGGACGTGATGAGATCCGTGTTCAGCCTTCCGTCCTGCTCCAGTTTATCGATGAGATTTCGGTAACCTGCTTGCCGGGCGACATCCCCCAGACAGCGGAAGCGGACGTCGAGAACATGCAGATTGGCGACACTCTGACGGTTGCTGACCTGGATATTGCCGGCAATGACAAGCTGACCCTGGAGTTTGAGCTCGATGAGCCCCTATGCTCCCTCAACCAGCCTGAGGAAGAGGTTCTTCCTGAAGAAGGCGAAGAAGAAGCGGAAGTCAGCGCAGCAGATGTTCCTGAAATTGGTGATGAAGACGAGGAAGAAGGCGAGGAAGAATAATTCCTCGGACCTTCCTGATCAAGCTCTTAAGGAGGCGGCCGGGTCCGCCTCCTTTTTCCTTTTCGACAGGAAATAGGTTCATGGAAGAAGGCCACAGCCTTTGAAAGGACGTTTTAGATGAAAATTTTGATCTGCGATTCGTATGAGGAGCTCTCTCGGAAAGCGGCCGACCTGGTCATCGACCGGATGACCAAGAAGCCGGACCTGGTCCTGGGCCTGGCGACAGGATCCTCCCCCGAGGGTCTTTATGATCACTTAGTGGAAGCCTACCGGGAGGGCCGGATCGACTTCGGCCAGGCCAGGTCCTACAACCTGGACGAGTATGTGGGCATTGCCCATGACCACCCCCAGTCCTACCATCGCTTCATGGAGGACCACCTCTTCTCCCGGGTCAACCTCTCTCGGGAAAGGATCCACTTCCCTGACGAAGAGGCGGACTTCGGCCACTATGACCGGGCTATTGAAGAAGCCGGTGGAATCGACTTCCAAATCCTGGGTATCGGCCCCAACGGCCATATTGCTTTTAATGAGCCCCAAGACCGCCTCTACCTGGACACCCATGTGGCCCAGCTGACCCCTTCCACTATTCAAGCCAATTCCCGCTTCTTTGACTCCGAGGACCAGGTTCCCCGGACCGCCGTCACTATGGGTATGGGGTCCATCATGAAGGCAAAGGAGATCCTCATCCTGGCCAATGGTCCCAAGAAAGTGGAAGCGGTGGCCCCCCTTCTACGCGGTGACCGAGTCTACACCGGATCCCCGGTATCCCTCTGCCTCCTCCACCCCAACTGCACCCTGATTGTAGACCGGGCAGCCGCAGGTGACTTGGCTTGCTAGGGGGGTCCTCCGACTCGAATAATGCAAAAGAAAAAGGGCTGTGTCGGAAGGAACAAATCCTTCCGGCACAGCCCCTTTTTTGACTAAAAAGGAACTAGGCTTGTTTCTTTACGGATTCGATGACGGCGTCGGCCAGGTCTGCGATGGCCTTCTTGCCGTTCTTGTCCACGGAGGACATGAAGGAAACTTCGGCATTGAGATAGTACATTTCGAACATCTGGTCGATGATCTTCCGCATCTCCAGGCCGGAGTTGGGGGCCCAGGTACCGTTTTCGACGATACCGACGGTCCGCTGTTGGACATTGAGGGCGACCATGTCGTTGAGGAAGTCTTTCATTGGGGGGAAGACGCCCAGGTTATAGGTCGGGGAGGCCAGGATGATGTGACCTACACGGAAAGCTTCGGAGATCAGGTAGGAGCAGTGGGTTTCAGCGACATCCCAAACGGTGACATCGGTGTGACCACGCTTGACGATTTCAGAGGCCAGGAGCTGGGCGGCATTGGCGGTGTTCCCGTACATGGAACCGTAGACGATCATGACGCCGTTGTCTTCAGGGGTGTAGGAGGACCACTTGTCATACTTGTCCAGGATGTAGCCCAGGTTTTCTCTCCAGATGGGACCATGGAGGGGGCAGAGGATCTTGATGGGGAGCTTGGCGGCAGCGGCCAGAACCTGCTGGACGTGGGGGCCATACTTCCCGACGATGTTGGTGTAGTAGCGACGGGCTTCCGACAGCCAGTCCTTGTCAAAGTCAACTTCATCGGCGAAGAGTTTGCCATCGAGGGCCTTGAAGGAGCCGAAGGCATCGGCGGAGAAGAGGACGCCGTTGGTGGTATCCAGGGTGACCATGGGTTCGGGCCAATGGACCATGGGGATCTTGACGAAGGCAAACTCGTGCTTGCCGGTGGACAGGGTGTCGCCGGAATCAACAGTGATTCTCTTGTCCGCCTTGAAGCCGAACTGGGTCATGAAATAGAAGCCTTTTTCCGTGGAAATGACTTCCGATTCGGGGTGGCGGAGGAGGACTTCCTGGAGGGAAGCGGCATGGTCAGGCTCCCAGTGGTTGATGACGATATAGTCCAGGGGCCGGCCATCCAGGACGTATTCCAGGTTTTCCAGGAATTCACGGCAGAAATCCCACTCAACGGTGTCGAAGAGGACGGTCTTTTCATCCAAAAGAACATAAGAGTTGTAGGAGACGCCTTCGGGAATGGGATGGATGGATTCAAAGAGATGGGTTCTATGGTCATTGTAGCCAATCCAATAGAGATCATCTACAACTTGACGGACATTATGCATAATTTCCTCCTGTATATCTTTTCTTGGTTACTGAACAAGGAAGGAGTGGGAAGAAGGGCCGGATTTCGGGAGACCCGGCCGGGCCCTTTCCTCATCTCCGATGATTGATTACACTTCAGCAGGGATGAAACCCTCTTTACCGTCGCCGCACTTGGGGCAGAGGTAGGTGTCAGGAACCTGGTCGAAGGGGGTACCCTTAGCGACGTCCGCTTCCGGATCGCCCTTGGCCGGATCATATCTGTGGCCGCAGCCGTTGCAGACATAGACGCCGGTTGCTGTCTTGGGATCCTGGGGAACATTTCTCTTCTTCTTTTCAAAGCCTTTGGCCTCATGGCGCTTCTGACCCTCATCAACAGCCTTAGCCAGGAGGGGCATGATTTCCATGACGTCACCGACAATGCCGTAGTCCGCATTGGCGAAGATGGGTGCCTTGGGATCCTTGTTGACGGCAACAATGGTGGCGGCATCCTTGATGCCCTTTAAATGCTGGCCGGCACCGGAGATACCCATGGCCAGGTAGAGGTTGCCCTGGAACTTCTGTCCGGACATCCCGATGTAGCGGTCGATGGGCATATACTTAAGGTTTTCAGCGACAGGACGTGAGCAGGAAACTGCAGCGCCCATGGCTTCCGCCAGGGAGATGGCCTGGTCAACATTGGCTTCTTCTCCAATCCCTTGACCAACAGAGACCAAACGCTCAACTTCGCCGACATCGGACATGGGGTCAACCGTCGTATCGAAGGCGTAGCCGTCTTCCTTGAGGTGTTTCACCAGCTCATTGACCTGGTCCTCAGGGCTGCCTTCAATCATGATATTCTTCCGGGGGCCGGTTGCTCCGCCCTGGTGTTCTTCTTCCGCTTCCACCTTCTTGGTCTTGCGGCCCAGTCTGCCGACCGTCTGGTTGGCGATAACAATCCGCATGACTTCGTTGGTTCCTTCATAGATCTGGGTGATCTTGGCATCGCGGTACATCCGCTCAACAGGCAGGCCTTTGATGAAGCCGTTGCCGCCGTGGATCTGGAGGGCTTCGGAGGTGACCCATTCAGCCGTATCGGAGGCAAAGAGCTTGGCCATAGCGGCTTCCTTGGTATACTTGCCGTGGTTGGTCTTGAGCTCGGCCGCCTCATAAATCAGGGCGCGGGAAGCATGGATGGCAGTTTCCATATCGGCCAGTTTGAAGGAGATACCTTGGTTGGCTGCGATGGGGGCGCCAAACTGCTTACGCTCACGAGAGTAGTTCAGGGCTTCTTCAAAAGCACCCTGGGCAATTCCCAAAGCCTGGGAGGCGATCCCGATCCGGCCACCATCCAGGGTAGCCATGGCGATCTTGAAGCCTTCGCCTTCTTTACCCAGGAGGTTTTCCTTGGGGACTTTGACGTTGGTAAAGGAAAGTTCAGCAGTGATGGAGGACCGGATGCCCAGCTTGTTGTAATCGTTGGGGAATTCGAAACCCTCCCAGCCTTTTTCAACGATAAAGGCGGAAATGCCGTGGTTGCCCTTTTCAGGGGAGGTAACAGCAAAGATGACATAAGTATCTGCCCGGTGGCCGTTGGTAATGAAGATCTTATGTCCATTCAAGATGTAATGGTCGCCTTCAAGAACAGCGGTGGTTTCGGTTCCGGAAGCGTCCGATCCGGCATGCTCTTCGGTCAGACCGAAAGCGCCGATGTGTTCACCCTTGGCCAGGGGGACCAAATATTTTTTCTTCTGTTCTTCGGTACCGAAGGCCCAAATTGGCCAGGAACCTAAAGAAGTGTGTGCCGAGCAGATAACACCTACGCCGGCGTCAACACGGGAGAGCTCCTCAACGGTGATGGCATAGGAAGTGGTATCCAAGCCCTGGCCACCGTATTCCTTCTCATAGGGGATGCCCAGGAGGCCCATTTCACCCATCTTTTTTACGACGTCTTCGGGGAAGATATCGTCCTGGTCCCAAGCAAAGGCATTCGGTTTGAGTTCTTTCTCAGCGAAGTCGCGGACAACTTTCCGCAGCGCTTCATGTTCCCTTGTGGTTAAAGCCATAAATTCCTCCTTTTGTTCGCTAGCGTCGCCCACAGACAGGCGATGTGCGAGTTACAGCCTACCCTTTAACATAACGTTTTCCAAAGATCCCCAGGGCCATGACGACCCCCGGAATACCGACCCTACCCATTATTCTTCTTGGGTTAGAGACAATTCATAGTAAAACACTATGCTTTCAGAGTTATTATACAACAGAAAACCTTTAATTAAAGGGGAGAAGGGCACTTTTTTGTAAAAAAGAAGGAAAAAATCATAAAAATTAGGCGGTTTCCTCCTTCCCTTCTTTTAGGGTATAATAGAAGTGGTTCCGGAAGTGGAACTTTTTCTTCCCTCTCAAAGGTCAAAGTTGGTCAAAGAACTCGCCGGCCCTGTTTTGGACCATGAGTCTCTTTGATCAAATGGGATCCTTTGGAATTCCTTTCTGAAGGAGAGGGATGATGGTTCGGACGATTTCGTGTACATTGATGGAGGAGGATAAAACGAATGGCTGGACTGACCAACGATATTGAACAGTTCCTCCTTTCCTTATTAGAGGATTGCAGCGACGGTTCCTTGGAGATCGGGCGCAATGAGCTGGCTCAGAAGTTCGATTGTGCTCCATCCCAGATCAACTACGTATTAATGACAAGATTTACCCCCTATAATGGGTATTATATTGAGTCCCGGCGGGGTGGGGCCGGCTATATCCGGATTGTCCGTTTGAGCCGGGAGCCCCACAGCCTGGTTCAGCGGATCCTGGAGGATCCCGGTTTGGACCAATTGACCACAGACAAGTGCAAGCACATTTTAACCGCCCTGGAGGACCAGGGCATTATCAGCCGGGAAGCCATGTGGATTATGCGGCTTGCCACCGATGATCGGGCCCTTAGAGGTCTGGAGAACGATGAACGAAAGACGACCCGGGCCAGGATCCTAAAGAACATGCTCCTGGCCTATGTGAAATGAAAGGAGGCTCTCCATGCAGTGCGATTTTTGCCCCAACGAGGCCACCATTGAAATTGCCGTCAATATGAACGGAGAAATGAAAACCCTCCACCTTTGTGCATCCTGCTATGAGGAGAAGATTGAGGACTTCCTCCAGCAGATGCCCGTGGAATGGGGAAACCAGGAGATGGTTCAACAACTCCGCTCCCTACTCCGCCAGGAACCGGTGAAGGAGGACAAGAAGAGGGAGGATCCCTCTCCTCGAGATAAAGCTTATGATATGCAGAGAAAGGCCCTCCACCGCCAGAGGAAGGATTATATGCGGAAGTTGGAGGCGGCTCTGGCTGATGAGAATTATGAGGACTGTGCCCTCTACCGGGATGAAATCAACCGGATAGGGGATGCCATCGTCCAGTTAAATGAGGAAAGGAAGGATTTCCATGGCGCTTAATCGAACCCCGGTTCAACGGCTCATGCAATACGCGGCGGCGGAGTCCACCTCTTTCCGCAAGGTGGCCATTGACACCGAACACATTCTTTTGGCCATGATGAAGACGGGGGGGCCGGAGACCGAGGCCCTGACCCGGGCGGGGGCCAACTACAACACCCTCCGGAAGATTGTCGCCTCCAACACGGAGGCCGGGACTTCCGGTCGGCCGGCGACCAATGCGACCACCGCCTCCCGCCAGCTTTTGGCCCAGGCATCGGCCATCGCCCGACAGAACGGAGACAGCGAGGTCTTTGCCGACTATGTCCTTTTTGCCATTCTAAACGACCGCTCCTCCATGGCCTCCGTCATGATGACCATTGCGGATGTGGACAAGCGGGCGGTTTACCAATATCTGATGGAGGCTCTCCGCCAGAAGGAAGAGGAGGGGGAGGAGTCCAACCTGGCCAAGTACGGGAAGAACCTCAATGCCCAGGCTGAGGAAGAGGGAATCGACCCCGTCGTAGGCAGGGAAAGAGAGATTAACCGGGTGGTCCAGATCCTCTCCCGACGGACCAAAAACAACCCCGTCCTGATCGGGGAACCCGGCGTGGGGAAAACGGCCATCGCCGAGGGCCTTGCCCAGCGGATTGTTCACGGGGAGGTCCCGGACGTCATGGCCGATAAGGTCATCTATTCCATTGACATGGCCTCCATGGTGGCCGGAACCAAGTACCGGGGAGATTTTGAACAGCGTCTCTCCGACACGATTGATGAGGTCATGGACCGGGAGGAGGTCATCCTCTTTATTGATGAGCTCCACACCATCATCGGGGCAGGATCCTCGGAAGGATCCCTGGACGCCTCCAACATCCTCAAGCCGGCCCTCCAGAAGGGGAAGCTCCGGATGATCGGGGCAACAACGATTGACGAATACCGGAAGCGGATTGAGAAGGATTCGGCCCTGGAACGCCGCTTCCAGCCGGTCACGGTGGAGGAGCCCTCCAAGAGCCAGGCCAAGGACATCCTTCGCGGGATCCGGGACAAGTATGAGACCTTCCACCAGGTCCGGATGTCGGATGAGGCCATTGAAGCGGCCGTCGACCTGACTGACCGTTATCTGAGTGACCGCTTCCTCCCCGACAAGGCCATCGACGTGATGGATGAGGCTATGGCCCGGGTCCATGTGGACTCCTATGTCCTCCCTGAGGAAGTCTTGGAAAGGGAGGAGAAGAGGGCCCGGCTGGAGGAGGAAAAAACCAAGGCGGCCCTGACCCAGGATTTTGAGCGGGCGGCGGCCCTCCGAGACCAAATCGCCCAGCTGGAAGAAGAGGCGGTAAGGGACCAGGAGGAGGGCCACCAGGACCGGTCCGACTGGCCCGTAATTGAGGCTAACCAGATTGCCTCCATTGTTTCTCAGTGGGCCAAGGTTCCGGTCACCAAGCTGACCGAGTCCGAGTCCGACCGCTACCTGAGCCTGGCGGATAAACTCAAAGCTAAGGTCATCGGCCAGGACTATGCTGTGGACACGGTCACCTCAGCCCTCAAGCGGGCCCGGGTAGGCCTTAAGGCTTCGGACCGGCCCATCGGTTCCTTTATCTTTGTTGGGCCTACGGGCGTGGGCAAGACCTACCTGGCCAAGCAAATTGCCCAATCCCTCTTTGGAACGGAAGAGTCCATGATCCGCTTCGATATGTCGGAATACATGGAAAAATACTCCGTTTCCCGCCTCCTGGGGTCCGCCCCGGGCTATGTGGGCTATGAGGAAGGGGGACAGCTGACTGAAGCAGTCAGGACCCGGCCTTATTCGGTGGTTCTTTTTGACGAGATTGAAAAAGCCCACCCCGATGTCTTCAATGTCATGCTTCAGATCCTGGATGACGGCCGGGTGACGGATTCTCAGGGACGGACCGTGGACTTCCGCAATACCGTCATCATCCTGACCTCCAATATCGGGGCTGACCGCCTGGCCAAGACCAATACCCTGGGTTTTGTCCCCGAGGAGGAGGTGGCTGAAAATGACTATGACCGGATGAAGACCATCGTCCATGACGAGCTCAAACAGAACTTCCGCCTGGAATTCCTCAACCGCCTGGACGACATCGTGGTTTTCCACCGCCTGAGCGAAAATTCCGTCCTTCAGATTGCCCGCCTCCTCCTGGAGGACCTCATGGACCGGGTGGCCGACCTGGGTTATTCCATGACCTTTACCGAGGCCATCGCTCAAAAGCTGGTCAAAGAATCCTACCAGGTTGAATTCGGCGCCCGTCCCCTGGAACGCCATATCCGGACCCAGGTGGAAGACCTCCTGGCGGAGAAGATCCTGGCCCAGGAAATGGAGGAGGGGGAGAGCTATGAGCTTTGCATCCGCCAAGGAAAGATTGAGATTATTCCCGGAAGGAAGAAGGCCGGTCGGAAGAAGGGCAAGGAGGATCCTGCCCGCCCATTGGCCCTGGAGGAAAGCCGTGGCTAAGCGGAAGAGGTTTGTCTGCTCCTCCTGTGGCCGGGTGGAGACCGGCTGGACCGGTCGCTGCCCTGCCTGCGGGGAATGGGGGACTATGGAAGAGCAGGTGGTTGACACGACCTCCGGTCCTAAGGGGACCAAGTCGGACAGGGTAGGGAGGGCTATGCCGGCCCTGGCCCTATCCCAGGTCCCCTCCGCTACATCCGCCCGCTTAGATACCGGCTTTCAGGAAGTCGACCGGGTCCTGGGCGGTGGCCTCGTTAAGGATTCAGTAACCATGGTGACGGCCCGCCCGGGGGCCGGAAAGTCCACCCTCCTTCTCCAACTATCGGAAAAGTTGGCCAGGCGGGGGTTGACCACCCTCTACGTTTCAGGGGAGGAATCTCCTTCCCAGATTAAGGGTCGGGCCGACCGTATCTTTGACCGGCTCCCGGATAAGGTCTATCTCTTAGCCACGAACTCCATGGACCGGGTGGAAGAGGAGGTCCGGAGGATCAAGCCCCAGCTCCTGGTCCTGGACTCCGTCCAGACCTTTGAGAAGAGGGAGTTTCCCCAGCGGCCGGGAACGCCCACCCAGACCCTGGCTGTTGCCGATGCGGTGGTCAGCCTATCCAAATCTTCCCCCCAGCCTATGGCCTCATTCATTGTGGGCCATATGACCAAGTCGGGGGAGATGGCCGGCCTCCGGACCCTGGAGCACCTGGTCGACACCGTCCTCTTTCTGGAGGATGGTTACGATGACCGCCTCCGCATGCTTCGGGCCTCCAAAAACCGCTTCGGCTACACCGGGGAGGTGGGCCTCTTTCAAATGGGAGAAAAGGGGATGGAGGAGGTCATGGACCCCTATGCCCTCTTCTTGACCAAGAGGGAGGAACCGGTGGCCGGTGCGGCTATTTCCCTCCAAAGGGAGGGCTCCCGGATGATTCCCATCGAGATTGAGGCCCTGGTTTCCACGGCCTATGAGGCCTATCCCTCCCGGATCGGGGATACGATTAAGCGAGACCAGCTCAACACCCTGGTTGCCATACTGGAACAGAAGGCGGGCCTCCCTCTTTCCGGCAAGAATGTGGTTCTCAAGGCAACCGGAGGCCTGGCCATCAAAGAAAAAGTCTG
>JAQYCE010000058.1 GCA_029003555.1 Bacillota bacterium | reverse complement strand
TTCCTTCATGAGGTTCTTCTTGTTGTGAAGGCGACCGGCCGTATCAATGATTAGGACATCGCTGGACCGGTTCTTGGCCTCCTGGATCCCGTCAAAAACGACCGAAGCGGGATCGGAACCTTCTTCCTTTTTTACTAAGGGGACCCCGACCCGGTCGGCCCACATTTGAATCTGGTCGATGGCGGCAGCCCGGAAGGTGTCTCCGGCGCAGAGGAGGACGGACTTCCCTTGACCTTTCAGGTAATTGGCAATCTTGGCGATAGTGGTGGTCTTCCCCACTCCGTTCACCCCGATGACCAGAAGAACGGTGGGTCCCTCCCTCCGTACAATGTCGGTCACGGCAGAGTCGGTCAAAAGCCTCTGAGCCATGATCTCCTTGAGGGCCTGGATGACCCCATCCGTCTCCCGGATCCTTTCTTTGGCCACCCGATCCCTTAGGTCATCAATGATGGCCATGGAGGAATCAAAACCGATATCCGCCATGACCAGGGTTTCTTCCAGGTCATCGAACATCTCGTCGTCGATCGTGGCCCGGCCGTTGACGATATTGTCCACAGCCCCGGCAAAGCTGTCCCTTGTTTTGGACAGGCCTTCCTTCAGTTTGTCAAAAAATCCCATTTTTAGGCTCCTTCTCCACTAATCTCTTCTTCGATCTGGTCAAAGCGCAAGGACACCACCCGGGTAATTCCCTTATCCATGGTGATCCCGTAGAGCATATCCGCCGGCTCCATGGTGGTCTTCCGGTGGGTGATGATGATGAACTGGGTCCCTTCCGTCAAAGTCTTGATGAAGCGGACATAGCGGCCAATGTTGGCCTCATCCAAGGAGGCATCAATTTCGTCCAGGAAGCAGAAAGGGGCAGGATGGATGGAGAAGATGGCAAACATGAGGGCCAGGGCCGTCATGGACCGCTCTCCTCCGCTCAGGAGGGCCAAAGATTGAAGCTTCTTGCCCGGGGGTTGGGCCTGGATGTCAATCCCGGCCTGGAGGGTATCCTCTGAATCCAGTGTAAGCTTGGCCTGGCCTCCGTTAAAGAGAACTTGGAAGATCCGGTTATACTCCCGGTTGATCTCCTCAAAGGCCGTCTGGAAGCGTTCCTTCATGACCCGGTCCAAGTCGCTGACCATCTCCCGGATATCTTCTTCGGACTCTTTCAGGTCTTTCACCTGCTGGTGGAGGAAGTCCACTTCCTTGGCTAACTCCTCATAGGCCTCAATCGATTCATAGTTGAAGAATCCAATCTTGGACAGCTCCTTTTTAATGTCATTGACCTTGGTCCGGGTGGTTTCCACCGGAATCAGCTTATTCAGACGTTCCTCGACAGCTTCCAAGGATAGGTCATAACTTGCCCGATAGTCTTCCCGGATCTCCGCCTTCCGGTTCCTGACCTGGTCCAGGCGGAGGCCCAGCTGGTAGTCTTCTTTCTCCAGCTCACTTTTCCGGGCCAGACCGGTCTCCTTCCGCTTGACCTGGTCAGCAATCTTCTCTTCCAGTTCGGCCCTCTCTCCTTCAAGGGCCTGGCGGTCAAGGACGAGTCGATCGGCCTCCTCGGCCCATTTTTTCTCTTTTTCCTCGGCCTCCTTTAAGAAAGCCTCATTGTCCGCCTTTCGGGCAAGGAGGCTGGACTTCTCTTCCTGGTCGGCCGTATCCTCCTGGAGGCTGACTTCCAAACGCTCCTGGATATCCGCCAGCCGGTTCTTCTCTAAAACCAGGTCCCTTTCCTTGAAGCTGAGTCGGTCGGATAAGAGGGCTCTTTCTTTTTCTCTCTCGTGGGCTAGGGCCATGGAGGCCCGTGCCTTTTCCAGAGCCAGGTCCAAGGCTTCCTGGGCCTTATCCCTGTCGACGACCAACCTTTCCCTTTCTTCTTCATAATCTTCCAAGGAGAAGGTGGATTTTTGCTGGAGGAAGGTCTGGAGGCGGTCATAGGTATCCCGGCATAGGCCGATCTCGGTGGAAAGTCGGGCCCCTTCTTCCAGAAGTTCCTCCCTTCTCTCCCGAATTTGGGCCAGGACCCGGTCAAGATCCTCCCTCTTTTCCAACAGGAGGGCCCGGTCTTCCTCCGCCCTGCGTAAAAGGTCCTCCTTCTGATGAATGGCCTTCTGGAGAGAACCCATCTCCTCCTTGAGCTTCTTGACCTGTATCTCCCGGTTGATCAAGGATCCCTCATTGCGCTGGTAGGTCTTTCCACCCACCATAGATCCCCAGGAATGGATGACATCCCCTTGGAGGGATACGATCCGGATCCCGGGGAGCTTTTTTTTAGATAGGACGACCGCATCATCCAGATCCTTGGTGAAGACCGTTTTGGCCAGGAAATGTTCCATAATGGGGCGGAGGTCCTCAGGAAAGAGAACGGCATCCATCCCCATGCAGGCCACTTCCCTTTCCCGGATCTTAGGAGGGCGAGTCCCCTGGATCCGGTCCTTGGGGAGAAAGGTGATCCGGCCTATCCCCTTTTTCTTGAGGACATTGATCAGGAATTTCCCGTCTTCCTGGGTCTCCACCACGATGTTTTGAAGGGCAGGGCCTAAGGCCACGTCGATGGCCCTTTCATAAGAGGGCTTGACTTCAATCAAATCGGCCAAGGGACCGATGATCCGCCGGCCCACTTCCGGGTCCCTTTCGGCCAGGCGGAGGAGGTCCTGGACCGACCTGTGGTAACCTTCAAAGTTGTCAATAAGGGATTGGAGGACCTGGAAGCGGGACCGCTTGGCTGCCAGATCTTCCAGGAGGGCCCGGTGGCTATCCCGGTCCTGGTCCATCTTCTCTTCCCCCGCCTGGAGGTCCTCGAGGGTCCGGGCAAGGTCCTCCCCCGTCCGCTTGAGTTCATCGGACAGATCCTTTTGAGTCCGATCAATATCTTCTTTTTTGCTGACCAGTCCCTTCAAGCGGTCTTCTTCTTCCTTAGCCGCTTGCCGCTTGGCTTCCTGGTCGACTTGGAGCTTCCGATCCTGGGCCTGGGCCCTTTCCTTCTCATATTCGAGGAAGGACAGGCGGTCCCGGATTTTTTCCAGGCGGATTCGGGCCTCCTCAGCCCCATCCTTCCCTTCCTCATCCCCCTCTTCCGGAGAAAGGACGGCCACCCGGGCCTTCAAGTCCTCCACTTCCTGGGTCAGGCGAAGGATGGATCGGTCAGCTTGGGACCGGTCCTCCTCCAGGCCCTCCACCCGGGCTTGGCGGTTTTCCAAAGCCTGGGTGAGCCGTTCCAAGTCACCCATGAAGAATTTTACCTGTTCTTGGCGGACGGAGACTTCCTGGCGGAGGGCAAGGGCCTTGTTTTCCAGGACCCTGGACCGGCCTTCCAATTTTCCCATTTCTTCCCGTCCCCGGTCAATGGAGGACTGGAAGGGGGCCAAGAGGGCCAGGGCCTTATCCAGTTCACCTTCCACCTCCAGGAGTTCCGTCTTCACTCTCTCCCGATCAGCCAGGATTTCTTCTTCCGTCCGGTCTGCCCGGTCCAGCTGGCTCTTCACCAGGGAAAGCTCATGCTGGTTGAGCTCCCTGGTCAGGGCAACCCCCTTGCGGGCATTGTCCGCCTGAATCTTGAGAATCCGGGCCTCCTGGTCTTTTCCCCGAAGGTCCATCCTGAGGGAAGCCAGGTGGTCTTCCGTCTTTTCCAGCCGGTCCAGAGCCTCCTTTTTCTTATACTTGAACTTGGCAATCCCGGCCGCCTCATCGAAAATGGCCCGCCGGTCGTCGGACTGGTTGGACAGGAGGTCTTCAATCCTTCCCTGGCCGATGAGGGAATAGCCCTCCTTCCCAATCCCCGTATCAAAAAAGAGGTTGCGGACGTCCTTCCGCCGAACCTGGTTCCGGTTGATCAGGTATTGGCTTTCCCCGGACCGGTAAACCTTCCGGGAAACCGTCACTTCCTCATAGGGGAGGTCGATCCCTCCATCTGAGTTATCAAAGGCCAGGGTCACCTGGGCCATATTCATGGGCTTGTGCCAGCGACTCCCGGCGAAGATGACGTCCTCCATTTTCTCTCCACGGATGGACTTGGCGGAAAGCTCCCCCAAGACCCAGCGAACGGCATCTGAAATATTTGATTTTCCTGACCCATTAGGACCAACAATGGCCACGAAGTCCTTGTCAAAGGAAAGGCGGGTCTTTTCCGCAAAGGACTTAAACCCGTACATTTCCAGATATTTCAGTCTAGGCAATGCTGTCACAACCTTTTCTTTTCATCTTTTCCAAAGCAGCCTTGGCCGCATCCTGCTCGGCTGCTTTTTTCGATTTTCCTTCCCCCTGAGCCAGCTTTCGCCCCTCCACGAAGACCTGGACCCGGAAGATTTTATCATGGGGAGGTCCTTCTTCTCCAACCAGCTTGTATTCAAAGGTCTTTCCCGCTTTTTGGACCCTTTCCTGGAAAGCCGACTTGTAGTTTAAGAAGAGGGAATGGTCTTTTTCTTCCAAGCCTTCCAGTTTGGGAAGGTAGGCTTTTAGGGTCGTGTAAAGGAAATCATAACCCCCGTCCAGGTAGATGGCCCCGCAAAGGGCTTCAAAGGCATCCGAGACGATGGAGTCCTTCTTCCTCCCCCCCTGTTGCTCCTCTCCATTGCCCAGGACCAAGAGGTCGGGCAGACCCCAGGCCCGTCCCAGGAAGGCAAAGGAGGGCTCACAGACCATCTGGATCCTTTTCTTGGTGAGGACCCCCTCAGGCTCATCCGGAAAGGCCCGGAAGAGGAGGTCGGAAACCAGGAGTTCCAAAACCGCATCCCCTAAAAATTCCAGGCGCTCATTGGATTCCACCCCTTCCTGCTGGCACTCATTGACAAAGGAGGTGTGGACCAGGGCCCGGTCCAGGAAGGCTCTTTGGCGGAAATGGTAACCCAGACGGTCCTGGAAGTCATCCAAGGCCAAATCCCTTTCCCTTCCCCTCTTATTCATGGGTCCCGCTTTCACCAGGCTCCTGGATTTGAGCCATGATCGTCGCCAAATCCTTCTCTAGCTCTCCTTCTACATGGGCTTCCGCATAATCCAGGGCCTCCTGGATAGCCAGGGCGAAGGTCTCCGGACTGGCGTTCCCGTGGGCCTTGAATACCGGCTTTCGAGCGCCCAGCAAGGGAGCTCCTCCGTGGCGGGTATAGTCCAGGGGAGAGAGCTTGGCTTTCAGGGATTTTTTCAAAAGAAGTCCCCCCAGCTTGGTCCCGACCCCCTCCATGATGACCTCCTTAACCAGGCCCAGGAGGGTGGTCGCCGTCCCTTCTGCTGTTTTGACGGCAACATTGCCGGCAAATCCGTCGCAGATAAGGACCTCCCCATCCAGGCGGAGGAGGTCTCGGGCTTCCGCATTCCCTATGTAAAGAAGGTCGGTCTTACGGAGGAGTTCGGCCGTTTTCAGGACCCGATCATCCCCCTTGTGGTCTTCCGCTCCCACGCTCAGGGTCGCAATCCGGGGCCGGTCAATCCCCAGACCGGACTTGGCATAAGCGGAGGCCAGGACAGCAAATTGAACCAACATCTCCGGAGTCGTATCCATGTTAGCGCCCGCATCGGCAAGGATGATGTCCCTGCCCGTCACATTGGGCAAAATGGCGGCCAGACAGCAGCGTTTGACCCCCTCCAGACGCTTGGTGATGAAGGTTGCCCCGGCCAAAAGAGCCCCGGTGGAGCCTGCGGAAAGGAGGACCTGGGCATCCTCAGCATTGAGCCGGTGGAAGGCCAGGACCATGGAGGCGTCTTTTTTCCTTCGGATGGCCATAACCGGAGATTCATCATTGGAGATGGCCTGGTCACTCCCGATCCATTCGATCCTGTCCCCATATTCCTCAAGGAGGGGGGTAAAGTCATCCTTTGGACCAACCAAGACGGCCTGAAAATTCGGATTTTTTTTCATGGCCAAGGCCAGTCCCTGGGCTACCATCTTGGGCCCCCGGTCTGCGCCAAGTCCATCAATTACAATCTTCGTCATCATTACTTCCTTGATCTTTAAAACATTAAAATTTATATCCAATCGGCTTTGGCTGAAAAGCTACAAAAAAAGAGTGTAGACCCTAATCGGGGCACTACACTCTAGTCGGTCAAACTAATCGTTAACTTGGACGACTTCTTTGCCATCATAGTAACCGCATTCGCTGCATACCCGATGGGGTAGTTTCGGCTCACCACAGTTAGGGCAAGTTTGGGTCGCATACGTCTTTAAGCGATAGGATGAAGCTCTTCTTTTATCTCTTCTGGTCTTAGATGTTCTCCGCTTAGGAACGGCCATGTCAAACACCTCCTTGAAAATAGTCTCGTTATGAATAACATAGAAATTATAGACTTGAAGCCGAGCTTTGTCAAGGGCTCTTCCGACTGATAGAATAGCTTATGAAGAAATTTTCTTGCCCTATCCCCTCCCGGGAAGAATAAAATCCCCTGAAAGGACCTCCTATGAAAGTCAAAGGCATCATTTGTGAACTCAACCCCCTCCACCAAGGCCACCGCTATCTCATGGACCGGGCCATGGAGGGAGAAGATCCTGAGTCAACCTGCCTGGTCGCCGCCATGTCCGGCCCCTTTGTCCAACGGGGGAGCCCGGCCATTTTGGATAAGTGGACCCGGGCCCGAATTGCCGTCCTGGAAGGCTTTGATTTGGTCCTGGAAATCCCTGCCGCCTACGTCCTCCAATCTGCCCGGACCTTTGCTTATGGCGGCCTCCGGACCCTCTCCCTCCTCCCCGGCTTCGAGAGTCTGGTCTTTGGGGTGGAAGAGGACTTTTTTAGCCCTTCTTTTCATGAGGCACTGGCCCGCCTGGAAGAGGACGAGGTCCAGGAAATCATTCGGGAATACCTCCGTCAGGGCCTCTCCTACCGAATGGCCGTCAGCCGGAGCCTGGGCCTGGACCTGGGGCCGAATACCATCTTGGCCATGGAATATATGGCCGGGGCCAAAGAACTCGCCCTCCCCATCCGCTTCCAAGCCATCGTCCGCCGAGGGATGGGCTACCACCAAAAGGAAATGGTCGGAGACTACCCCTCCGCCTCCGCTATCCGCCAGGCCCTGGTTCAAGGCCTTCTGGATAAAAAGGATTTGCCCGGCGGTCAGGAAATCACCCAGGACGCCTTCACGGAATCCCTGGACCCTCTGGAATCCTATCTGGACCTTCGGGAGATCCTGGACCCCCTGGACTATGCCTCCTCCCCTCTCTTTGAAAGCGGGATGGACTTTCGCTTAAAAGCTTGTCTGGGGGAGGCCAAGGGCGTAGACGAAGCGATCAGGAAAGCTGCCAATAAAAGGCAGTCGGCCTCCCGCTACCGGCGGATGCTGGTGACTACCCTCCTTGGCCTGGAAAAAGGGAAAATCCCTCCCATCACTTTCCTCCGTCCCCTGGCCTTCAATGAAAAGGGGAGGATCCTCCTCCGGTCCCCCTCTTGCCCGGTCATCCAAAAGCTGCCGGCTTCCAATTTGAATGGCCCGGAAAAGGACCTTATGGCGGTCAACCTCAGGGCCCAGGCCCTCCAGGAATACCTCCTTGGCCTTCCCCCAAAGATGGACTACAAACAGTCCTTCTTCCTCCCCTCTTCCCACTAGCCCCGGAATCCCGGGGCTTTTTTTATGATCCTAATCTTTTTTCATCATCCGCTTGGACGCAGGCCTTGGCCACTTCCGTATCGGGGACCATGGGCTGGGATCCCCGCCCCACCGATTGGCTGTCCTCATCCCCCTTGCCCAGGATGAGGATGAGGGTCTTTCTCCCCTCTCTTTCATAGCGGTCCCGACCGGCCCGAAAGGCTTCCTTTATCGCCCCCTCCCGGTCCAAGTCAATTTCATAGGTTCCCCCTACCTTGTCCAGGTAGTGGGCAATCTCTTTGGCGATTTTCATGGGGTCCTCATCATAGGGATCCTCCAGGGTCACATAGGCATAGTCCATGGCCTGACCCACCAGGAGGCCCAGGTCCTCCCTCCGGTTGATGGCCTTACCGCCGGGAGAACCGAAGACGGACACCTTATAGTGGTCCGGGTAGATCCTCTCCATCTCCCGGAAAAGAACCTCATAAGACAGCTTGTTATGGGCATAATCCACTATTAGGCAAACCGCCCGGTCAGAGGTCTCGAAGCGCTCGGTTCGCCCTTGGACGTGGGCCGAAGCCAAGCCCTTTTGAATGACCTCATAGGGGACTCCCGCCCGGTGGGCCATGGCCAGGGCCATGAGGGCATTCTCGGCGTTATAGTGGCCCAGTGTGGGGACCTGGACCCGGTTTTTCTCCTCCCCTTCAGTCACTTCCATGACAAAGCCGTCGTTCAGGTCCTCGACCAGCCGCCCCCGGAAGTCTCCCCTCTCTCCCATGGATAGGGTGGTCAGGTGCGGACATGTCCCTGCCCTTTTCATGACCTCATTTAAATGGTCCGTGGCCAGGTTGACATAGGCATGGTCCGCCCCGTCAAAGATTTTCAATTTGGATCCGAAATAGTCGGCAAAATCCTTGTGCTCAATAGGAGAGATATGGTCCTCTGAAATGTTTAAGAAGCCGGCGTGGCTGAAGTGGAGGCCCTTGGTCCTTTGGTATTTCAGGGCTTGTGAAGAAACCTCCATGACCACCCTCCGGCAACCATGGTCCCGACAGGCGGCCAGGGTTCCATAGAGCTCCAAAGGTTCCGGGGTGGTCAGGTGGGAGACCCGGGCCTCTCTCCCATCATAGGTGGTGGTGGAGGCCAGGAGGCCACAGGGCCCCTCCCCGTTCTCCTCCCCATAGGTTTGGAGGATCCGGTGGAGGTAGGTGACGGTGGTGGTCTTCCCCTTGGTTCCTGTTATCGCAAAAATTTCCAGGTCCCGGTCGGGATAGCCATAATAGAGGGCGGCCAGAGGGGCCAGGACCTCTCGGAGATTTTCCACCTTAAATAAGGGAATGGAGACCCCATAGTCCTTCTCGGAGACATAGGCAATGGCCCCCTTTTGGATGGCGGAATCCAGATAGGAGGGATTAAAGTGGGCCCCCTTGCAAATAAAGACGGAGGAAGCTTCCACCTCCCGGGA
>JAQYCE010000057.1 GCA_029003555.1 Bacillota bacterium | reverse complement strand
CAAAGGGAAGCACAGACAGATAAGAAAAAATCATAATAAGAGGGGTGGAGACTTGAAAAATGCCCCTTTCCGCTTGTCGGATTGATCTTTTTACGCTATAATAATCGGGTATGTCACACAGTTCTCGAATATCCATAGCCGTGTGTCACCGGGCTTATTTCGGTGATTGGTGCGGATTTGAGAGGGCTGGAAGTTTAACACAACAGGAGGAAATTTTTTATGTCCGTAGTATCCATGAAAGCCTTGCTGGAAGCCGGTGTCCATTTCGGCCACCAAACCCGTCGTTGGAACCCCAAGATGTCTCCCTATATCTTCACCGAAAGAAACGGGATCCACATCATCGACCTGCAGAAGACCATCCGGATGATTGACGATGCCTATGAGGCAGTCCGTCAGGCCGCTGAAGATGGCGGAAAGATCCTCTTTGTCGGGACCAAAAAGCAGGCCCAGGACTCCATCGAACTCCAGGCCAAGCGTTGCAACATGTACTATGTCAACCAGCGTTGGTTGGGCGGCATGCTGACCAACTACCAAACCATCCGCAAGTCCATCGACCGTTTGGAAGAGATTGCAAAAATGTCTGAAGACGGAACCTTTGACCTTCTGCCAAAGAAGGAAGTTGCCCAGCTCGAGCATGAATATGAGCGTCTGGACCGCTTCCTGGGTGGTATTAAAGATATGGGTGGCCTGCCCGACCTGATCTACATCGTCGACCCTAAGAAAGAGCATATTGCCATCAACGAAGCCAAGAAACTGGGCATCCCCGTTGTCGCCATCCTGGACACCAATGCGGATCCTGATGAAGTGGATTACCCCATCCCCGGAAACGATGATGCCATCCGTTCAGTCAAGCTGATTACCCAGACCATGGCTGACGCTGTCCTGGAAGGAAAACAGGGCGTTCAAATGGATGACGAAGAAGCCCCTGCTGAAGAGGATGATAGCCAGGTTGAGGTTGAAGAAGAAGCCACAGAAGATGAGGCCCCCGAAGAAGTGAGCCAGGACCTGACCGAAGAAGACGTTGAGGTTGGACAGGAATTGGATCACGCTGAAGAAGAATAAGCTAGACAGCATTTTTTCGCTGTTGTTTAACGATCGCTATCTGTAGAGAAAGGGAGCAAATATGAAAATTACTGCTGGATTGGTAAAAGAACTCCGCGAGATGACCGGTGCCGGTATGATGGATTGTAAGAAAGCTTTAGTGGAAGCGGACGGAGACGTCAACAAGGCCTCCGATATCCTTCGTGAAAAGGGCATTGCCAAATCGGCCAAGAAGAGTGACCGGATTGCGGCAGAAGGCCTGATCGACACCTATGTTCATAACGGCCGGATCGGCGTTATGGTAGAGGTCAACACAGAGACCGACTTTGCCGCCCGCAACGAAGAATTCATTCAGTTTGTCCACCAGCTCTGCTTGCACATTGCTTCGATGAACCCCAAGTACGTTTCTCAGGCTGACGTCCCTGAAGAGGAGATCAACCATGAGAAGGAGATCCTGACCCAGCAGGCTATGAATGAAGGGCAGAACATCCCGGAAGACCGCCGTCGCTTCGTCGCCGAAAAGAAGGTGGAAGGCCGGATGGCCAAGTACTTTGAGGAAATCTGCCTCCTGGACCAGAAGTTCATCCTGGATTCCGATAAGTCCGTCGATACCATCCGCAAGGAGCTCATTTCCAAGATCGGTGAAAACATCGTCATCCGTCGCTTTGTCCGCTATGAGGTGGGCGAGGGTCTGGAAAAGAGAGAAGAGAACTTTGCTGAGGAAGTGGCCAAGCAGATTAACGGCTAAGATTTACTCATTGATGAAATATGAGAGGAAGGGTCTGAGACCCTTCCTCTTTTTTATGGTAAAATTAAAAAGATCAAATAGGGAGGGGGGATTATGTTTTCCTATCGACGCATTGTCTTAAAACTATCGGGTGAGGCCATGGCCGGACCCAACCGGGTTGGCCTGGATGATGAAACGATTGAAGAGATCGCCCGATCCATCCAAGAAGTTCATGATTTAGGGATTGAAATGGCCATCGTTGTCGGTGGCGGGAACTTTTGGCGGGGACGGTCATCAACCTCTATTGAGCGGGCCAGCTCCGACCATATGGGGATGTTGGGGACGGTCATCAACGCCCTCCGACTCCAAGCTTCTTTAGAAAATTTAGGGGTGGAGACCCGGGTTCAAACCGCCATTCAAATGCAGGAAGTGGCTGAACCCTACATCCGCCGCCGGGCCATCCGTCACATCGAAAAAGGTAGGATTGTCATCTTCGGCGCCGGAACCGGCCTGCCCTATTTCTCAACCGATACGACGGCAGCCCTCAGGGCTTTGGAGATTGATGCCGACTGTATCCTGGTCGGGAAAAAGGGAACCGATGGGGTCTATGATAAGGATCCCAACAAATTTAAGGATGCTAGAAAATTTGACCACCTAACCTATCGTGATGTCTTGACCATGGGTCTTACGGTCATGGACTCCACGGCAACTTCTCTGGCCATGGACAATGACCTCCCCATTCTGGTCTTCGGCATTGACCAACCGGAGAACATGGTGAAGGTCGCCCGGGGTCAAGACCTGGGAACAACCATCACCAGCGAGAATAACTAATATAATGCTGGCCTTCAGCATATCGACTTCCCAAGGAGAAAGGAATCAGTATGTATAAGAAAAGTGAACTCGAAAGTCAGATGAAAAAGTCCCTGGAATCCATGGAATACGATTTTAAGTACATCCGAGCCGGTAGGGCCAACCCCAACCTCCTGGATGCCATCAGCTTTTCCTATTATGGCGTGGAGACACCGATTAAGCAGGCGGCCACCATCAACGTGCCGGAAGCCCGCTTAATCACCATCACCCCCTGGGATAAGGCCAACCTGAAACCCATCGAGCAAGCCATCCTCAGCTCTGACCTGGGTATTACCCCCTCCAATGACGGAACCATCATTCGGCTTCCCTTCCCCCAATTAACGGAAGAGCGTCGGAAGGACCTGGTCAAAGAGGTCAATAAGCGGATGGAGGAGGGGAAGGTCGCCATCCGAAATATCCGCCGTGAAGGAATGGAAGAGATCAAAAAGGCCGAGAAAAATAAGGAAATGGCCGAGGATGACCGCTACCGTGCGGAAGATGACCTCCAAAAGCTGACCGATCGCTACATCGAAAAGATGGAAGAGGTCACCAAGAATAAAGAAAAAGAATTAATGGAAGTTTGAGTAAGGTTGGATGATGGAGACAATGGAAAACCGGGAGAAAATTGAAGAAATCCTTGACCATGGTCCCCGTCATGTCGGCATTATTTTGGATGGAAATGGTCGCTGGGCCCAGAAAAGGGGCTTAGTTCGGACGGAGGGCCACAAGGCTGGCGCAGGAAAGGTCATCGAGGCTTGCCGGTGGGCGGATGAGCTGGGCATAGAAGTCCTAAGCCTTTATGCTTTCTCTACGGAAAACTGGAAGCGGTCAAATGAAGAAGTTGCCGCCCTGATGAGCCTATTGATTGAAGTGGTCAGAATCCATTTTAAAGAGCTCATGGACGAAGGGGCTAAAATAACGGTTATGGGTGACATGACCCGCCTTCCTTTGCCCACCCGCAAGGCTGTGGAATACGCGATTGAAAAATCCAAGAACAACCAAGGCCTGGTCATCAACATCGGTTTGAACTACGGGGGCAGGGATGAGATCATCCGGGCCTTTCGTCGGGCCGGTCAAGCGGGCATGAGTCCCCAAGACCTGACGGCAGAGGATTTAGATGCCTTCTTGGATACCCGGGATTTTCCTCCCCTGGACTTGATCATACGGACAGGGGGGGAAATTCGTTTGTCCAATTTTATGATTTGGCAGGCAGCCTATGCGGAATTTGCCTTTTTGGATTGCTATTGGCCGGACTTTTCAAAGGAGGATCTGGTTCAGGCGTGCTTTTCCTTTTCCCAACGGAACCGCCGGTTTGGAGGGCTGACATCATGAAAAACTTTCTTTCTCGCCTGGCTGTAGGAGCCGGCATTCTTCTTTTTATTTTGCTGATGATCTTTTCCGCTAATCGGCTGGTCCTCTTTATCGGGATGGAAATTATCACCTTCATCTGTTTGGAGGAGGTCTTCCATGCCCTGGACCCCAAACGATCTTCTCCCTTCCGGATTTGGGGACAGGTCCTGAACCTCTTTGCCAACTTTACCGCCTTCCTGAACAACCTCTATCTCTACATGGCGGCCTGGGCCCTGGCCATCGTCCTCCTTTTTATCCTGTCCATTTTCCGGACACAAAAGGGTCTAAAGGACATCATGGAAGTCCTCTTTTCCACCATCTACATCAGCTTTCTCTTTTGCTTTGTCTACTTTTTCCCCAATGACCGGCAGACCTATCTCTTCTTCATCTTCCTCATTGCCTGGGGAACGGATTCCTTTGCCTACCTGGTGGGCTCATGGATCGGACGGACCCCCTTGACCCGGATCTCTCCCCACAAGACCTGGGAGGGCTCCATCGGAGGAATGCTAGGGGCCATGGTTCTTTGTGGGATCGGAAGCTTTTTTTACCAGGGTCTGTCCCTAATCCCCATGCTGGTCATTGGAGCTATCGGGTCCATCATTGCCCAATTGGGGGATATTTTTGCTTCATCCTTAAAAAGGAAGACGGGGATCAAAGATTTTTCCCATATCCTTCGTTCCCATGGAGGTTTTTTGGACCGTTTTGATTCGGTTGTTTTTACCATTCCCTACATCTGGCTGATTTTCGTTTTCTATATTTTTTGATCCTATCTTTATGTCCGTAATGGGACCTCTTGATACTTTCTTGATATTGATGGTTCATTATGGATTTCGTACAATGGAGGCGTAGTGGAAGAAGGCCCGATGTACTCATGAGGAAAAGTTTTTAGGGTCTCCTATTCGAAGAAGAAAGAGTTTTTTATGTTAAAAATTATCGCAGCACTTTTTGTATTTATGGTGGTCATATTGTTCCATGAATTCGGTCACTTTATCATGGCCAAAAAGCAGGGTATCCGAGTCAATGAGTTTTCCGTAGGCATGGGTCCTGCCCTCCTTCAGAAGAAGAAGGGGGAGACCCTCTATTCCTTGCGGGCTATCCCTCTAGGGGGATTTTGTGCCATGGAAGGAGAAGATGAGGAATCGGATGCAGAGGACAGTTTTGACCAGGCTCCTGCCCTCGGCCGCTTTCTGACGATCCTAGCCGGGCCTTTGATGAACCTGGTCATTTGCTATATCTGCTTTGTTCTCTTTTTTGGGATGACAGGGAAGCCGGTCCCTCGAATTCTGGAATTTTCAGAAAATTCAAACCTTCCCCAGCAAGGAGTGAAGGTAGGGGACACCATCACTGCCATCAATGATCGTCCGGTGGACTCCTATGACCAGCTCACTAAGTTGATCCACGAAAGCAAGGGGGAAAAGCTCAAGCTGACCTACTTAAGGGACAATGCCACGCACGATGTGTCCGTTGATCCCATCCGGGAGGAAAACGGGGACTATCTCCTGGGCTTTATCGCTGACCGGGATAAGGACCTGGCCTATGCTTTTAAAGGGGCTTTTGACAAGATGGTCTCCATTTACGTCATGATCTTCGTCACCATCGGCCAACTCTTCACAGGCGGACTTTCACTATCTTCTTTTTCCGGGCCGGTAGGGGTAGTTCGTCTAATTGGTGATGCTGCCCAAGAAGGAATGGCTCCCCTCCTCTTTTTCACGGGTTATATTTCTCTTAACCTGGCCTTTTTCAACCTTCTCCCCATTCCGGCCTTGGACGGGTCCAAGCTGGTCCTGATCCTGGTGGAGAAGTTAAGAGGCAAACCCATAAAAAAGGAAATCGAATCCAAAATTACCATTGCCGGATTCATCTTCCTGATTGCACTGATCCTGCTTGTATCGATTAAAGACGTCTGGAACATCTTCCAGTAGCTAGTTAAAGCCGTTGAGGGGAGGGGCCATGTGGACCCACAATAAGACCAGAAAGCTGCTTGTAGGGGGCATAGCCATAGGAGGAGGATCTCCGATCACCGTCCAGTCCATGACCAATACGGATACCAAGGATGTTGAAGCCACGGTTCGTCAGATCCTGGCCTTTGAAAAAGAAGGTTGTGACCTTTCCCGGTCAGCGATCAATTCATTGGAAGACGCCAAAGCGATTCCGGAGATCAAGGCCAGGACCCATATTCCTTTCATTACCGATATCCAGTTTGATCCGGACCTGGCCATGTATGCCATTGAATATGGGACGGATGGTCTACGGATCAATCCCGGAAATATCGGGTCAAAAAAGGACCTTGAGCGGATCGTCAAGGCCTGCCGGGATAAATCCATCCCCATCCGGGTTGGGGTCAACTCCGGCTCCGTCCACAAGTCCATGATTGATAAATACCATGGGGTCAATGAGGAGTCCTTAGTTTATTCGGCCCTGGAGGAGGTTAAGGCCATTGAAAACCTGGGCTACGACCAGGTTGCCGTCTCCATCAAATCGTCAGATGTTGGGACCATGATCCGGGCCAACCAGCTCTTTGCCCAAGTCTCCTCCTGCCCCCTCCACCTAGGGGTAACGGAAGCCGGCCCACCCTTTGCCGGAACCATCAAATCCTCCGTTGGTTTGGGGGTCCTCCTTCACCAGGGGATTGGGGATACGATTCGGGTCTCCATCACCGGAGATCCTGTCCAGGAAGTCACCATAGGGATGGAGATTTTAAAAAGTCTTGGCCTCCGTCAATGGGGCCCCAACCTGGTTTCCTGTCCTACCTGTGCCCGAACCAAGGTTGACCTGATCGGCTTGGCCGAAAAGGTAGACAAGGGCCTGAAGGGCATGGACCGAAACATAACCGTAGCCGTCATGGGATGTCCCGTGAACGGACCGGGGGAGGCCAGGGAAGCGGATATCGGGATCGCCTGCAACAAAGGGGCCGGTGTCCTTTTCCGCAAGGGGAAGGTCCTCCGCCAGGTCCCGGAGGATGAATTGCTGGATGCTCTCTTTAAAGAAATAGATCGGATGGACCATGAAAGTTAGGGAACTCTACCAAAAGATCGGAAAAAATCTCGACATGGAAGGAAAGGCCGACGGGCTTTTGGATGCCGACATTATTAGAGCCTCTTATTCTCAGGAGAAGGAGGCTCTTTCTTTAACGCTATCTGTCCAAATGTCGGCGGTTGATCAAAAAGAGCTGGAAGGAGAACTTTCCGCCTATTTTGCCTGTCCGGTTTTTCTTTATGAGGATGAGGATAGGGGAGAAGGTCCTTCCAATAGTCCTGACCAAGAAGCGGTAGTCATGACTATTGAAGAGGACGCGACCGATAATTTTTACCAAGAGGCGGTCAGCCTGGTGAAAAAAGAAAAAGCACCTTCAAAGAA
>JAQYCE010000056.1 GCA_029003555.1 Bacillota bacterium | reverse complement strand
ATTATGGCCCCTATGCTGGCCCAAGGAATGATATAGAAAGGTGGAATTTATGGTTTTACCGGCAAGAATTCAGCTTTGGTTTGGAAATGGCTTGGAAAAATGCGTAAAGATGATGGAAGAGGAAAGGGGAGAGGTGAACATGGTGGCCATTGTTCTCATCATCCTGGTCGTCATCGCCTTGATTGCCATCTTCCGCGATAACCTTACCCAACTGTTGGGAAGCCTTTTTGAAAAAATAGAGCAGGAGGCCCTGAACATCTGATTTTAAAGGAGGGGGGAATGATAAGGCGAATAAAACCGGTCAAGAAAATGAAGGAGGAGGGGGGTGGAGTGACCATAGTTGAGGCCTCCTACCTCTATCCCATCGCCTTTCTTCTTGTCTTCTTCTTTATCTTTCTCTCCTTTCTTTTGTGGGAGGGAGGACACCGGGCATCAAAAATGGTTGAGGAGGTTCAACAGTCGACGAATTTTCCTCTCTTTCATGACCCTTCGGCCATTCCGGTTTTGGGGGAGGCAGGGACGGAATGGAAGATTTCCGGACTTTTTCGGCCTAGGATGAAGGTGGAGTCCGGTCGGCCTGTAAAGAGGGTTCTGCCCTTCCGTTACTTTAAGTTAGGAGAAAGGACGGAGGTCAAAACTCGGCCCTCCTTTAACTGGACCTCATCAGCCAATACCATGTGGAAGTACTTGGCCATCCGGGCCTGGATGAAAAGCGGAAAGTAAAGGAGGATTTACCATGTTGAAGTGGATGGCCCGGGAAAAGGGGCTTTTAACGGTCTTTTTTGCCGGCTTCCTATCCCTTCTTTTGATTACTGTCGGTATTTTGGGGGACTACCTCCGGATCCAGGTGGTTGGAGCTGAGATGCGGACCGGTCTCCGCCTTTCTTCTAAGATGGGGCTGGCCCAGTTCGATAAAAAATTGGCCAGGGAGTATGGCCTTTTTGCTGTTCGGGACCTATCGGAAGTGGATAGGATGGCCAAAGAAGGCTGGAAAAAAAGATTTACTCCTTCCTCCATTCGGTCCGATTCCTTTATTGTGGAGGATCAGGAGATTCGGGTAGAGGGTGTTGAGGGGATGACTTTATCGTCTCCCAAAAACCTGGAGGACCAGATTGACCAGTTCATGGACTGGCAGACCCCGAGGATACTATGGTCAGAGGTCCAGGCCCATTTCAATATCTATCAAAGGATAAGCCAATTGGGTCCGGTTATGGAAGCTAAGGCGGCTTTTGAGAAGGGCTTAAAAAATTACCATGACCTCTTGGTTCAAGTGGGCAATCTTCTGGATAAGATTCCCTCCCTTCCCAAAGCCTGGACTGTGGTCCATGGAGGTTGTGAAATTTTCAAGGGAATCCCCCCTCTTAAGGAGAATCTCCTATCCCTTGAGTCTGGTTTGGAGGATTTGGAAATGAGCCTGGACCGGGCCATCAAACCGGGAGAAGGGGATGGGGAGGTCACCATTGAGGGGGATGATTTGGACCGGCTAAGGGATCAATTTAAAGACCTGAAGAAATCCTATCAGGATACAAAAATCGGACTCATGTCATTGGTCTCTTATTTAACCCAGGTCAACCAGGCCATGAAGAGGATCAGCGGACAGTCGACAGAGATGAAGGAGAAGGCGGGATCCTGGGAAGCCGCAGTGAAGGACCTCCCACCGGGAGCGATGGCATCCGGCTTCCGTGGAGATTTTCAAGCAAAAACCGGCCAGGAGAACTTTGAGGATTTTGACCGCCTGGCCAGTGAGATGGAAGAAATGGGAAAAGCGGTTGCTGACCAGCTGGAAGCCTGGAAGGAGGTCAGCTTTGAGGGGAAGAAAATGGACCAACTCAACTTCTCCACCTGGCTGGACCGGGAAAAATCCTTAATTCATTCCGGACAAAGAGGAGCAATCCAAGCGCCCGGGAAAAATTCTCTTGGAGGGAAAGAATTTTCAGAGGAAGTCTTGGATGCCCAGTCCTCCTTAACCAGCCTGTCTCCTGACAAGCGGGCAGGGCTCTTGGAATTTATCCAGGCCTGGAATCAAAAGAGGAAGTTGAAGAAGCAGGCTAAATGGGTGGATAAACTTAGAATGACCAATTTGGCCGGTTCCCTGTCCCAGTATATCCCTTCCGATAGCCTGAGTCGCTATCCGGTGGGAGGAGGCCTCCTAAGCGGGTCAGAAAATCTTTCAATAGGGGGCCTGACCGGAGATACCACCATCATGGACCTGGTCCTTTCCGGTTTTAAGCAATCAAGCCAGGCATTTGCTTTTGAAGACTTTCTGGATGAAACGGGCATTCGGGCCAAGCTGTATCTCTATTGGACGGGGATGTTCAGCCACCGGACGACCCAAAAAATGGAGGAGAAGGAGGGGGAGGACCGACTTTCGCTTACCGGCTACCCTCTTAAAGATCGTCCTTTCTATGGGGGTGAGTTGGAATATATCCTCTTTGGTAAGGATGCCTTTTTGGATAACCTCCAAAGGGCTGCCTTGGCGATCTCCGGCCTTCGCTTGATGATGAATGCGGCCTATGCTTTCACTTCCGCCGATCTTCACCAACAGACGGCCCCCCTGGCAACGGCCATCGCCGGTTGGTCGGGATTTGGAGTTCCCTTTGTCCAATCTGTTTTTTTAGGAATTCTTGCCATTGGAGAAACCAAGCTCGATATGGATGACCTCTTAGCGGGCATGGAAGTGCCCATCTTGAAAAGCCCATCGTCCTGGCGTTTTTCCCTCTCCGGGATCAAGCCCATGGCCCAATCCATGGTAGGCGACCTTTTTGATGCCGGGGAGTTACAAGCGGTTTCTTCTGTGGAGACAGCGAACGAATTGGTCAATGAAAAGATGACGGCCATTGCTTCTTCAGCTAAGGAAATGGCCAAGAATGCCGTCAAAACACCCATTCAAACCTGGATGACCCAGGCCTTGTCTAAAATTCAAAAGCCCGATCCGGACAAGGAGGCCGGTGAGCTCAAGGCCTTGATTGGGCAGATAGGGAGCGTGAATTCCGGGGGAAGCCTGGATAGGGCCATACATGGGGCAGGTAACAGCTTGGGAGGAAAGACGGGAGACTTGATGGCGGCCCTAGGTGACTTGAGAGAGGAGAAAGCCAAGGAGAAAAAGCTAACGGCTGATTTGGTGAAAAAATTAAATGATAAGGTGGACGAGATTGTGGACCCCGTGGTTGACCAGGCAACGACAAGCATTGACGGGATCTCTGACCAATGGACCCGGAAGCTGCATAGCATCCGTCAGATAAGCGAGGCGGAAAGCAAGAAGGCTCTTGGAGAATGGCTGGATGGATTTCAAAAGGAAATGGGCGGGGGAGATTTGGGAACGGGTCTCGCCACCGGAGCTGGTCTTAGCATGGACTATGAGGACTACATGAAACTTTTCATCTTCATGGCCTTGACCGGACCGGGCAAGGAAGCCCTCCTGGTCAACACCTGCAAGCTCATCCATGCGGAGAATGGGGATACGGACTTGACCCTGGCGCCTACCGCTCTAAGCTGGACCGGGCTTGGCCGGGTCCGGTTGACCCTGATCGGAAAGAACAGGATCTGGGCACCATCCTCCACCCTACAGGAGGGGGCCTATGAGATAAAGAAAACCTGGATTGAAGGATATGGGGAGAAGGAAATTGAAGACAGGGGAGGCGGTGGATGAGGAAAAATCTCTTGTTGAAAAAGGGAAGGAGGGAAGAGGGGTCCCTGACCGTCGAGGCCGCTTTGATCATGGGAATCATGGTGGTTTTCATCACCGGATGGATCCTCATCCTCCACCTCCTGAAAATCCAGGCCTACACCCAGCATGCCCTGGATCAAACAGCCCTCAACCTCTCTGACGACATCTCCATGGTCCATTCTCTCAGGGAGGGGGTCGGGCAAATCGGGAAGTATTTGAAAGATACGGCGGATCTCCGACCTCCTGAGGCCCTAAAGGGCCTGGATATGGGGGGCATGGAAGACCTGGCCCTTACAGGGTCAAGCCAGCTGGCCTTCAGCAAGGCGTTAAAAGGAGGGGGAGAAGAACTTTCCCCGGCTCTTTCCCAATGGATGGGGGATCCCATCCTGGAAACGACAATTGATGATGACCAAGATATCATCCAATTGAAGCTCACTTATGAGATAAAATTGCCGGGACCCCTCCAGGCCTTCGGACCGAAAATCGTCCATCAAAATGCGGAGACGGGCATCTGGCTTTTCACAGATGAGCCGGTCCTGGGAATCTGGGATGACGACAATAACGATAAGAAAGAGGAGGAGGGGTCTATATGGAAGGAATCCAATTTCTCCCGAGGGAGGAAGTTTGCCGAAAAATACCGAAAGCAATCAGCCCAGCCCCTTTCACCCGGACATGGAATCGATTATATCGACAGCAAGGGGAAGGGAATGGCTATCTATTCCCTCAATATTTTTTCTGACCATTACAGCCGGGGAAAGGGGATGGACCCGTCCGGCTATCAGTTAAAAAAAGAGGGTCTTGAAAAAAAACTAAACTCTTATCTTAGGAAAACCAAGAAGGATATAGAAAAAATGAATTCCGGTCAAGGAGGAAAAGAGACGGTGAAATCAGGCGGCTTGCTCATCATTGTCCCGGAGGAAGCGAAAGTTTTTTCGACGGACCTCCAAGCTCTAGGCCGGGAACTTGAAAGAAGGGAAGGCCTTTCTGTGGACTTTATTTATGACCAGAAAGCCCTCGTTGAAGGGGGACAGGATGATTAGGGGAAGGCGGTGGGCCTATCCGGCCATTCTCATTGTGGTCACCCTTTGCTTGACCCTGGCCAGTTTCCGTCAGGTCCGGGCCCGGTCCCAAGCCAGGGCCAGAATAGAAGAGGAGCTGTCCATTCTTCTGGGGGAAGGCTTTTATAAAGAGGCTCTGTCCAGAATCCAGGGCTTAAATAGTGAGGACCGCAGCTTTTTCTCCTTCCAGGAGCTTACCGCCCTGGTGGGCATGGGAAACTTAAGCCGGGCAGAAGACTTCCTGGACAGGGACCGGGACTTTCAACAGAAAAAGGAAGGAAGTCAGCTGATTTTTCAGGCTTGGAAGGAAAAGCAGGCTTATGACCGGGCCTACCTTTTTTTAAAAAGCCACCAGGCTGACTTTCCTCAGGAGGAATACCGGACCTCCCTCTTGGGCCTCCTCCGGAAACAGCGGGTTATTCCCTCTCAATCGGCCTACCAAACAGGCTGGTTTGAGGGAGTAGGCATTCTCATGGATAAGCAGGGAGCCTATCTTGTGGATGGATCGGGACAGGGCTTGAACTTTGACCGCTATGAGGAGATTCGTCCCATCCAAGGGGGGTTTATGGCCAAAAGAAAGGACTATTGGGTTCGCTTGGATAAAAGAGGCCGGTTCGGGGGATTGATGGATGAGGAAGAAAGGATCTTGGAAGAAGAAAAAGATTTTTTCTTTGAAAGAAAACAAAGTCAGGGATTGTGGGGCTTTGATTACCAGGGAAAGCCCATCCTTTCCTGTGAATATGAGAAACTTTCTCCTCTTTCCCCAAAGGGGATAGCCTATGGTAAAAAGGAGGGGGCGTGGTACCGGATCGTTTTTCCCGCCCTCAGTCAGGGGCCGGGGGAATCCTAAGAGGTCAAACTTTGGTATTTTTCTTTTCTTTATACTAAAATACTATTGTTGAAGGATGGGCGGTTCCATCCCCAAGAATATGAGGAAATAAGGAGAGAAAATGCTTACAGGAAAACAACGCAGCTATCTGAAGTCTTTATCAAACGGCCTGCATTCCACCTTGATTATTGGAAAAGAGGGAGTGACAAAAAACACCCTTAAGGAATTGGAAGACCAGCTGATCGCCAATGAACTCGTCAAAATGACCTTTTTGGATACGGCCGGGGTGGATCCTGAAGATGAGGTGGACCAGCTTCTTGAACTCCTGGATGCGGAATTTGTCTCTCATTTGGGCTCCAAACTTGTCATTTACCGGTCTTCCAAGAATGCCAAGATCCAGCTTCCTAAATAGGTTGACCCATGAGGAAGAAACAGAGATTGGCGATCTATGGAGGGACCTTCGACCCCATACACATGGGTCATCTCCTTATCGCCGAGACTTCGCGGACCCTCCTGGGCTTGGACCGGGTCTATTTTCTTCCGGCCTTCAGCCCTCCTCACAAGGATTTTAAGGGGGACAGCGCCCGTGCAAGGTTGGATATGCTGGAACTGGCCATCCAAGATAACCCCCATTTCGCCATAGACTACCGTGAAATTGAAAGCGGAAAAGTCAGGTACTCGGTGGATACGGTTAAGGAGATCCAGGAGGAGAATCCTGACCACGAGATTTGTTTTATCGTTGGCGAGGATTCTCTGATGGATATCGGAACATGGCATTGCCCTGAGGACCTCCTGAGTCGGGTCCACCTTGTGGTGGCAGCCCGGATGGGTATAGAGGGAGATCCGGTGAAAAAAGCGGAAGCCCTCCGCCGTCAAGGCTATCAAATTACTCTTTTTTCTCGTTTTATCACCGGCCTATCTTCAACGGAGATCCGCCGGGAAGTGAAGGCAGGGCGGTCCATCCACTATGCCGTTCCTGAAAAGGTGGAAAAGTATATTCTTGAGAGGGGGCTCTACCTTGGAGAATGAATGCTCAATATTTCTGGATATGGTCGAGAGGGTATCCTTAGATTTTCTGGACAGGGAGCCCTACAAAGAGTGGAATGAGATGTTAGAGGCCAGCCTCTCCGACCATAGGTACCGGCATGTGGTCCGGGTCACCAGAACAGCCATAGCCCTGGCCCGCTATTACGGAGAGGACGAAAGAAAATCAGCCCAGGCGGCCTTCCTCCACGACATGGCCAAGAAGAATGAAAAGCGATATTTCAATCGGCTGCTGGAGATGGGCTATGTCAACGAAGAGGATTGGGAGCCCAGTCCCTATTTCCATGCCTACCTTGGGGGACTTGCCGTTCGCTACCTATTGGGCGTGGAGGATATGGACATCGTCCGGGCCATCCAGTCCCATACCCTGGGGTCCGACCATATGTCAAGGCTGGATAAGATCATATTTCTGGCCGACCTCATCGAACCGGGAAGGGACTTTCCCACCTTGCCGGCCCTTCAGGAAGCTGCCCTTCAAGGTCTGAATGAAGGTGTTCTGAAGGCCATGGACAACACCATTTCATATTTGGTTAAATCGGATTCCTCCATCAACCCCCAAACCATTGTGGCTAGAAATGCTCTTTTAAAGGAGATGAAGGAAGCCAAGAAAGGATAGGAAATTGACAGACATGAAGAAAGAGTTTCATGATAAAAACGACCTCATTTTGAAGGTGGCAGATGATAAGTTGGCCAAGGATATCACGATCCTTGAAATGGATCCGGGACGGGGAATCTGCGATTATTTTATTATTATGACGGGGCGAAACAAAAACCATACCCAGGCCATTGCCGATGCGATTGAAGATGCCCTTTATGAGAATGAGATCCCCCCTTTGAGAAAAGACGGGTTTAGGGAGGGGTCCTGGATCCTGCTCGATTGCGGGGAGACCCTGGTCCATATCTTCACCTCGGATCAAAGGGACTTTTATAACCTGGAGGGCCTCTGGTCTAAAGAGACCAAGGACAAAGAAGGGCAGGAGAAGGAAGAGACGGAAGAATAGAAGAGAAAGAGGGGAAACTTGGGAGGAAAAAAAGAAAAAATCCTTTTGGTCGTGGCCGGACTGGGCTTGGTCCTGTATGGGCTTTGGACCGGCCTAGGGAAGAAGGACAAGGGGATCATTGAAGGGCGGACAGACCATCCTTCTCAAGAGTCCGTTGAGGAAGAGGAGTCAGATCATCAGGAAGCGAGTCGGGAAGAGGAATCTTCTGAATCCTCCCCTCTACTTTATGTCCATGTGGACGGAGCAGTGAAGAATCCGGGCGTCTACGAATTCCAAGAAGGGGCCAGGGTCAAGGATGCCATAGAGGAAGCAGGAGGTCTAACTCCAGCCGGTGATACCGGGTCTTTGAACCTAGCCCAAAGGCTTTCCGATGAAATGAAGATCCATGTCCCTAAAGAAGGGGAGACGGCCCCATCGGTCTTAACGACTCAGCCTTCCGGCGGTGGAGGAGAGGGGAAGGCCAAGAAGGTGAATATCAACCGGGCTTCTCTGGAGGAATTGACCAGCCTCCCCTCAGTCGGAGAAAGTCGCGCCCGGGAGATTATTTCCTACCGTGAACGGTCTCCTTTTGTCAAACCGGAGGATATCATGAACGTTTCCGGGATCGGCCAAAAAACTTTCGACAAGATGAAGGACTTGATTTCAGTGAAGTAGTTGATTTGCCTGGTCTTCTCTGGTATAATTTTTTGAGTTGTTGGAATCTTTTTAAGTAAGGGGTGAAGACTTTGAAGACTTTGTTTATTATCGTCTTGGTAATCGCAAGTGTGGCCATCATCGGAGCGACGACTCTTATGGACCCGAAGACCGGGGCCGGGACTTCCTATGGCCAGGATGCCAATGCGTTCGGGACCTCTGCCTATAAAGGCAAGGACATTATGCTCAACAAGGTGACGACGATCTTTTCGATTATTTTCGTTATCAGCCTGATCGGACTTGTCGTTGTAAAATAGTTTACCTGCATTGAATCCCAAAGCCTCCAACTTGCGTTGGAGGCTTTTCTTATTTCCCTTCTGACGCCGGGCCACTAAGCCTCCCCATAATGGGTAAGAAAAGAGAAGAAGGATTCGTATCGAGATGGAAAGAAATGATGGAAAAGAGACCGGAGAGAACAAAGGAAGGTAATATGGATATTAAGAGATTCTTGCTTTCTTATTTGCAATCAGAGAATTATGAGCCCATTCGGGTTCAGGAGCTGGCCGATTTTTTCGGCCTGGAAGGGCAAGAAAGACTGGATTTTTATCGGATCATTGATGACCTCCTGGACCAGGAGGTGGTTCGGATGACCAAACGGGGCAAGGTTCTTGCCTACAGCTCATCCAAGAAAAAGACCAAAAAATCCCATAAAAAAGAGAAGAAGGAAGAGACTTCCGGCTTGGATCCGGAAGACTTCTACCAGACGGTCGACATGCCCACGCCTTCTGCGGAGGGGGGAAAGCCCATTTTGGAGGAGGTTGAGTCGGAGGACCGGGAAGAGGCTGGGCCCATGCCGAGTATAGAGGTCCAGGAGAGTCCGGGTCCTCGAAAGAAAAATGAGGGAAGGATTCAGGGAAATGCCAAGGGCTTTGCCTTCTTCATTTCGGATAACCCTGAAATGGAGGATGTCTTTATCGGTCCGGATGACCTGAATGGAGCCCTTCATGGGGACCGGGTCCGGATCCAGGTGACCAACCAGGGCGATCCTGCCAAGGGGAAGAGGGCTGAGGGCCGGGTCATGGAGGTCTTGGAAAGGAATCCCAAGAAGATTGTTGGCCGCTATCAGGATATGGGAGGCTACGGCTTCGTCATACCCGACCAGAAGGCCTATTCCAAGGATATTTATATCGATGGCAGCAATGCTATGAATGCCAAGGAAAACGACAAGGTCCTGGTCCGGGTCGACCGTTTTGAAAAGGACAAGGAAAATCCGGAGGGCCATGTCCTCATGGTCATCGGTCCCATGGACGGAAAGGGGGTGGATATCACCTCCGTGGCCATGGCCTATGACCTTCCCTATGAGTTTTCCGAGGAGACTAAGGCCGAAGTTGCCCAGCTCCCCAAGGAAGTCAAGCCGGAGGAAGTCAAGGACAGAAAGGACCTGAGAAAGCTCTATACGGTGACCATTGATGGAGCTGATGCCAAGGACTTTGATGATGCCATTTCTGTGGAAAAGCGGGGGAACTATTACAACCTCTACGTCCACATTGCCGATGTTTCCCACTATGTGAAAGAAGGAAGCGCCTTGGACAAGGATGCCTTTGCCCGGGGAAATTCCGTCTACCTCCTCGACCGCGTCATCCCCATGCTGCCTGAAGACCTGTCCAACGGCCTATGCTCCCTCCTGCCCGGCCAGGACCGCTTGGCTATGACCACACAGATGACCCTGGATGAGGAAGGGAAGCTGGTGGACTACCAGTTTTACCGGTCAGTGATCCGGTCCGACCATCGTTTGGTTTATGAGGACGTATCCGATTATTTGGAATTCGGCAAGACATTTACCGAGGAGGGGGCCCTATACGACCGACTGGATTTAATGGAGGTCCTCTTCAGCAAGCTCCACCAGCACCGGATGGAGGAGGGGACCATCGACTTTGATTTTCCGGAAATCCGGGTGGTTCTTGATGAGGAGGGCCGGCCGGTGGAAGTGGGCCAGGAGGAAAGACGGGTGGCCAACCGGATCATTGAAGAGTTTATGATCCTTAATAACGTCGTTGTGGGCCGCCATTTCTATGATCTCAAGCTCCCCTATATCTACCGGATCCATGGCCTGCCTTCTCCGGAGGCTATCGACCGCTTGAACCGGGTCCTCCAGGCCTACCGATACCCCATGGTTTCGGACCAGGCCCAGCCGGGAGAGCTCCAGGATATCCTCCGCCTGGCGGAGGGAAAGAAGGAGGAGTCCTTCATCCAGATGGTGGTCCTGACCAGCCTTCAAAAGGCCATATACAGCCCCTCCACGACCATGCACTTTGGCTTGGCTGCAGACCACTACTCCCACTTCACCGCCCCCATCCGCCGGTATTCGGATTTGATTGCCCACCGCCTCCTCAAGGCCTGGTTGGACGGCCATCCTTTAAAGGACGGTCAGGTCAAGGAAAAAATCTTTGACCAGTGCATCCACATCACGGAGACTGAGGAGAATGCCGAAGATGCGGAACACGATGTGGTCGATATGAAGTGCGCTGAGTATATGCGCCAATATATCGGAGACACCTTCTCCGGAGTGGTTTCTTCCTTAACCAATTTTGGCGTTTTTATTGCCTTGGACAACCTTGTCGAAGGTCTGGCCCACTTCCGGGATATGACCGATGATTACTATACCTATGATGAGGACCATTTCGTCGTCCGAGGGGAGAGAACTAACCGGAAGATCCACTATGGGGACCGGGTCTCGGTTCTTTTAACCGGGTCCAATCCGGAAACTCGGGAGATCGACTTCAAAATCCTCTGGCCGGATGAGGGTAAGGGCCAAAATAGGGGGACGATCCCTCAGGAGTCCAGCGGAAGAAGAAGGGGACATCCCGGGAGGGACAAGCACCGGACGGGAAATAAGGGGATGAAGGGGGGAAAACCCTCCAAGTCCTTCCAGACCCGGATGGAAAAGGCCGATGGACGGCAGAAGAACCGCAAGCCCTTCTCCAACCGAGGGGGCAGGCAGCGGAAGAAAGGAAGATAGGAAGACATGGCCAAGAGTCAGGAAGGAACAAAGCAGCTTGCCGATAACCGTCGGGCCCGCCATGAATATTTTATCGAGGAGAGCTTTGAGGCCGGATTATCCCTCCAGGGAACGGAAGTGAAATCCATTAAAGCCGGCCAGGTGTCCATAAAAGAAGCCTATGTTTCCATTAAAGACGGGGAGGCCTGGATGGAGGGAATGCATGTGACTCCCTATAAGCAGGGGAGGCTCCAAGACCAGGATCCCCTCCGTTCCCGTCGCCTTCTCCTCCACAAGAAAGAGATCAAGAAACTCTATGAGGGTGTCCAAAAAATGGGCTATACTATTGTTCCCTTAAACATCCACCTCCGGAATGGCCTGGTCAAGGCGGACATTGCCCTGGCCAAGGGCAAGAAGCTTTACGATAAGCGGGAGAGCCTCCGGAGGGAGGATGACCGACGCCGGGCGGAAAGGGCGATGAAAAACTATTGATGAGGAGAATAAACATGCGATTGATGAGACAAGGTCAGGAACCGGCCCCTTGGGTCCTTTACCTGGCCGGAGGCTGTTTCTGGGGAGTCCAAGGCTATTTTCAGAGGATAGTCGGGGTTCTTGATACGGAGGTGGGTTACGCCAACGGCAAGCAGGCGGGGACATCCTACCACGAGCTATCCCGGACTGACCATGCGGAGACGGTCAAGGTCACCTTTAACAGCGGGGTTCTGTCCCTGGAAGAGCTCCTGGCCCACTATTTCCGGATCATCGACCCCACCTCCATCAATAAGCAGGGCAATGACCGGGGACGTCAGTACCGGACCGGGATCTACTATGACCGGGATTTTCCTGAGGAAGCCCTGGCTAGAATCCATCGTTGCCTAGAGGCCCTGGAAAGAAGACTGGGTCAAAAGCCGGTTATCGAAGTGGAGGCTCTGAAGAACTGGGTTCGGGCAGAAGATGCCCACCAGGATTACCTGGAAAGGAACCCAGGAGGCTATTGCCACATCGATCTTTCGTTGGCAGACCGGCCTCTGGACGAGGAATTCATCGATTATCAGAAACCGGACAGAGAGACCTTGAAAAAAGAACTCAGCCCGGAGGCCTACCATATCACCCAGGAGGAGGGGACGGATCCCCCTTTTTCCCATCCTTATGACCAGCTGGATGAGCCCGGAATCTATGTCGATATTGTTTCCGGTCAGGCCCTCTTTTCCTCCCGGGATAAGTTTGATGGGGGATGCGGCTGGCCTTCCTTCTCCAAACCCATTCTCCAGGAATCCCTAGCCTACAAAAGGGACCGGACCCTGGCCATGGAAAGGACCGAGGTCCGGTCCCAAGGGGCGGACTCCCACCTGGGTCATGTTTTTCCCGACGGTCCCCAAAGTTTGGGTGGCCTCCGCTACTGTATTGACGGGTCCGCTCTTCGCTTCATCCCTCTTTCCAAGATGGAAGAAGAGGGCTATGGAAAATGGATTCCTTTCGTTGAAAAATAGATGAAAAGAAAACCGACCCATTTGACTGGGCCGGTTTTTTATTAGGCTAAGAAAGTGGAGATTACCCAGTTTACCAAGGAGGTCACCCCGAAGAGGTAAAGGAAGGTGGGGAGGGGCTTGCCGATGAGGCAAATCAGGATAAAACGGGAAAGGCGCATATCGCTCAAGCCCACGATCATGGTCGAGGCATCATCCGGCAGTCCGGGAATGAGGTAGGCCAGAAGGAGGATGATGGAGGCAGTTCTTTCATTCTTGATCTTGGATTGGATCTTGTAAAAGACTTCATCTGGGACGAAGGCCTTGACAAAGGTCTCGCCATAGCGACGGGAGATGAGGAAGGAAGCAACCGATCCGGCTAAGCTGCAGGCCATAACCGTTAAATAGCCGAGTAGAGGGCCATAGGCCATATAAGTGGCCAATCCGGGAAGGGCGCCGGGAATAACAGGGAATAGAGTATTGAAAAGGATCAGGGCAACAGAAAGGATGTAGCCGATGGGACCCAGACCCTGGAAAAAGTCTTTAAGGGGTTCAGCGGAAGAAAACCAGTCCCTCTTATAACCATAGAAAAGGAAGATGCCCACCAAGATCAGAACGATTGAGGTGATATAACGAATTCTCTTTTCCACCCGACTGATTCGTTCACGGTCAATCTCATGATGGGGCCATTTTGCAGTTTGAGTCGTATCCTGGCTTTCTTCGCCAGGCTTTTGTTTATCGGCCAAACTCATCACCTCTTTTCTCCCGGTAGCTGAAATAAGATCATCTCACATTATCTTTAAAATTTCCGAAATGATTATATACTATTTTAATAATACAGTCTAGAAATGATATGGGTCAATTTCCCAATCAAAGCATGAAAAGTGCCCGGAATATTGGACTTTTAGCCAAGTTGGTCGCGGTTTATGGTACTATTAAAGCGGTTTCCTATCGTTTTCGGAATTCTCAATTCCACCACCTAAATATGCACCATTATTATAGAGAAAAAAAGGAGGAGTGAATGTTTGAGGTATTAAAACGTGTCCAAGAATCGGAACACATCTACACCTTGGTCCTGCACGCCCCAAGAATTGCCCGGTCCTGCCTGCCCGGTCAGTTCCTTATCGTCAGAGTTGACCAGTATGGGGAAAGAATCCCCTTGACTATCGCTGATTATGACAGGGATGGGGAGACGGTGACGGTAGCCGTCCAGGCCATCGGCAAGTCCACACAAAAGCTGGGCCGGGTTAAAGAAGGTGAATACATCGCCGATATCGTCGGCCCCCTGGGTCAGCCTTCAGAGCTGGTGGAAAAAGACCCGGATGAGCTCAACCGGATGAAACTCTGCTTCATCGGTGGCGGCCTCGGCATCGCTCCTGTTTATCCCCAGGTCCGCTGGATGCATGAGCACGGGGTCAAGGTGGACGTCATCATGGGGGCCAGAACCAAAGAACTCATTTTTTGGGAAGAGAAGATGCGGGCAGTGGCCGACAATGTCTATATCACCACAGATGACGGTACATATGGCAGGGAGGGCCTGGTCACCAAATGCCTGGAGGACCTGGTCAAAAAAGAAGGAAAAGACTATCAGCATGTGGTCGTCATCGGCCCCATGATTATGATGAAGTTTGTCGCCCAGCTCACCGGAAAAGAGGGGCTGGACATTCCCACCACCGTTTCCATGAACCCCATCATGGTGGATGGAACAGGAATGTGCGGGGCTTGCCGCCTAACTATCGGCGATGAGACCAAGTTCGCCTGTGTAGACGGGCCGGAGTTCGATGGCCACCTGGTGGATTTTGATGAGGCTCTTAAGCGGGCCCAGATGTACCGGACACCGGAAGGCCGGGCGGCCCTCCGGATCAAGGACCGGACGGAACTGGACCAGGACCACCATGGTCAGTGCTCGGATCGGATGAGCGATGCGGACTTTGACCCCATGGTCCGCGTACCCATCGCTGAGCAGGACCCCTTGAAGAGGTCCCAGAACTTCCAGGAAGTCTGCCTGGGTTATACCAAGCAGGAAGCCATGTTAGAGGCCTCCCGCTGCTTTGAGTGCAAGAAGCCCCGCTGTGTGGAAGGCTGCCCGGTCAACATCGACATCCCGGGATTTATCAGCCGGGTCAAGAAAGGGGATATCAAAGCGGCTTACAAGATTCTATCTGCCTCGACCTCCTTGCCCGCCGTCTGCGGACGGGTCTGCCCCCAAGAAGAACAGTGCGAAGGGCCCTGCATCCGGGGGATCAAGGGAGAGGCTGTGGCCATCGGGAAGTTGGAACGCTTTGTCGCCGATTGGGCCAAGGACCATGGGATCCATCCGGAGTTGGATGAGGATGTGAAGGATTCGGGACGGAAGGTGGCCATCATCGGTGCAGGGCCTGCCGGATTGGCCTGTGCTACGGACCTGGCCAGGATGGGTCATCAGGTCAAAATTTTTGAATCCCTCCACCTGGCCGGCGGAGTCCTCCAGTACGGAATCCCGGAATTCCGCCTTCCCAAGGATGAAGTCGTCAACTATGAGGTGGAAAACGTGGAACGCCTGGGCGTGGAAATCGAAAAGAATGTCCTGGTCGGACAGACTATCACCATTCCCCAGCTCATGGAAGAGGAGGGCTTCGATGCTGTCTTTATCGCTTCCGGGGCCGGTCTTCCCCGCTTTATGAATATCCCGGGAGAGAACCTCAACGGCGTTTTATCCGCCAATGAGTACTTGACTCGGACCAACCTCATGCACGCCTTTGATAAAAAGTACGACACCAGCGTCAACCGGGGCAACCGGGTCATTACCATTGGGGGAGGAAACGTGGCTATGGATGCGGCCCGGACCGCCCTCCGCTTGGGTGAAGAATCCCGGATCGTTTACCGGCGGTCGGATGCGGAGCTTCCCGCTCGTCGAGAGGAAATTGAACACGCCAAAGAGGAAGGCGTTATTTTCAACCTCCTCCAGAATCCTGTTGAAATTTACGGAGACGACCAGGGCTGGATTTCCGCTATCAAGTGCATCAAAATGGAACTGGGTGAGCCGGATGAATCCGGTCGTCGTCGGCCGGTTCCCATTGAAGGGTCGGAATTTGTCCTTCCTTGTGATACCTTAATCATGGCCCTGGGGACCAATGCTAACCCCCGTGCCACCCAGGGCATGGACGATCTGGAAAAGAACCGCTGGGACGGGATCATCATCGATGAAGAGACAGGGGCCACCAATATTCCGGGCGTCTTTGCCGGCGGTGATGCCGTAACGGGGTCCGCCACCGTCATCCTGGCTATGGGCGCGGGTCGCCAGGCAGCTAAGGGCATTGACCAATACCTGGCCAGCCTATAAAGGAAAGATTTGTTAAGAAGAAAGGATAAGGCTTTTGCCTTATCCTTTTTTTTATCCTAAAGACAAAAGGAACAAATTTTATAAAAAACGGGAAGTTTGTGGGACACGGCCCATGCTAGGATGGGTGAGAGAGGAGGAAACATGACCTATCAAATTGCTTTTATTGACCGGGACCGGTCCTATGCCCTGCGGTGCAAAGAAGGCTTGGAGGAGAAGACCAGGGGGCTATTGAAAATTCATTTTTTTACCAGCTGGAATCAGGTGGGGGATCTCAAGGAGTTCTTCCATCCCGACCTTATTGTGGCGGATCACCCTCCCGGGGAGGAAGACCTTCCGGACCTATCCCTTTGGCCCCTCTATTTGTTGGAGGATCCGGAAGACGATCCGGTACTTCCGAACAAACCCGGACTGGACCAAGTCGTCACCTGCCTTTGGACTCCAAGACCGGGAAGGGGGCCGGGAGAGATCTACCGTTATCAGGACCTGGCCGGTCTTCAAGAAGCTCTTTTCCTGGCCTTATCCTTTCAGGCCAGCCAGACCAAAGCGGAAGATATAAATGAAGTTTCCCTCTTCCTCACCCCTTTTCGAGATTTTCCCCTTTCCTCCCTTGTTCAATCCTATTCGGCCTATCGGGCGGGTCTTGGAGAAAAGGTCTTTTACTGGAACAGGGATCCTTTCCTGGATATACCAACCAGCCCGAAAGGGGGGTCCTGGTCCACCCTTTATTTAGCCCTCCTCAGTCAGAAAATGAACCTATCACTCCGGATCAAGATGGCGGAAGCGGTTGACCCTCGAGGCTTTTCCTACTTTCCTCCTCCCCGGGCCCCTGGGGATGGCTGGAAGTTGGAGGACCGGGACCTGAAACCGGTCCTTTCCTGCCTTTGGTCCGACTATGACCGGGTGGTCGTGGATTGTCCTGGCCAGGCCTTTCTCTATGATGAGGAGGTCTTTACCGGAGGCCAAGCCCATCTCTGTCTGCCTGGGCGAATTTCTCCTAGCCGGTTGGAGGACCTGATGGAAGATTATTTGAGGATCCATCAAAAGCCCCACCTTCTATTTTTGGGAAAGGAAGGCAGGGAAGGGAAAATAGATTCGGCAAGAAAAAAGGGGTTTAGGGCCACCTGGATCAATCCCTTTGAGAAGAAAAAGGATGACTTTTGGAAGGAGGTTGAAAATGACCTTTATGGAGGCTCCCTTCTCCTCCGGGATAGG
>JAQYCE010000055.1 GCA_029003555.1 Bacillota bacterium | reverse complement strand
CGATATGATTCTGAAAGGGAATACAAAGAAGCGCATTGTCATTCCAAATGGGCAGATCAAAGAGCTTGGCGAAATCACTTATAACGACTCTGACCCGATTGGTTATGAGACAACAATTCAGGCTATGCCAGATGCTGATGGCAACACCCACTATGAATATATCTTAGAGAAAGAAATGAGATAGAAATGATTACAGGAAAAACACAATCCGGTTTCTCTTTTAAGATCCAAGATAGCTCACTGAATAACTTTGAACTTTTAGACTATCTGACACAAGCCGATGAGGGCAATATAAAAGCAGCCGTTCATTCCATCACGATCCTATTGGGAGATGAACAAAAGAAAAAGCTTTACGACCATGTCCGGTTAAAGGATGGAACAGTTCCTATTGAAAAGGTGACCAACGAGTTAATGGATATCATGAAACATGGAGGAGAGCGACTAAAAAAATCTGCATCCTCTCCGCAATGATGCGGGTGGATGAGGATGCGCTTTATTGTGATTTTGCAGAGACCTACCACATATATGACATAAAACAGCTGCCACTATCTATGGCGGCTGTTTTTGCCTGTGGTCTACGTGAAGACTCACGCATCATGATGAAACTCAATGGAATAGACATTGATAGCAAGACGATGTTGATGGCTATGGCGGTTGATTACTTGTCTCTCCTTTGGTGGGCAAAGACGAAGGATGGGCAAAGAAATAAGAATCGTCCAAAACTCTTTTCAATAATACTTGGAAAAAAAGGTTCAGAAGTGCAGGGGTACAGGTCTGCAATAGAATTTGAGCAGAAATTAAAGGAATTCGGAAAGGAGGGATAGGTAATGGCAACAAATTTAGGTACTGCCTATGTGCAGATTATGCCTTCTGCAAAGGGGATTAAAGGATCCATCCAGGAAGTTCTAGATCCAGAAGCGAAGGAATCGGGGAAATCGGCCGGTGAAAGTGTATCTGGCGGGCTTGTGAGTGTAATGAAAAAAGCACTAGTGGCTGCCGGAATCGGTAAAGCCATTATGTCATCACTTACCGAAGGTGGGAAACTTCAGCAGTCGATAGGTGGTGTGAAAACACTCTTTGGAGATTTTGCTGATAATGTAACGGCAAATGCGAGCCAGTCTTTTAAAACAACTGGTCTTTCCGCCAATGAATATATGGAAAATGTTACAAGTTTTTCTGCCGCATTAATCAAGTCTCTTGGAGGAGATACAAAAAAAGCTGCTGAAATATCCAACACGGCAATGATTGATATGGCTGACAACTCCAATAAGATGGGTACTGCGATGGGGGATATTCAGAATGCTTACCAAGGTTTCGCTAAGCAAAACTATACGATGCTGGATAACCTTAAATTGGGCTATGGTGGAACAAAGCAGGAAATGCAACGTCTGCTAGATGATGCAACTAAAATTTCACATGTAAAATACGATATCAATAATCTTTCAGATGTTTACGAAGCAATTCATGTTGTGCAGAAAGATCTTGGAATTATGGGAGCAACATCACAAGAAGCTTCAACCACCTTATCCGGATCGTTCAACGCTATGAAGGGAGCATTTCAAGATTTCATAGGAAACCTTGCTATTGGCGCTGATATTACAGTTCCTCTTCAGAACCTTGCTACTACTGCTGCAACCTTCTTTTTTGGAAACTTTCTTCCCATGCTAGGGAATATTATCAGTGCTATACCGCAAGCCATTGCAACCATTATTTCCGCTGCGATTCCTGTCATTATTGAACAAGGAGGCCAGCTTCTTCAATCTCTCAGTACGGGGATGACAACGCAGTTACCACTTCTACTGCAAACAATATCCGATACACTTGGAGGATTTCTCCAATCAATAACTGATGTGCTTCCTCAAGTATTAGAAAGCGGATCACAAATGATCTTGAATCTGGCATCGGGAATTCTCCAGAATGCACCTAGCGTTTTATCCGGAATTGGGGACATTTTAGCTTCTGTTTTGGATTTCCTTTTGACAAACATACCTGTATTCCTTGAAAAAGGGTTTGAGCTTATAGCTGGTTTAGCTAAAGGCCTTTTAGATAACTTGCCAGCGGTTGTTTCATCGATTACGAGTATCATTCAAAAACTACTAGGTATTATTATTGATAACTTTCCTAACATAGTAAGCAAAGGGTTTGAGTTGATTGGGAAAATGGCATCAGGATTATTAAATAACTTACCTAGTATTTTGAGCGCTATCGGGCGAATCCTAGCGTCTCTTATAAAGATGATTGTTGAATCCCTACCCAAGCTCTTAGACTTAGGAGTCCAGCTTATTGCGAAACTTGCCGCAGGATTACTACGCTCACTTGGGGGCGTTCTTAGCAATGCCGGGTCTGTTCTAAATGGCCTAAAAGGGGTGTTTACAGGTGCTATTGGTCAGATGTTTAGTATAGGGTCTAATTTGATACGTGGACTGTGGAATGGTATCAGAGATGTCAAAGGTTGGATTTTAGGGAAAATTCGAGGATTTGTTGATGGGATTGTTGGAGGGATTAAGTCCTTTTTTGGAATTAATTCTCCTTCAAGAGTATTTGCTGAGGTTGGTGAATATTTGGACTTAGGTTTAGCTAAAGGAATCTTAGATAATACAAAACCTGTTGGAAAAGCAATGGGAGTTTTGGAAGATGCAGCCACAGGTGATTTCGAAAGTAGTTTTTCTGCTAGTGTGAAATCCAATCTAGCTCAGCGCTATGACGAAATGAAAGATAGGCAGCAAGATGAAGTTATGCCAACCTCTCCGAGCATGAACCTTATTCTTCGCTTAGGGAATAGCGAATTTAAGGCTTTTGTAGAAGATATTTCCAAGGCTCAAAACAATGATGTCAAATTAAAGCTTTCGTATAACTAAGGAGGCTTTCAGATGATTAATAAAACCTATCAATTTGTGAAGTGGGGGGATCGTTATCTGGAAAACATGGTCCCAGGTTATCAGACAATCAATATTTATGGTAGGGGTGCATTATCTCCTGAGGTTGAATCATTGAAGCCAAAAGGAAGAGACGGAGACTATATTATTGGGAAGAGGCTCCCTTCTCGGGAGATCACAATTGAGTATATTCTTACGTGTAAAGATCATTTGCAGAAACGAGATAGCCTAAATTTGCTGCATAGTCTGCTACTAAAGAGCGAGGAAGAGATGCTCGAAATCGGGGATGAGATAGGTTGGTTCAGGAGAGGATTTTATATTGGGGGAGAAGACCCCCCAGATGATAGAAAAGATGGAATTGGCCGGATCAAGATTTTAACCACTGATCCCTATCGATATAGCGAGCTCAGGTCTGTGGATCTTATAAACGGAAGAACAACGCTTTATGAGCCAGATGCCGCAGACTCTGGGTCTTTTTACACTGAAAAGATTGAAGTTACCATTTCTAATGAGATATTAACTATTACTAATTTAACCAACGGGGACAAGCTGATCTTACGAGAAATGTTAGAAAACCAAAAGGTATCTTTAGACTTTTTGAAGGCAGAAATCAGAAGTGGAGCGACGAATCTGCTTAAGAAGTTAGCTTTTGAATCATCAGATTTTCCGGATTTTCGAATAAAGCATAAAGACACCATAGAACTGAGCGGTGGCTCTGGGCGCATTTACTATAGAATCAGGAGTTTATAATGGCAGTTTATTTTTTTAATCAATACATGGAGCTTTGTTTTACGGTTCCAGAAACCGCCATCGTTTCTTCTGATCAGGAATCTACTCTCGGTGGACTTATTACTCATGAAACAGAAGTGATAGAACAAGATGGGCTTAAGGATATGGCCTATTTTGGTTTAAAAGACCCATTGGATAGAAGTAACTTTGTAGTGTACAAAATTACAATGACAAAATCGGATGATGGGAAAACACGGACTTTTCAGGGGATCCACAAATTCTTTGATGATTTAAAGGGTGGATATATTAAGGATAGGCGGCCAAGCGGGAACATTAGTCTAGCTTTAAGCATTATCCTACAAGATACGGGATGGGATTTATTAGCCTATGATGTGACAAAAAAAGCTTCCTTGAACATGTACTATGTTTCAAAAATTACAGCTTTCTGGGATTTGCAAAAAGCAAGCGAATTTGACTTTATCCCCAGAATTAACTTTTCTAATGGGAAGATCATTAACCAAACGCTGCTTGTCAGTGACAAAATCATGCAAGATAATGGCCGCCTATTTAGTGAGTCTGACAAGTTGGTTGAGCTTATTGACGAAAGTGATAAAGCAGATATTTATACTGCTTTTGTTGGCCTGGGAAAAGGCGAAGAGAAGTATGACAGTAAAGGGGAAGCCACAGGCGGATACGGGAGAAAGATCAATTTTTCCGATGTTGAATGGGCTATTGCCAATAAAGATCCGGTCGACAAGCCAATAGGCCAGGAATATGTAGAGATAAAAGAAGCCACGGAGGCCTACGGTTACAAAGGGTTAATTCCAAGAATTGGCTTAGTTGATTTTTCTGACTGTGAAGACAAAACAGAATTGTTGAAACTTACCTATGAGTATGCCAAAAACAATGCTCGGCCTAAGAAGCAGTTTAAAGCGACCATCATAGAGCCAAATCACATTGCTTTAGGAGAGAGAGTTAGGGTTAAATCCAAAGATCGGGAAATTGCCTATGAGACGAGAGTTTTTAAGGTAAAAAGAAGTTTTTTAAATCCTCAAATCCAAACTATTGAATTTGGAGATAATCTCACACCGACAAGTGCAGATCGGTTCATGAGAATTGAAAGAGAAGAAAGAAAAAAAGAGGAGCGTATAGGGGAATCATTAGGAGAGGTCAGAAAAGGAATTCTTGAATCATGGAAAAACGATGATGCTTATAACTATGAATTTGACCGATCCAATACTTATGGGTTGCCTGGTGGCTACTACTCTTTTGATAAGCCTGTAGATCAAAATCCAACAAAAGTCATTGGAATAAGTGCAGGAAGGCTAATTATTGCCAACTCTAAGCTGTCTGATGGAAGCTGGAATTTTACCACATTTGGTACAGGTGAAGGATTTTCAGCAGATTTAATAAGATCGGGCACGCTTATCGCTGACCTAGTAAAAGCTGGGGTGCTTTCCGATAAAGCAGCGAATAACTATTGGGATATGGAAAATGGTTCGATTTCTATAGGCGGCGGAGCCCTCAGTTACTCCAAGGAAGAGGGTTTCAAGGTAAAAATTGTTGATGACCTACGCTCTGATCTCAACAAGAAAACTACAGATTTACGAAATGACGTAGATACAGCCATAGAAAACAAAGCGGACAAGGCCCATATCATTTCAGAAATCAATGCAAGCAGGGAAGGGATATCCATCTCTGGAGATAGAATCACGTTAACCGGATCAACGGAAGTGCGTGGCGATTTCAAGGTTGCGGGATCTGCTCTCTTTGGAACGATAAATGCCCAATATATCGATGTTGATAATCTTAATGCGAATAATATTAATCGAGGAGTATTAGGCCGAGGAGTTAATAATGGATCGTGTAGCTTACCAGAGGGAGGATCCGCTTATTTAAGCGGACGAGGGACAAACTTTGATACGGGATCGAGTCGCTTTCGCTTTATCTATGACAGTGGATCATACCAAAATACATTCTTAGTTGACGGAAGAATTACAGCAGAGCCTATAAGTGGTCAACATATGGCTTTCCAATCAGGAGGTTTATATGTTGGGGCAAACGGAGGGAGTCTTACTATCAATCCTGGATCGTATGGAGTCAATTTTCAGGCATCCGGTCCGTGCATGTTTGATAACCGGATCTCTTGTAGCGGGCTAAGCATTGGAAGCGCAAGACTCACGGAAGCAGACATCAATAAGCTTCATAATCTCTAGAAGGAGGGAACGGATGAAAATTGGAGAAGTATATATCAATTACACGACAGATCAGACAGCGCTAGAGCCTACTATTATCGGAGCAACGATAAGCTTTCGAGTGATTTCAGGAACCTATGGTGATGTAAATGGAGTATTAAAAGTTACCCCAACTGATCTTAGAGCACTACTGGATAAAAAAACGACCAAAGAAGAGCTAACAGAAAAGTATATCGGGGAAGTCCTAGCCCTAGATAAGGTAGAGTTAGATGCTCAAGACCTAGAGAAAACGAAACGGGAAGATGCCCAAAGAGATGCCCGGATTCAAGCAGTAGAAACACAGAATCTTGAATTTGCGCTGATGTTATCGCAATCGCAAGGAGGAACAATATGAATGCAGTAGTTGAATTGCTGGCAAAGGCAGTTCTTGATGGTCGGATCAAACTGGAAGATATCGGGTCAAACTTTGGTCTACAGGAAAAAACAAAAAAACGGCTGGAAGAAATTAAGGCAGAGAGCATAAAAAGCTAGCTGCCTTTTATTATGCCTGGAAAGGATCTGATATGAAAAATGTGAGTGGAGCAGGGTTAGTACCAGTTACAATCCATTTTAGAGATTCTCGTCTTCCGGATTTGGTTCTTCATGAAGGAGAAGTGGGGACAAGGGGATACAAGGCTAGATTTGTTTCATCTGATGGTGAGCTGATAGCTCCATCTGAAGGCCAAGTAGCGACCTGCTATGCGAAGAACATAGACACCGGGAATAGTTTTTATCTAGAGGGAATTCCCAGAGAAGATTACTGGGAAATTGAGGTCCCTTCCAAAGCGCTATCTTCCGGAGGAACAGTCGATCTGCAAATTGCACTTAAAGAGGGAGATAAAGCTCTCATCATGACCAGCTGGTCTACAGTCCGAGTAGAGCAGTTCATTGGCGGCGGAAATGCTAAAGATGGGACCGGGATCTTAATGGATTTCCAGAAGCTTCATGAGCAAGCGGAGGGCGCTAAAGCTGCACTAGAGGCAGTCACTAGACAGGCTGAAGAGGCGGATAGACGAGCAAAAAAGGCAGAAGAGGCGCTAATCAGAATTGAAAGTAATGAGGGAAGCCGTGAATCTGCTGAAAAAGAGAGAGCGCAAGCCGAAGACCTGAGGAAGAAGGCAGAAGCTCTTCGAAAAGAGGCCGAGGATCTCCGGATAGCCGCTGAAAAAGCTAGGGTGGATGAAGAAAGAATAAGAGCTTCTCAAGAGAATATAAGAGCAAATCAGGAACTTGGGAGAGTAAACAGCGAGGGAGCAAGGGAAAGCGCTGAAGGAGAGCGGAAGAGATCGGAGGCATCCCGTGAGAGTGAGGAATCCGCAAGAAATGCTGCTGAAAAAAACAGAGACTCTCAAGAGCAAATCCGAGCGAATGAAGAACTAACTAGGGTCTCGGCTGAAAAGGAAAGAGTCGATGCTGAAACTAAGCGCATCTCAAGTGAGCAGGATAGGGTCCAATCGGAAGAGGGAAGAAAGTCCTCTGAGGAGATGAGGCAGTCTAAAGAAAATGAAAGACTGACTGCTGAGGTATTGAGGGATACAAGTGAAAAAGAGCGCACTCAGGCAGAAGGAATCCGGGCCGCTAACGAGACCAATAGGGAAGAGGCCGAAAGGCTAAGGGCTTCCAAAGAAAATGAAAGACAGGCTGATGAGTCCGCAAGGAGATCCCAGGAGAACACAAGGGAAGCAAAAGAGACGGATAGACAATCCGGTGAAGATAAGCGGAAAAGAAACGAGACACAGAGAATTTCCCAAGAGAATATAAGAGTCCAAGCGGAGAATGAGAGAAAGTCAGTTTTTGCCGGTTGGGATAAGACAATGAGCGGCATTATGCCAAATGGCTCAGAAACTGTTCTTGGTGCGGTAAAAGTACAAGGGAAAGATGGCGAAAGTGTCCCATATACGGTTCCCAGTATGGGGAAAACCCAGGCAATGATTGACGGCCTAAGTAGCAAGATTGATAACAAGGCCAACAAAACACATGACCATGATGATCGATACTACAGCAAGCAAGAGACTGACGATAAGCTAGCTATGCGTGCTGAGAAGTCCCATGGTCATCCGATGGCTGACATTACCGGGCTTGACCAAGCATTAGAGCTTGCCGGAAAGGTTAAGAGCGTAAATGGGATGACAGGGGATGTGACAGTCCCTATCTATGATGATAGTGGCCTACGAGCAGAGTTATCTAAAAAGCAGGATAAACTGATCGCTGGAAGCAATATCACTTTATCAGGATCGAGCATTAGCGCTAAGGATACGACTTATTCTCCTGCCACACAATCCGTAGCAGGCCTTCTTTCCGCAGGAGATAAAGTCAAAATTGATGGGTTAGAAAATGCATTAGATGCAAAGTCAAATGTCGGGCACATTCACGATGACCGCTACTATACCCAATCAAGGTTGGACACCATGCTATCTGGTAAGTCGGATTCCGGGCACACTCATCCAGACTACCTCACCATCTCCCAGGCTGGTGAGGTCTACCAGACAAAGTCGGCCATGACACTGTATGCAACAAAGGAGGATCTGGAGAAAATGGGCGGATCATCATACATCTACCAGCTTGCAGAGTTTGATACGACGGCAGGGCCTGAGTGCTTACAGGCGTTGAAGCGCAAGAAAAGCATAGAGGAGATTGTTGCAGACCCGCTAGCTTGGACAGCTGTTCTTCAGTCTTCCAGTGCCATTAAAAAAGTAATAGAGTCAAATGAAGCGATGAAGGTGGTAGCAAATAATAATCAGGCAATGACTAGCGTTGAGAAGTCGCTATTTCTTATGAATGAAGTTGCAAGATCCCCAGGGGCAATGTTGGCCATAGCAAATTCTCCAACTGCAATAAAAATTATTGAGTCATCTAGTAGATGTAAGAAACAATACAAGGACCTCTTTTCTAGTTCTTCTGACAATGCTCTACCTATAAGTAAAAGAAGTAGAGGATATGCTACTGATATAAATGGACAGAAAATCTCCCTATCGGACAAGAGCTTTGAACATGTAAAAAAGAATCCTTGGTCAACAGTCGCTACTAGTATCATAACAGCTTACGATGACGATTCTGTTAAGTACTACGACCTCAACGCCTAAAGAAAGGACACCCTATGTCAGACAATATCACAATCTACAAAAATCCATCCACCTCTGCCATCACCATCCGGACTACCCGGATGGCCTCCACGGTGGAAAAGACCTTGACCCCGGAGCAAGAAGGCTACCTCATCGCCCAAAATGCCCTAGACCTTGCAGGGACAATCCCTAATCCGCTAGGAGCCGCCCAAGAGGCTCTAGAAGAAGAAAAGCAGGGACGATACAAGGACCGTGAAGAAGCAAGTCGAGTCCTCCAGCAAGAAAAAGCCGAAAGAGCCGAGGAAAGGGAGCAGGCACAGAAGAGCCTACAAGAGACTAAGGCAAAGCTTGTTCAAGCCAACAATCATTTGGTTGAGTTGCTAACCGGCAATCTCGGAACAGAAGCCACTGAGGAAATAATCAATCTTTATGCGGAATGGAAAGAAGGGCTATCGGTTGATACGGGAGATACTTACAGGGTTGGTCGTGTACTCTATATGGCAATTTGTCCTCACGTCACATCCACAGATAATTCACCAACCAGCTCAAATGCACAGCAATATTGGAAGGGTGGAAGCATTAAAACAGACCAACCGGCTCCCAAGCCAGGAGTTGCATACCCAAAGGGAACAGTAGTTACTTATCAAGGGGTAGACTACTATGCAACTAAAGACACAAATAGCGGCCCAGAGATCGGTTATCCAACCTGGGACCTGCTGGAGAATAAGCCAAAACCTTAAAAAATCACCACAGCGAGCTAGGCGGAGAATGCGTGATTTTAACCCAATAAAGGTATAACCATATAGGAACGACAATTATAAATGCTTAAAAACGATCTGATAGGGTCGTTTTTTTATTGCCTTAGAAAGGAGCCACAATGGAAAAGAAAATTGTAGATATTTCCTACCACAATAGTACCATCGATTTTTCAAAGCTAAAAAAAGCAGTTGACGGAGTGATGATCCGTGCGGGATATGGCTGGTATAACAAAGATAAAAAATTTCTAGATAACGTTAGGGGGTGTGAAGAGCATGGAATCCCTTATGGAATCTATTTTTACTCTTATGCCACAACTATGAAACAGGCAGAACTGGAAATTGAGGGATTTTTAAGTCACATCAGGGGAACCAAACCAGTGCTACCTGTTGTTATCGACATGGAAGATGCCGACCACTATAAAAAGAAAAATGGCAACCCGTCTTGGAAGACACTAGCAAAGATTACTAAGTACCAGTGCAAAAAGTTAGAAGAGGCGGGCTATTATGCCATGTATTATGCCAGCACGTCTTGGCATGACCAATTGGTAAAAGCAGACCCAAGCCTCAAAGAAATTGACTTGTGGCTAGCTCATTGGGGGATTAGTAAACCCTCAAGACCCTGTGGAATGTGGCAGTACACTTCTGATGGCCATGTCTCGGGGATTAGCGGTCGATGTGACCTGAACATCTGCTATAAGGATTATCCAACAATCATCAAAGAAGCTGGATTAAATGGCTGGAAAAATACAGAGAAGAAGCCACAGAACACGGAAAAAGAAAAGGAGAAAAAAATGGGGAAGACAATCATCACCTTTGCCCTGGATGGAGACCTGGCTAACGCAGTTGCATTATTCAACGTACTACCTACTGCTTACTTAACGAAAGGTAAGCCTGAAGGCATTGAAAGAGGAGATACAGTCATTCTAGTTGGTGGCCCAAAACAGGATTGGGCAGACATCCATCTTGCAGGCGATAACCGCAGGGAGACTTTAAAAACCTGCATGGATTTTGCCCTGAAGAACCAAGGCTAGGAAGAAGGTCTCATGACACAAGTAGAGCTGAATTCCTTGGGGCTTGCTATTGGCGTGATCGGTCTTTTTTTAACCATCCTTACCGGATATAACCGCCTGATGAAAGAGATGAAAAACTTCAGGGAAGATATAGGGGACCAAGTAGACCGGGATCGGAAGATCGACCACATCATTAGCCATAACGCAGACATTGATAGCATTTCTGACATTTTGAAGGAGATTGAAAAAAGCAACAAAAAACTAGAGCGAGACTATAAGAAGCTGAGCGAACATGATTCGATGATTGCGCTAAATGCCCAGCATATTGCCCAAGACAGAGCGATCACGGATGATCAGCAGAAAGCGATACGTCTTATCTTAGAGAGTCTTCTAGCTATCATGCTTGCTTTAGAGGCGCAGGGAATTAACCATAAGACGAGCAAAGCCATGGAGGACCTTCGGGCCTTCTTGCTTAACAAGTAAGTAGAAAGGAATGAACAGATGAAGTTATCAGATACATCATATGACACTTTGAAATGGGTAATCACTTTGGTATTACCAGCCTTAGCAACCTTAGTACAGACAATCGGGGAGAGCCTTTCCTGGGAGCCAACCAGTCTTGTTGTCACCATCCTCACGGCGGTAACCACTTTTCTTGGGGCTGTTTTTATGAGCTCCTCTGTGCAGCATCAGAGAAATCATGTAACGATTTCAAAAAAAGCAGAATGAATGATTTTTCACGGTAGACACCAGGTAGACACCAAAAGCAAAACAGTAGAAAGAAAGAACCGCTTGAAACCATTGATTTCAAGCGGTTCTTTTTAAGCTGGCAATAGGACTTGAACCCACAACCCTCTGATTACGATTCAGATGCTCTACCAATTGAGCTATGCCAGCAAGTGGATGATTTGACTTAGCTAGTATACCAAAGATCTTCCGGGAGGGTCAAGGCCAAAAGGGGGGATAGAAGATGGTATAATGAAATATTGGATCGTTTTGTTTGTGTTTTATCAGCCCGGTTAAGGGCTGATGAAGGGATAGAAGGAGAGAAAATGAAAAGTTTGGAAGAGAGGCTGAGAAAATATATTTCCTTTGACACGATGTCGGATGAGGAGTCGGAAACCTGCCCATCAACGGAAGGACAGAGAGTCTTGGGCCGGGCCCTGGTTGAGGAACTCAAGGACCTGGGACTAAAGGATGTCCTCCAGGATCCCAATGGTTATGTTTACGGGAGCTTGGCCGGAAATGTGGACGGAGTCCCTACGATTGGTTTGATCGCCCATATGGACACCTCGCCGGAAGCTCCGGGAAAGGTGGACGATCCCCAGGTCCTCCTTTATAAAGGAGGGACCATTCCCTTGAATGGGAAGAAATCCCTAAGCCCGGAGGACTTCCCCTTCCTCAATGACCTGGTGGGCCAGACCCTCATGACCACCCGGGGAGAGACTCTTTTGGGGGCAGATGATAAGGCGGGGATTGCTATCATCATGTATGTATTGGAGACCCTGGTCCAGGACCCCTCCATCCCTCATGGTCCGGTCAAGGTGGCTTTCACCCCGGATGAAGAGATCGGGCGGGGGGCGGACAAGTTTGACGTTGAGGCCTTTGGCGCGGATTTCGCTTTTACCATTGACGGGGGAGAAATGCCCGGCTTTGAATATGAGACCTTCAACGCCGCATCGGCCAAGCTGGAGGTGGAGGGGAAGAATGTCCACCCGGGTTCAGCCAAGGGAACCATGGTTTCTGCAGCGGAGATTGCCCAGGAATTCCACAGCCTCCTTCCGGCAGAAAAAAAGCCCCAGTACACCGAGGGGCGGGAGGGATTTATCCACCTCCTCCATATGGAGGGGACAGTGGACCATGCCAAGATGGACTATATCATCCGGGACCATGACCGGATGGTCTTCCAAGCCTTGAAGGAGGTCATGGAAGGGGCTTTAGCCTATATCAACAAGAAACATGGTCCGGTGGCCCGGCTGGAAATCAAAGATAGCTATTATAATATGCGGGAGAAAGTCGAGGAACACCCTGAGATCATCACTTTGGTTAAGCGGGCCTTTGCCAAGGTCGGTCTGGAGCCGGAAATTGTCCCCGTTCGGGGAGGGACCGACGGAGCGGGCCTGTCCTTCAAGGGCCTTCCCACACCCAACCTCTTCACCGGGGGCTACAACTATCACGGGGTCTACGAATTCATTTCCCTGGACCAGATGGCCCGGTCGGCCGATGTCGTCCTCTCCATCCTCCAGGAAAACACCCGAAAGAACTAGTGTAGGCCCGGATAGCCCTGCTGGCGGAGGGCTTCATAAAGGGCGATGGCCACGGCATTGGAGAGGTTGAGGGATCTTTCCGTCTTCCGCATGGGGATTCGTACAACCTTGTCAGCATGGCGGTCCAGGAAGTCCTGGGGAAGGCCATGGGATTCGGACCCGAAGATGAGGAGGACGGGTCCATCGACCTCCACCTGGCCCAGGGTCCGGTCGGTGGTGGATTCGATGATGAGGACCCGGTATCCTTCCTCTTCCATCCGGACCATGGCTTTCTCGAAATCCTCCAGGCTGTCCCAGGTGGTCAGGTCGACTTGGGGCCAGTAGTCCATTCCGGCCTTTTTGATGAGCTTGGAGGTCAGTTGGAAGCCCAGGGGCCGGACCAGGCCCAGGCGACTATCGGAAACGACACAGGTCCTGGCCACATTCCCTGTATTATAGGGGATTTTCGGTTGGACCAGGACAATCATATTTTTATTCACAGGACACCTTCTTCCTTTTTTCTTTATGATACCGCAAAGGGGGGAGGGAAAGAAGGAAAGGAGGAAGGATGACGGCACCGACGACCATAGGGATCTTTGCCCATGTGGATGCAGGGAAAACAACCTTAGCCGAAGCCATCCTCCAACAAAGCGGGGCCGTGAAGAAAGCCGGGATGGTGGATGAGGGGACTACGGTCATGGATACGGATGACCTCGAACGGAAGCGGGGGATCACCATTTATGCCCGGACGGCCTCCTTTTTCTTAGAAACCGGAGAAGGCCGGCGGGAGTTCATCCTGGTGGACACCCCGGGCCACCGGGACTTCGCCCCGGAAGCTGAGCGAACCCTCCCCATCCTGGACGGGGCCATCCTGGTTATCGACGGGGGAGATGGGCCGGTAGGCTATAGCAAGACCCTCTGGGACCTCCTCTCCCGAGCCCGGATCCCTGTCTTTCTCTTCGTCAACAAGATGGACCGTCCCGGTTTGGATAGAGGAGCAATCATGGCCACGATCCTCGACAGGTTGACCGAAAAGGCCGTGGATTTCACGGCCCCTGTCCCAGACCGGATGGAAGCCTTGGCCATGGCCGATCCCGGCCTCATGAAGACCTACTTTTCCATCGATACCATTCCTAACGGAGACATTCGGGCCTCCATCCAGGCCCGGAAAGTTTTTCCGGTTATTTTCGGATCGGCCCTGGAAGGGGAGGGGGTAGGCCGGCTCCTGGACTGGATGGGAGAAAGCCTGACTCCCCATCTCGGTCAGGGTCGCTTCCAGGCCATCTGCTACAAGATCGGCTACGATGGGCCCAGTCGCCTAAGCCAGGTCAGGATCCTATCGGGGAAACTCAAGGTCAAGCAGGACTTTGACGGAGAGAAGGTCCATGAAATCCGTCGCTACCAGGGGGCGGTTTATGACCCGGTCCAGGAGGCGGGACCCGGTCAGGTGGTTTCCCTAGTTGGTCCCCAAAAGACTCGGGCCGGAAGCCGGATTGGGGGAGGACCCTCTCCCCAGGCTTCCATTCGCCCAGTCCTTCAATACCGGGTGGAGAGGACTGACCAGGGGCCTGAGGAGGACCTCCTCCAAGCTCTGAAAGTCCTGAATGAAGAGATGCCGGAACTGGGCGTCCGCTATGACCCCAAGATCCGGGAGGTCATGGTCCATGCCATGGGCCCGGTCATCCTGGAGATCATTGAAGACCGACTGGCCCGAGAGGGGATCCCCATCCGAGTCAGCCCGGGCCGGATTCTTTTCAAGGAGAGCATTCGCAACAGCGTCCTGGGTTTGGGCCACTTCGAGCCCCTCAGGCACTATGCGGAAGTTCACCTCCTCCTGGAGCCGGGGGAAGCCAATTCCGGGATTCGCTTCTTGTCCGAAGATCACCGAGGGGGAGCCACGGACGCCCAGTTGGCCACGGTCCGGGAGACCCTAGCCCAGCCCATCCCCGGTGTTCTGGTCGGGGCGGAAACGACGGACATCCGGGTCAGCCTCCGGGCCATCAAGACCGGAGCCCACACCTCCGCCGGGGACCTGCCCGAAGCCGTTCGGCGGGCCTTCCGACAGGGACTCATGCAGGCGGAATCCGTCCTCCTGGAGCCCATGATCGCCTTTGACCTGGACCTGCCCTTTGACTGGTTGGGGAGAATCCTCCAGGAGTTGACCCGGCTGGGGGTTGAGGGGGTGGACCAAGAGAGCCGGGACGGTCGGGTTTACTTCCGTGGTCGGGGCCGCCTCCGTCTCCTCCAGGACTTTTTTGACGACCTTCCTGCCATGACGGGTGGCCAGGCTGTCCTCCACCTGGAGGACGGGGGCTATGAGGAGATGGATCCGGAAGAGGGAGAAGTTCTCCTTGATGAGTTGGATTATGACCCTCTCAAGGACCCCCTCTTTCCCCCCTCCTCCATCTTTTGCCGCCATGGGGCCGGCTTGGCTGTTCCCTGGGACCAGGTGGCGGATTGGGTCCACCTGCCTGTGGAAGGACTCGGGGAGGATGAGGCGGAAGAAGGAGACCTTCCGGTACAAGGACTCAGGCGGTCTCCCCAGGAGCAGGTCTGGTCCTTATCCAAGGGCGAGGCTGACCGGATCTTCCAGGAAACCTTCTATGCCAACGCCAATTCCAAAAAGGAGGCCAAACGGCGGGAGGCCCGGGCCCGGGACAGGGTCCGGCGGATGGAAAAAAACCGGAAGGTCGGGAAAGGGGACTCCATCCCGGTTTCAGGACCCAAGAACCCCAGGGAAGCCAATCCGGATTTTCGGGGAGAGGCCTGGCTCCTGGTTGATGGGTATAATATTATCCATGCCTGGCCCAACCTCCACTTTGAGGGGGATGAGGGCTTCGAGACCGCCCGAAAGAAGCTGACCGATATCCTCTCCGAGATCCACGCCCTGAGCGGGGAGGAGGTCATCTTGGTCTTTGACGCCTACCGGGTCAAAGGAGGCCTCCGCCGACATGAGGAAAGGGGAGGAATCCACCTGGTCTACACGAAAGAGGCCGAAACGGCTGACCAATATATCGCTGAAATCTCCCGGGAAAAGGCCAAGAAGAACCGGGTTCGGGTGGCCACATCCGACGGACCGGTCCAGCTCATCGCCTGGCGGGAAGGGGCCCTCATCCTCTCGGCCCGGGAACTCTACCAAATCTACCGGGACCTGCAAGAAGAAGCCCATGACCACCGTGATTCCGGATCCTACCCTGAACTTACCCATCGGCTGGGGGACTTCCTGGAAGGCCCGCCCGGTGGTCCCAAATAAAGGAGGCAAGCATGAATTACCAATCCATCATGATTTGCATTGTTAACCATGGACAGGCTGAAGAAATGCTTACGGAGCTTAGGCCCTTTAATGTGGCCGGTGGCCTGGTCCTGCAAGGGGAAGGAACCTACCGCAATAAGATTCTTTCGATTTTAGGCTTGGATGAGACCCGGAAGGAAGTCCTCTTTCTTCCTGTGGACAACCACTTTCTCCCGGCCATATTTGCCATGTTCCAGGAACAGTTTAACCTGGATAAGAGACACAAAGGGGTAGCTTTCACCATCCCTATGATCCGGTATAAAGAGGACCGGCTTATTTCCCCCGGCGACCAGGTCGATCCCGGCCAATTTAATGAAGCCTGCCTCTTCGTCATCACCGACCACGGCAAAAGCCGGGACGTCGTCGATTATGCTGAAGAGCTGGGGGTCAAGGGGGGAACCATCATCCACGGTCGGGGAGCCGGCCTTCCCCTTCACCTGGCCTTTGATATCCAGATTACGCCGGAAAAAGATATTGTCCTCATGGTCACCGAAAGCAAAAAACTCCCCTCCCTCCGCAGTCACCTGATTGACCGCCTTCAGTTGGATGAGCGAGGCAACGGGATCCTATTTGCCCTTCCGGTCCTGGACACCGTGGGCTTTTATCAAGAGAAAGGAGGCCGGGCATGAATGAACTCCAAAGCAAGCTCCGGGAGGTCAGCCAGTCCATCCTTCCCATCATTTTTTATGTGGTCTTCTGCAGCCTGGTCTTCGTCCCGGTTGACCCGGTCAACATCTGGCGTTTCCTGGTCGGCTCTTTCTTCCTCTTTATCGGCTTGGCCATCTTCCTCTGGGGGGTTGACCAGTCCATGGCCCCCATCGGGATCCAAATGGCCAAGTTTCTCGCTTCCTCCAAGACTAAGTTTTTCTCCCTGGCCTTTGCCTTTCTCCTGGGTTTTCTGATCACGGTTGCCGAACCCGACCTCCTCATCTTAGGCCAGCAGATCGAGGAGGCTTCGTCCGGGGCCATTGAGGCCCGGTTTTTTGTTATCCTGGTTTCGGCCGGCGTGGGACTGATGATTTCTTTTGGCGCGCTCAAAATTCTGATCAACCAGCCATGGAGAAAGCTTTTTACCTTGGCCTACTTTCTCATTTTCATCCTGGCCTTTTTCGCCAGCAATGAGTTCATTGCCTTTGCCTTTGATGCCTCAGGGGCGACGACAGGTGCCATCACTACCCCCTTCATCCTGGCCATCTCCCTGGGTCTATCCAAGATGAAGGGGGGAAACAGCGAGAACGACTCCTTTGGCCTGGTTGGGACCATGTCGGTCGGCCCCATCATCGCCACCCTCCTCTATTCCGCCTTCCTCGGATCTTCCACAAGAATGGAGGGAGCTCCTCTGGTCATCGAGGAGAAGGGGGTATCCGCTGTCTTCGGGGCCCTGGGCCATCTCTTCACGGAGTCCCTTCTGGCCCTCCTCCCCATCGCCATCCTTTTTTTCTTCCTCAATTTTGTCCGCTTCAAGCTCAACAAAAGGGAGATTATCACTATCGTCCGCGGTCTCATCTACTCCCTGATCGGCCTGACCTTTTTCCTGGCCGGAGCCAATGAGGGCTT
>JAQYCE010000054.1 GCA_029003555.1 Bacillota bacterium | reverse complement strand
GGCCTGGTCCCGGAGAGCCTCATAGGACAGGCCTGCGGGGGCTATATCCCCTTCAACCTCCTCTTCCTCCAGAAGGGCGAAAAAGGCATCCGAAAATGACCCCCGTGGGTAGAAGATCCGGATGGAGGCCAGGTCATCATCCGACCAGCCCCCAATGTAGGAAGAGAGGACGGAAAGGAGGGGGAGGTCCTCCCGGGCGTTATCTATGACCTTGAGGAGGTTGAGGGCGACGGCCAGCTCCATTGCCTCCATATCCACGGACCCCAGGTCGGTATGGGTGGGAATCCCGAAATAGCGGAGGACATAGTCATAGTTCAGGCTGGCGACGTTCTTCCGGAAGAGGACCGTGATATCCCGATAGCTGTGGTCCGGACTTTCCGCTAGATAATTTTTGATCCAGCGGGCCAGGTAGAAGGCCCCGGCGGGCTTTTCGTTGATGTACTCCTCCCCTTCTCCGGTGACCTCATCTTCCTCGTCCTCTTCCTCTCTTTCCTGGTTCAGGAGAACCACCTCCACCTGTCCGGGAAGGACCCTCTTCTCCAGGTCTTCCCTGGCCCTCTCCCGGGCAGGAAGGTTGACCCGCCCCCTCTGACCCGGCGACCGATAGAGGACTTCCCCCCGTTCGGGAACCATGAGGGGGTCGAAGACGGCATTGATGAAGTCCAGGATATTTTTCTCCGACCGGAAGTTATAGGTCAGGAATAGGGCCTGGGACCGGTCGTCTCCTTCATCCTCATAGGCCTCCATCCGGGCTAAGAAGTTCCTGGGCTGGGCCTTGCGGAAGGCATAGATGGACTGCTTGATGTCCCCCACAAAAAAGAGCCTTCCCCGGTCTCCCGCCAGCCTCTCGATGATGGTGTTCTGGAGGTCGGAGGCGTCCTGGTATTCATCGAAGTAGATGGACTGGTAGCGGTCCTGGAATTCCTTTCGGAGATCTTCCATGTCGAGAAGGCGGACCATGAGGTGTTCCATGTCATCGAAAGAGATGGCCCGGTTTTCCTTTTTTAAGGCCTGGAGGCGGGACTTATAGTCCAGGGCCAGGTCGACCAGGATGGTCAGGGAGGCCTTGATCCTCTCCCCCTCTTGGGCCAGGACTTCTTTATCGGCCTTTTTCACCGCTGTTAGCAGTTCTTCCTTCCGCCGGCGGAGGCGGTCCCGGCTTTTCTTGAAACCGTCCTTGATAGCCACGGCCTCTTCCCCATATTTTTTCGAGACCGTCAGAGCTTTAAAAGTTGGAGGGCTTTGGACGAGGGAGGGATCGCCGGAGAAGTAGGCAAGAACCGCCTCTCGGTAATAGGCCGGCTCCCCTTCCAGAGCTTCCACATAGGCCCGGCCAAGGCCGGGGTCGACGGCGCCCAGGTCCTCCTCGGCCTGGGCCAGGAAGATCTCATATTCTTTGGTGAATGAGGTCAATAGGGGGAGGACCAGGAAATCCCGGTAGGCCTGAAAGCTTTCTTCCACATCTTCAGGGCTCCCCAGGCGGTCAAGCTGGACCCTGGCCCAATCCTCAGGATCGCTGACCTGGTCCATGCAGGCGACCAGGCGATCGATCATTGTCCGCAGAGGGGCGTCGGTCCGGCGGTTGGATAAGCCGTAGGCCTCGATGAAGGCCATAACCTCCGGATCCCTTTCCGTATAGACGGTTTCCATGAGGTCATCCATAGCCCGACCCTTTAGCTCAGCCAGGGCCTTGGCTTCGATGATGTGGACCCCCGGGTCCATGCCCAGGCGGTCGAAATGCTCCTGGATCTTCTCATAGCAGAAGGCATGAAGGGTTTGGATATTGGCGGAGGCCAGGCTGTTGACCTGGTCGAAGAGCCGGTAGCGGGCTTCCGGCGTAAGGGGGGGCTCCCTGTCCGCTCTTAGGGCCCCGGTCAGGGCTTCCCGGATCTTCTCCTTTAGGGAATTGGCGGCCTTGTTGGTGAAGGTCACAATGAGCATGTTCTTGAGGGATTGCCCGTCTTCCAGGATCTCCCGGATGACCCGTTCCACCAGGACGGCCGTCTTCCCCGCCCCGGCCTGGGCGGAGACAAGGAGGTTTCGTTTTCTCTCCTCCACTACCTTATTTTGCTCCTCCGTAAATTGGACTTGGGTCATTCCACCCTTCCTTTCCATTCGTTGATGGGGACGGTTTCCAGGGTCCGGAAACGGCCGAACTGGCCTCGTGGCTCGAATTTACAGATGGACCGGTAGTTACAGTAGGCGCAGGGGGCCTGCTTGGTCGCCGTCCGGTAGGGGGCGATGTCGATTCTCCCCGACCGGCGGTCCCGGTCCAGCTGGCCGGCCTTGTCAAGGGCCTGGTCCAGAAGCCGGTCCATCTGGTCGGCGGTAAATAGCCGGGCTTGGACCGATCCCGTCCCCTCCACCTTTTCAAAAGTCCCATCTTCTTTTTGGTGGAGGACGGCCTGGGAAGCCCCCAGCTTGTAAATATCGCTCTGCTTGGTGGTCTTCTTTTCCACCATTCGGCTGTCCATGGCCCGGAAGGCGGAATCCTCATCCACCATGATCCCGTCCAGGCGGATAGTGCCCAAAAAATTCCTCCCCTTATCCTTGATGTATTGGTCCAGGCTCTTGGCATCCCCCACCTTGATGATGTCCTCCGGCCTCAGGCTCATGTAAAAGAAACCGAAGGGCCTGGCCTTCCGGGTAACCGCCTTCAGGTAGAGGGCCAATTGGAGGTCCAGGCCATAGAGGAGGCGGGTTAAGTCAAAGGGCTTATTCCCGCTCTTGTAGTCGATGATCTGGCGGAAAAGCTCCCGGTTCGGTCCTTCCCCGACCAGGACCTCATCCACCCGGTCAATCCGCCCCTGAAGGAAGCTAGCCTCCCCCGCCGGAGTCCGACCGATCAGGAGGCCCGGGAAGGCCCTCCCCGGTCCAAAGGAAAGCTCATGGCGGAGGGCGGCGAGATGGGCCCCCTTGACCTGGTGGAAAACCTGCTTGTGGCTGTCCATGAGGCTCTTTTCGGTCAGGGCCAGGAGGTAGGCGTTCTTGGGGTCCTCCCGCTTGATTCGGTCAAGAAGACCAATTTGGGTCTCTCGATAGGCCTCCAAGGCCCTATTGAAGGAAGCCTCTTCCGTTAAACCATCCAATTCCTGCAAATGGTCACCTAAGAAGGCGGACCAAGCCGACAGGCTGTCATGGAGGAGGTTTCCCAGGTCCAGAGCGTCAAATTCCAAGGTCCGTGGCTCCTTGACCCGGAGGATGGACCGGACGAAGGACTGGTAGGGGCAGGCTGCATAGGTCTCCAAGCCGGTCGCGGAGATGACCCGGTCTCCGGAAAAGAGGGCGGACCGGACCTCTTCACGAAGGGGCGGCCGGTCATTGGTATAGTGGAGGGCCCGGTCCACTAGACCCAGGTCCCTGGGCCAGGGGGTCCGGTTCAGGAGGGAGAGGATTCGCTCCGCCTTAGCCTTTTTCTCCTCATCTACCTCGGCGGAGGCCTCCTCCCGAAGGGCATCCGGAAGAAGGGCCAGGCGGAGGGTCCGGGAATAGAGGGCATCTTCCAGGCTGAAATCGGCAACAAAGTCGATCTTCTTCCCGGCTGCCTGGGCCAGGCCCTGCATCCAATAGGAGGGCCTCAGGCTTTCGTTTCCTCGGTTGAGCTTGGCGGTAAAGACATAGAGATGGCTGCCCACCTTTCGGAGGGCGGAATAAAAGTTCAGCCTCTCCTCCTCCGCCCGGAAATCCGGCATGGAGGGAAGGAAGAATCCCCTCTCCCGGAAGGATTCCTTCTCCAAGGGGGTAAAGAGACCCTGGGTCGGAGCCGCCTGGGGGAGGTTCTTATCATTGACCCCCAGCATAAAGACATAGGGCCGGGTCCGGACCCTGGACCGGGTCAGGCTGGAGATAACCACCTGGTCCTGGTAGGGAGGGATGACCCCCAGCTTCATCTCCGATAAGCCTTCTTCCAGAATTTTGAGATAAACGGAGGCGGTGACTTCCCGGTCTCCACCGATAATGACGGTGGTATTTAAGAGGTCCATGACCTGGTCCCAGATCTGGAGGTGGACCTCAAGGGCCTCTCTCCTCCCCTCCTCTTCCAGGCTCTTGCCATAAGCCAAGAAGGAGGTCTTGATGAGGTCCTGGGTTAAAAAGAGATAGACCCTTTTCGCTCGGTCACGGATGGGGGCCTTGTCCTCCCCCCCGCGAAGGATGGCCAAGGCTTCCTTGATTCTTTCCTGGACCGACCGGGCAACCAAGGTATGGTCGGCCAGGCGTACAGCTTCCTCCTCCTGTCCTCTTTCGATCAGGGCATGGGAAAAGACCGGGTCCATGGTGAAAAAATCTTCACGGTCCAGGGTCCGGCCCATGATTTTCCTTTGGCTGATATAGGATTGGTAAATTTCAATTTCCCTGTTGGATAGGCCCAGCATGCCTGACTTCAGAAGGCGGAGGT
>JAQYCE010000053.1 GCA_029003555.1 Bacillota bacterium | reverse complement strand
TTTCGGTCTGGGGGTTGGCTTTTGGCCTGGTTGGACAGTGGCTTGTTCAACACAAAGATGATGAATAAATAGATCGGAGTCAATCATGGCCATTTTACAAATTAAGGATCTAAAGAAGTCCTATGGAAAACATGATGTCCTCAAGGGCATTACCCTTACCCTGGATCAACCCGGCATCTATGCCTTGGTTGGACCCAACGGAGCCGGAAAATCCACCCTCTTTAATTGTATCTCCAACATTATCTCTCCAAGCTCAGGAACCATCGAAGTCGTCGGGTTAAAGAATACAGACCCCAAGATCTTCTATTCCTGCTCCTTTCTCAAAGACAACCGTGTCCTTTACGACTACCTGACCGGCTACGACCACCTCTTCTTTATTCAAAAGGCCCAAAAACTGGATCCGAATCGGGTGAAAGAAGTGGTGGATGCCCTGGATATTGAAAGCTATATGAATAAGAAGGTCGGTGACTATTCCCTGGGCATGAAGCAGCACCTCCTCTTAGCCCTGGCCATGCTCAACAAACCCAAACTCATGATCCTGGATGAGCCCCTCAACGGCCTGGATCCGGCAGCCATTGTCAAGGTCCGCCGCCTTCTTAAAGACCTGGTTCAAGCGGGAACCACCATCCTCATCTCCAGCCACACCCTGAGTGAAGTGGACAAGATGACCCAGGACATCCTCTGGCTAAAGGACGGAAAAATTATCGAAGAGATCATCGATGGAAGCGGATCCGAGGCCCGGTATATGGAGATGTTCCCCGAGGCCATGGCCTAAGAAAAAAAGGAGTAATTGCGATGAATGACAAAAATAAGCGTCGGACTCTTGTGGGCATCCTGATCCTCATTGCTGTTGTCGCCTACTTTCACTTTTTCCGGCAGGCCCCGATCCAGAGCCGGGATGTGACCACGGCCGCCCAATTCCTCCAATATTATGATCAAAAGAGCGGAAAAAATATCAATTGGTCGGACTTTGACCACCTTCCTCATGAAAAGGATGACGCCGACGAAGGCCATACGGTCACCTACCGGTTAAAGGACGGTTGTGAACTGCTTTTCAGCGGAGATTCTTTGGATCAGCCTCCCCGGTGGATATCGCTCAACCTGGAAAAGGCTTCCATCCAGCCACAGGACAAGGAGGGGAAAATCGAGCCCAAGTCCATTCAAACCAGGGAAGATGTCATTCGCTATGTGGGCCAGGTCGGCGGGGACCATGTTACCTGGTCGGACTTTGACCACTTACCCCATTTACCCCCTGAGGAGGGAGCATCGGGACTTTATATGGTCATCTACACGCTCAAGGACGGCAGCATGCTCAGTCTAAGTGGCCCCGGAGAGGACCAAGCTCCTTGGTTTATCAATTTGTCCTTGACTCCGGATAAGAAGTAAATCCGTCAAGAAACAGACCAAAATGTCCCCGACTTCCGGTTTCGGGGGCATTTTTATTGCAAAGAATAGCTGGCTAGGTCGCTTTTAGACGGTGGGTAGATTGCTCCTTGCTAGAGTGAAGGTGAATGAGAATCAGAAATGGGCCCAGGGCCCAAACCATACCTATAAGAAGGAGTAATCACTATGAAGGATAAAAAAAGACGTCGGATTCTTGTGGGCATCCTGATCCTCATTGCCGTTATTGCCTACTTTCACTTTTTCCGGCAGGCCCCGATCAAGAGCCAAGATGTGACCACCGCCGCCCAGTTCCTCCAGTATTTCGATCAAAAGGGCGGAAAAAATATCACCTGGTCGGACTTTGACCACTTACCCCATGAGACCACCAAGCCTGTCGAAGGCGACCCGAATGGCTGGAGCGTTGAATACCGGCTGAAGGATGGAAATGGCATTTATTTGGATGGGCCATCCATGGATCAGGCGCCGGATACGGTGAAACTTAGCCTTGTGAAGACCCCTGATCTGCCTGATAAAAATGAGACCAAAATCCAGGCAAAGGAGATACAAACCAAGGAGGATGTCCTTCGCTATGTGAGCCAGGTGGGGGTGGACAAGGTGACTTGGGCAGACTTCGACCACTTACCCCATGAGGAGATTGGGTCCGGATTGTATATTGTGTACTACTCCTTGAAGGATGGGACCGGTGTCATCCTGGGTGGATTTGGCCCGGAGGATCCTCCACAATATATTGATTTACACCTGAGCCCGGTGGAAAACCAATAAAAGTAGCAAAGTGCCCCCAGCCTTTCGGCTTCGGGGGCTTTTTTTTTCAAAAATTGCGGTCCACGTCCCTTTTAGACGGTGGGTAGATTGCCCCCTGCTAGAGTGAGGATGAATGAGAATGAGAAATGGGCCCAGGGCCCAAACCATACTGTATAAGGAGGAACCATGAAGCGTGTCATGTGCATCCCGAACTATTCCGAAGGTCGGGATCTGGAAAAAGTGGACAAGATTGTCGAATGCTTCCGGGCCAAGGAAAATGTCAAGCTGGTGGACTACCAGCCCGACAAGGACCACAACCGGACGGTTGTCGAGGTCATCGGGGACCCGGATGCGGTCATCGACTGCGTGATCGAGTCGGTCAAGGTGGCCCAGGAGGTCATCGATATGACCAAGCATGAGGGGGGCCATCCCCGGATGGGGGCGGTCGATGTCGTTCCCTTTATCCCCATCACCGAAACCACCACCGAAGAGTGCGTGGACTATGCCAACCGGGTGGGCAAGGCCATCGGCGACCTGGGCATCCCGGTCTACCTCTATGAGGATGCGGCGACGTCCAAGTCCCGTCAGAACCTGGCCAAGGTCCGGAAAGGACAATATGAGGGCTTCTTCGAGAAGATCAAGGAAGAGGGCTGGGAGCCGGACTACGGTCCCCATGAGATGAATGCCAAATCCGGCTGTACCGCTGTGGGCGCCCGCTTCCACCTGGTTGCCTTCAACGTCAACCTCAACACGGATAAGTTCGAGATTGCCGATGCCATCGCCCGCAAGGTCCGCCACATCGGCGGCGGCCTGGCCAAGGTCAAGGGAATCGGCCTCTCCCTGGAAGATAAGGGGATGGTCCAGGTCTCCATGAACCTGGTCGACTACCGGAAGTCCGCCATCTACCAGGCCCTGGAGATGATCAAGTACGAAGCCAAGCGCTATGGTGTAACCGTGGGCGAAACCGAACTCATCGGCATGGTCCCTCTCCAGGCTCTGGTCGATACCGCTTCCTACTACCTCCAATGCCATGACCTCCGGGCTGACCAGGTCATCGAAACTCTCCTGATCGAAGAATAGGAGGGACCATGGAACTGCGTCATCTGACCCTGACCGATTTCGTCCGGGAGCTGGGCTCCAACTCTCCCGCACCCGGTGGCGGTTCGGTAGCCGCCCTGGCTTCTGCCCAATCCGCCGCCCTCTTCGCCATGGTGGCCGAGCTCACCGCCCAGTCCCCCAAATACACCGACGTGAAAGAAGAGATGGAAGCCATGGCCCGCGAACTCCACGCCCTCCAGGACCACTTCCTGGAAGAGGTGGACAATGATGCCAACTCCTTCAACGGCGTTATGGCCGCCTTCCGCATGCCCAAGGACACCGACGAAGAGAAGCAGGCCCGCCGGGAAAAAATCCAGGCCGAATATAAAAATGCCGCCAACGTCCCCTATGGTGTAGGGGCCAGGGCTGCCGAACTTACCAAATATGCCCCCATCCTCCTGGAAAAGGGCAACACCAACGCCATCACCGACCTGGGCCTCGGCGTCCACAACCTCCGCATGGCCGTCGTCGGCGCATTCTATAACGTCAAGATCAACCTGGGCTCCATCAAAGACCAGGCCTACGTTGAAGAGAAGAAATCCTCCATGGCCACCATCCTGGCCAAGGTCGAAGAAGAGACCCGTCCCATCATCCAGGCAGTAGAAGAAGCCATCGCCTAGGCGATGGGTGGCTTGGAGCCGGGTGGCCCGGGTGGTCCAAGTGGCCTGGGGTATCCAGAGAGCCCGGGGAGCCGAAGAAAACAAGAACCCTGTCCCCCGATTCCGCCAAATGAGGGGGCTTCGCTTGGCCCCCCTGTCCCCCGATTCCGCTGAATGAGGGGGCTCATGAGGGCCGGGGCCCAAGGCCACCGCGAGGCGCCAGGTCCAAGGCGCGGACCTACCACATGGCCCAGGCTTCCCCAGACCCCCTACAACCTCCCCCTCTCAAAGGCATCTCGGTTGGGGTCCAAGCCGGCCAGAGCCCGGGCCCGGTAGGTGGTGAGGTCTTGGCCTTGGAGAGCAGCCAGGGCCGGGTCGAGGGGGAATGAGCCGGCGGATTCCAGGATGTGGACCCAGGCAAAGGCGACGGTCCCATCGGCCCGGGGGTCCTTGAGGGAGGCCCGGTTTTCGCTTGCCCGGCTGAGGAATTTGGCGGCGGCTTCCATATCCCCGGTGTCGAAATAGCAGAGAGCCAGGTAGGCCTCGAGGACGGGCCGCTTCCAGAAGGAGTCGAAGAGGCCATAGAGCTGGTAGGCCATGGCGAATTCCTCGCCGGCCAGGTCCACCTGACCCAGGGCATAGAGGGCCTTCCCCTTGTTGATGTAAAAGACGGACATGGCGGATGAGGCCTTCTTCTCTTCGGAAAGGCCTATGGCCCGGTCGTATTCGGCCAGAGCTTCCCGGTACTTGCCCTCCTGGAAGAGGATTTCGCCCAGGTAGTTGTGGGCGGCGGCGATGTTGACGGCATACCGGCTACCCAGGAAGTCCCGGGTTTGGAAAATCTGGAGGGAGGCCTCCAGGTGGGTCCGGGCCTGGTCGCTGTCGCCGACCATCATATAATAGAGGCCTTGGAGGCGGAGGAGGATCCCCTCTTCTTCCTTGTCCTCCAGGGACCGGGCCAGGTCCAAGCCTCCCCGGATATACTTTTCCATCCCCTGGGCCTGGTTGGTCTGGATGTGGTAGAAAATGACCTGCTTGTAGGATTCCAGGATAAAGACCTGGTCCCCCAGCTCCTGGGCCAGGTCGATGACCCGGCGGATGTCCTGGATCCCCTCCTCATAGAGGCCATCGTGGATGAGGTAGCGGCCCTTGATGTAGTAAAAGATCATGAGGAGGCGGTGGATTTCCTTTTCATCCGGGCCATGGAGGTCGGAGAACTGGGCTTCCAAGTGGGCGAAAGAGGATTTGGCCCGGTCCCGGGGGATATAGAGCCCCTCACGGTCATCCTCCCGCTGGTTGGTCAGGACCGGGAAGAGCTCATGAGAAAAATTCAGGTAGTAGTTCAGGGTTTCCAGCTCATATTCCAGGCTCTTGAAGGGGTCCTTGGCCCCGCGGAAGTGGTAGACTAGCTTGGAATAGGTATAGCCCGTCCCTCCTTTTTCGATGCCCTCCTCCAAAATCTGCCCGATCCGCTGGTGGATGGCCTGACGCTTGGCGGGGGATTGGTCCTGGTAGATGTACTCCCGGAGCTTGATGTGGGTGAAGGCAATCCCCACATCCTCCTGGTGGACCTTTTCCACCAGGAGGTTGGTCCTTTTTAGCCCCTCCAGCATCCCAATGAGGTCCAGATCCGACAGGCCGGTCAGCTGGGAGAGGACGGATAGGGGGGCCTCATCATAGAAATAGGAGATGAGGTCGATGAGCTTCCGCTCCTGAGGGCTGAGGAAGGCGAAGCGGGCCCGGATGGCATCCTTGATTTTGGGGGTCATGAAGGGATCTCGATCCGGCGTATTCATGACCTGGAGGTATTCCGTAAGGAAGAATGGGGATCCTTCGGTCTCCCAATAGATCCTGTCCATGACCTTGTTTTCCAGCTTCTTCCCCATGGCCTGGCGGACAAATTCTTCGGACTCCTTCCGGTTGAACCGCTTGAGGGTGATGGGGGTAAGCTTGCTCGCATTCACCAGGCTGGAGGCCATGTCCAGGAGGTCCTGGCGGAAGGCGGGACGGGAGAGGAGGAGGAAGAGGACCCGGGGATTGGCCCGGAGGATGGTGGCAGTCAGAACTTGGACGGAGAGGTCATCCATCCAGTGGAGGTCGTCGAAAACCACCACCAGGGGGGACTTCTGGGTAATTTGCTCCAAGGCCAGGAGGATGGTTCGGGAAAGGTCCCGGACCTCCTGACCGTGCTTCATTTCCTCCCCCTGGCTGGACAGGATGTCCTCCAAGCGTCTCAAAAAGACCTCCATGGGGCGGAGGGAAAAATGAGTTTCCGCTTGGTAGGCAATGACTTCCGTGGTCATGATGCCTTGGGGGAGGTCCTCCATGGCCCGGCGGATGAGGGTGGTCTTTCCAACCCCTGCCTCCCCTTCCAGGAGGATGGACCGACCCTCCCCCCGACCCTTGGCCAGGGCTTGGATGGCACCTCCCACCTGAGCTAATTCAGGGTAGCGGCCATAGAAAAAGTCCTCTTTCTCCTTTTCAGGCAAGTGGACCTGGGCCACCGCCTCCTCATAGAGGGCCCGGGTGTCGTTGTCCGGGCTGATGCCCAATTCGTCCCGGAGGAGTTTCTTCAGATTATAGTAGGCCTCGATAACCTTCCCCCGCCGGCCCGTCTTTGCATAAAACCTCATAAGGAGGCGGACATTGCGCTCGTCAAACTCATCCATCTCCACCAGGGTGTGGAGGGGCTTCTCCACCTGGTCAAAGCGTCCAGCCTCAATGGCCTCCGACAGGACCTGGTAGGCGTTGGCAATGTATTTCTCCTGGTAGAAGGCCCGCATCTTCATGGTCCAGAATTCATATTCTTCGCTGTCTTTGATATAAAATCCATCCAAAAAATCGCCCCCATAGAGGGCCAAGTTGTCCACGGGATTGTCGGCGAATTTCAGGGCATCGCAAGAGATGTCTTGGGACCAATCAAGACAAAGGAGGGACTTTTTGGGCGAATCGATGAATTCCGCCCCCAAGCTTTTTTTGGCCTGGTAGATGGCATTGCGGAGGTTCTTTTTGGCGATCCGCTCATCCTCCTCCGGCCAGAGAAGGCCGGCAATCTCATCCCGTCCCACCACCGGCTTGACGGCTAAATAATAGAGCATGGCATTAATTTTGGCATAGGGAAAATAGACTTCCTCCCCGTCCAGTCGGACTTGGGGCATGCCGAAGAGGGTGATTTCCAATTGGGCCATGGGCCTTCTCCTTTCAAAACCCGCCTCTTTTTCCTGCTTCACCCCTGCGGGAGGTCGCCCGGGGAGTGGATCATGAGGCGAAAGACTTCTTCCCCTATTTTGTCATAGGGGGTCATTTTCGTCAAAAAAAGAAAATTCTTTTGACGGTCCACCAGCCGGGTCGATGAGGCCATTTCTACCGCTTTTTCCCTGATTCTTTTCCATGAGGCTCTCTCAATAGACCGTTTGTGGACGAAAACGTTTTAGAATAATTGTGATGAATGCTGTCTAACCCAGCGAAAATAGGAGTCCCGGGACTCAATAAGGAGGATATTTATGGAAAAAGTGATTCTAAATGGAGAAGACCTGACCCTGGAAGAGATCGTTGCCGTTGCGCGTGAGAAGGCTCCGGTGGAGATCGCCCCGGAGAACATTGAAAAAGTGAAAGAGTCCCGGAAGATCGTGGACAAGATTGTGGAGGAAGAGCGGGTCGTCTACGGTGTCACCACCGGCTTCGGCTCCCTGGCCAAGGTCCACATCGACAAGGACGATTGCTCTCAGCTCCAGGAGAACCTGATCCGGACCCATTCCTCCGGCTACGGCGACCCCCTGAGCGAAGAAGAAGTCCGCGCCCTCATGCTGATCCGGATCAACTCCCTGGTCAAGGGCGTGTCGGGCATCCGCCTGGAAACCGTCCAGACCCTCCTCGATATGCTCAACAAGGGTGTCGTCCCCCATGTTCCTGAAAAAGGCTCCATCGGCGCATCCGGCGACCTGGCCCCTCTCTCCCACATGGTCCTGCCCATGCTGGGCCTGGGCCGTGCCTTCTATAAGGGCGAGCTCATGTCCGGCCAGGAGGCCATGGACAAGGCCGGCGTCAAGGTCATCCACCTGGAGGCCAAGGAAGGCCTGGCCCTCATCAACGGAACCACGGTCCTGACCGCCATCGGCGCCCTGGCCACCTACGACGCCATCAAGCTGGCCAAGCTGGCCGACATCGCCGGCGCCCTCTCCCTGGAAGCCCACCGCGGGATCATCGATGCTTTCTATGAGAAGCTCCACACCATCCGTCCCCATGCCGGCAACCTGACTACCGCTAAAAACATCCGGACCCTGACCGAGGGCTCCACCTTCATGACCCACACCGCCGAAATCCGGGTCCAGGATGCCTACACCCTCCGCTGCATGCCCCAGATCCATGGCGCCTCCAAAGACACAATCAATTATGTGGCAGATAAGGTCGCCATCGAAGTCAATGCGGCCACCGATAACCCCATCATCATCTCTGAAGATGAAGTCATCTCCGGCGGGAACTTCCATGGCGAGCCCATGGCCCAGCCCTTCGACTTCCTGGGCATCGGTGCCGCCGAGCTCGGCAATGTTTCCGAACGCCGGGTCGAGCGCCTGGTCAACGCCCAGCTCTCCGACTTCCCCTCCTTCCTGGTCAAGCACCCCGGCCTCAACTCCGGCTTCATGATTACCCAATACGCCTGCGCCGCCCTGGTCTCCGAGAATAAGGTCCTGGCCCACCCCGCATCCGTTGATTCCATCACCTCATGCGAGAACCAGGAAGACTTCGTCTCTATGGGAACCATCGCCGCCCGCAAGGCCCGCGAGATCATCAAGAACTCCCGCCGAGTTGTCGCCACCGAGATCATGGCCGCCGTCCAAGCCATCGACTTCCGCAAGGAAATGACCGACGGCCATCTGGGCAAAGGCACCCAAGCCGCCTACGACCTCGTCCGGTCCAAACTTGACTTCATCGCCCACGACAAAGACATCCAGATGTATGACGAGCTGGAAAAGATGACCGACCTCCTGGTCAACGACGACCTCCTGAACGCCGTCGAAAAGGTTGTCGACATCGAGATGTAGTTGAAGCAAGGCGGATGCGCCATCGGCGCTGATGCTACGCGAAAATTGAGGAAAAGAAAAGCCCCTGGCCGCCACGCGGCCAGGGGCTTCTTTGTGGGGGGCTCATGGGGGCGAGGGGCCTGGAGGCTGGCTGGTTTTACATCTTTTCCGGAGGATCGTAGCTTTCCCCGAAGGTTTCTGCGGTCACCTTCTTCATGATCTGGTCCGTGAGGGGGCGGTCCTGGAAGCCGGTCGGGGTCTGGGCGATTTCATCAACGACATCCAAGCCCTCGATGACCTTGCCAAATGCGGCATAGTCGCCATCGAGATGGGGCGCCGGGGCGTGCATGATGAAGAACTGGGAGCCGGCGGAGTCGGGCATCATGGACCGGGCCATGGAGAGGACGCCGCGGTCATGCTTGAGGTCGTTGGAAATGCCGTTGGAGGCAAACTCGCCTTGGATGGAATAGCCCGGGCCGCCCATGCCGGTGCCCTCAGGATCGCCTCCCTGGATCATGAAGCCGGGGATGACCCGGTGGAAGATGGTTCCATCGTAAAATCCGTCCGCCACCAGGGCCAGAAAGTTCCGGACCGTATTGGGAGCCAGGTCCGGGTAGAGCTCTGCCCGGATGGTCCCGCCTGATTCCATTTCAATCGTCACAATGGGGTTTTTCTTCGTCATATTGTCTCCTCATCTTTCATTTACTGGGCCGCAGGAATTCCGTCCGGCGCCGCCAATTGAAAGCTGTCATCCTGGTATTCGATGTCGAAGTTCCCAACCATCTTATAATCATCCGGGCTCATGCCCATCCCTTCCATGGAGTCCGTGATCTGTTCCTTCATGGCTTCTGTCCCATCAAAAGAAAGGCCGATGAGACGGTAGCTTTTCTGGTCGAATTTCATGGTCATTTTGACAGGAAGCTTGGCATTCTCGACCTCCGGAAGGGCCTGCTGGTCCTGAGCCCCGGTAGACTTGGAAAATTCCTTGAAGTCCAATTCCATATCAAAAACATAAGCTCCGTCCTTTTCCGTCATTTTCGCCTTCTTCAGTTGGTCTTCCAGCTCCTTGACCTGGTCCTTTCCCGGCAGCATGGTATTCTTCATCAGGGTTTCTTTGGATAGGCCCTCTGTTTCCTGCCAGCCGCTTCCTTCCTGCTTGACATAGCCATGACCTCCCGAAACATAGAACTCCACATCCTGGGCATTCGTCATTCCCAACATGGCCATAGTCACCGACATCTTCATGTGGGTGTTGGCTTCCTTATCGGCGGTCAGGCCCATGGTCGATTGAGCTAGGCCCAGATCCATCTCGCCCTTCATCTTCATTCCGACGGGCTGGCTATCTGCCTGCTTGATGGTGGAGACCACCTCCGCTACTACCTGGTCCTGGGTCTGTGTCTGGGCCGTCCCGGAGCAGGCCGTCAAAGCTAGGACACATACGAGGAAAAATGAGAGGATGCGCTTCATAGGATCTTCCTTTCTCCCTTATGGGCTGGTTACATCGATTCGGACAATGGATGATGCTGAATGCGTTTTCTTTCTATAAAAATTATATCATTAGGCAGGGAGAAAGAAAAAGCGATCCTCATTCTCTCTGGGCTGCATTACCCCACCCCCACCTCCCCCACCACAAGGGGGCCTTCGGCGGACATCACTTCCAATAGAAAGAGGGCATCCTCTTCCTCCACCAGGGCCAGATGTCCAGAGGGGAGGTCCAGGGGATCCCCGCTGCCCAGGCGGATGCGGGCGTCAGCCGAGGAGTAGGCAAAGAGGAGGCCCCGGCGTTTGGGAATATAGGCCTCCCCTGGGCGGAGAACGGCCAGCTGTGCAGGGAGATCTTCGCGGACGATGAGGTTGAAGTCCCGGCAGTCCAGGCTGTTTCCGGACTTAGTGGTCCATGAGCCGGAAAAGTAGTCCACCTCATAGGGGGCCAGGTCCCGCCGGTAGAGGGGGTGGCCTTGGGGGTCAGCGTGGGCCAGCCAGAGGCTGCCGGCCAGGGGAAGGATGTAGCGCTGGTAGCCGGTGAAGTCCGAGAAAACGGACTCCGTCCCGGTGAAGCTGGCGGATGAGATCCGAAAAAGGAAGGTCCGGTCCTTGAAGTTCTCCCCTTCCGGGAAGATGGTGAGCTCGGTGGTCTCGCCGCCCGACCAAGTTGAGCGACGGAATGCGTCCGGTGGAATGATCCTCATGGTTCCTCCTCATGTCATTTGCTTTCGATAGCCAGATCTTTCTTACTACTTATTTTACCAAGTCAGGTCCGAAGAGCCCAAGGATCTTTCTCGAAAATCCCATAATATCCCCAAGCTCGACGGTTATGGTAAAATAAAACCGCTTACCATAGGAGGTATATCAATATATGAAATCTTCAAAAAATCTGATTCAAGCCCCCAATGCGGGTCCCGGCCTGCAAAACTGGGTCATCCGCCTGGTCAAGGGCATTTTAATCGGCATCGGGGGCATCCTCCCCGGCCTATCCGGCGGGGTCCTCTCCGTCATCTTCGGGGTCTACCAACCCGCCATCCGCTTCCTTTCCAATATCCGTGACCACTTCCTGGCCAATGTCCGCTTCTTCATGCCTATCGGCATCGGTGGCTTGGCCGGCATCTTCCTCTTCTCCATCTTTGTGGAGAAGGCCTTCGGCCAATATGCGGCCCAATTCGTTTGCCTCTTCATCGGCTTCGTCATCGGGACCTTCCCTTCCTTATATAAGCAAGCCGGCAAGGAGGGACGGGACTCGACCGACCTGGTCCTCATGGTGGTCTGGGCCATGATCATCTTTGGCCTCATGTTCCTGGGACGGAATTTCCCCAAGATCCAGCCCTCTCCCCTGGTCTGGTTTTTCTCGGGTGCCGTGGTTGCCCTGGGCTTCATTATCCCCGGCATGTCCCCCTCCAACTTCCTGATCTACTTCGGCCTCTATGACAAGATGGCCGGATCCCTGGCCGGCCTGGACTGGTCCATGATCCTCCCCTTCTCCCTGGGCATCGTCCTCTGTATCCTCGCCTTGTCCAAGGTCGCTAGCTACCTCTTTGACCACAACTATTCCAAGATTTTCCATTCCGTTCTCGGCATGGTCATCGGATCCACCCTGGGGATCTTCCCTGCCATCATCTTCCCCGCCTACACCGCGGAAGGCCTGGCCCAGGCCAGCCTGACCTTCCTCCCGGCCCTGGCTTTCGGGGCAGTCATGTTGGTGGCCGGGATCCTCATCTCCTACCGTTTCTCCAAACTAGAAGAGGAAGTTTCTTATGAATGATGAAGCACGCTATGCTGTCCTGATCGACGCAGAAAATGTCTCCCCCAAGTACATCCAGATCATCTTTGATGAGGTCTCCAATTACGGGCTAACCACCTACCGGCGGATCTATGGGGACTGGACCTCCAATGAAAACTCCGGTTGGAAGTCCACCCTCCTAGATGCCTCCATCACCCCCATCCAGCAATACACCTACACCTCCGGCAAGAACGCCTCGGACTCGGCCCTCATCATCGACGCCATGGACATCCTCTACACCATGTCGGTGGACGGCTTTGTCCTGGTCTCCTCGGACTCCGACTTCACCCGCCTGGCCTCCCGCCTCCGGGAATCCGGCATGCACGTCATCGGCATGGGAGAATCCAAAACCCCCTCGGCCTTCATCGCCGCCTGCAACTCCTTCAAATACCTGGACGTCCTCTATGACTCCAGCCGTGAGGGCAAGGAGGAAGAAGAGCGAGAGGAAGAGCCCGCCACCACCAAACCCTCCAACAACCGGAAGTCCCCCTCATCCAACAACCGGCCCCACAGCAAGTCCTCCAAGTCCAAGGCCGGAACCTCCATCTCCATCATCAAGCGGTCCATCAACAATATCATCCAGGAGAACTCCGATGAAGAAGGCATGATTTCCCTGGCCAACCTGGGCAACCAGCTGGTCAAACGCCATCCCGACTTCGACGTCCGAAATTACGGCTATACCAAACTCGCCTCCTTTATCCCCACGGTGAAGAACGTCAAATTGGAAGCCCGGAAAAACTCCAAAGACGGCGCCAACCAACTCTTCGTCAAACTGAAGTAGGAGGAGGAGGGGGTCATGAGGCGAGGCTCATGGGGCGAGGTGGGGGCATGAGGCGACCCAGGCCCGAAAATACCCCTCTTCCTGCCGTTTTCTCCAGTTGGGCCGGTACGGCAATACCCCTCCTTCCTGCCGATTTTGCCAGTTGGGCCGGTACCGCAATACCCCTCCTTCCTATCGATTTCTCCAGTTGGAACGGTACAGCGATACCCCTCCTTCCTGCTGTTTTCGTCATTTGGACCGGTATGACGATACCCCTCTTTCCGCTAATTTCGTCGTTTGGGCCGGTATAACAGTGGCAAAATAGCCCGCTTCTCTGATCATCTCCTCAATGATTTCTTTTTTTCATCAAATCCTTTTTTTTTGGTAATTTAGAACTATACTAATTATATAGAGAGAGAGTTCCTCTATCTTCTCTTCTATCCGGGCAATCACACAGGATGAATTCAACAGATCGGAGGTAATAGTTATGTTGAAGAATGAGATTTTAACGGTTTATCAGGAAATCAAGCACCCCTACACCAAACTCAATCTTTCCTATCATCTTTTCAAGATTGCAACCTGCATGGCGGCAGCCCTTTTCCTCATCAGCTTGATTGATGGGGTCATCCTGACCTTCCTCCAGCTTCAAGGAAATATGACTCGCTTCGAACAAGTGGCGGTTAATGCGGCATATTCCACTTCCTTCTTTGCCGCCGTCTGTCTCCCCTTGTTCCTCATCAGCTCTCTCCTCCGAAAAAAAATCTAGGATCCTTTCCAGTCAAAACAAAAGCCCCCTCCCATCCCGCAGGCTAGCGGGACCGGAGGGGGCTCTTTTTTCTTTCACTAATCGCAGGAAACCAAGGGGTTCAAGAGCTGGTAGAGGGTCTTGACGTGGACGCCGGTGGCCATGGCGGGCAAGTAGCCCCGGGCCTTGGACCGGTAGGCGGTCCCGGCGATGTCCAGATGGATCCAAGGGAGGTCTTCCTTGACAAAGGCCCCGACAAAGAGACCGGCGGTGACGGATCCGGCTTCCCGACCTGCGGAGTTCTTGATGTCCGCGACGTCGGAATCGTTGAGCTTCTTGAAGAGGTCATCATAGGGGAAGGCCCAGACCTTCTCCCCGGCCAAGTCGGCAGCCTCCTGGAATTCCTCATAGAAGTCCGGTGCATTGGTCACGGCCCCGGTGTACTCCTCGCCAAGGGCGCTGAGAACGGCCCCGGTCAGGGTAGCCAGGTCGATGACCCGGTCTGCCCCAAGATTGGTCGAGGCGTAGTGAACCGCGTCCGCCAGGGTCAGTCGACCCTCGGCATCCGTATTGACCACCTCGATGGTCAAGCCCTTCATGGAGCCGATGATGTCCCCCGTCTTGTATGCGGTCCCGGAGATCATATTCTCGCAGGCCGCGACCAGGCCCACCACATTGCACTTAGCCTTGGACTTTCCCAGGGCGTACATGGTCCCGATGACCGACCCGGCTCCGCCCATGTCCGAGTGCATGGTGGCCATTCCGGCGGGCGATTTCACGCAATAGCCCCCGCTGTCATAGGTCAGGCCCTTGCCCACCAGGGCGGTCTTTGGGCCATCGCTGTTGGCCAGCTCCATGACGATGAGGCGGGGGCGGTTGGCTGCCCCACGGGCAACCGCCAGGTAGGCCTCCATTCCCAGGTCCCGGATGGCCTCTTCCTCATAGACCGTCACCTTGACCCCCACCGACTCCAGCTTTTCCTTGGCCAGGCGGGCCAGGCTTTCGGGGTAAATGACATTGGCCCGCTCATTGACCAGGTCCCGGGCGAAGAAAACTCCATCCATCATATCTTGGATCCGGGCCAAACCGTCCCTAAGCTTGTCTTCCTTTCCCCCGGCAGGAGTGTAGTTGACGACCAACCGGACCTCATCGTCCTTCTTGTCGGTTTTCTTGGAGAAGCGGTAGTCCCCTTGACGGAGGCCCTCATAGACCGCCATCAGGGTCTTTCGGTGGCAGAGGCCCAGGTCCGGCATAGTCAGTTCCACCACCTCCTCTTTCTTCTCCCGGACCAACTTGCCCAGGTCAAAGAAGATTTCTCGGACATCTTCCAGGGTCAAGTCCTTCTCCCCTAAACCCAGGGCAACCTGGCCGGCCCCTTCCGGAGAGGGGAGGTAGACCATCTCCCCCTTCTTTCCCTCAAAACCCAGCTTGTCCAGGTAGACGCCGAGACTTCCTTCCGCCTTGTCTCCCGGGCGGAGGAAAAACACCTTGGCTCCACCCTGTCCATATAATTGGAAATCGATCATATTGTCCTCTTTTCTATTTTTCTCATCCAGGGCCGGACTATGTCCCGCCCTATTGGTGACCATATTTCAAAAAGTCCGAAGGGGGAAGGTCCGGCAGGTCCATCCCCATCCCCTTCTTTTCCATTTCATGCAGTTTTATGAGAAGCAGGTTGATGTCCACCTGGAGGGTTTGGGCCAGGCTGACGACATCGACCCCCTCCTTCAGGTGGTCCCGGACCTCCCCGTCGTCCATGAGGAGATGGGCGGCAAAGACATTCGCCTCATATTCCGACCGGGAGTTGGTGGAAAAGAGGGTGAATTGGACCATGTCCAAGATCCCCTCCTCTGATTGGTGGAGGACGGCATGGCCCAGCTCATGGGCCAGGACAATCCGCCGGTCCCTCTCCCCCATATTGGCGTTGAGGAAGATGCAGGGTCTCCGGTCGACGACGGCAAACATCCCCAGGAGCTGGCTGAAGTCGGACCGGTCGTAGATCGAGACCCCCAGCCCCCGGGCCAGTTCCTCCGGATCCTCCGTCCGAAATTCTTCCTTTAAAGACTCAACCCGTCTTTCAATCTCCATCCTACCCCTCTTTTCGTCCCTCCCAATAGGCATCCTGGAGGGCCCGCATGACCGCATCCTTATCCTCATCCGTCAAACTCCCGCCGGCAAACATGGCCGAGGCCCGCCGGACCAGGTCCTGGGCTTCCGCCATCCCCGGGTCAGGGTCCATACCCCCTCCCCGGCCTTCCTCAACTTCTTCCATAAGAAGATAGTTCCGGTCCACCGCGAAAATCTTGGCCATCTTATCATAGATCTGCCGACTCTTGGGGTAAGACTGGCCCGTCTCATAAGACCCCACCGTCCGGACCGTTACCCCCAATTGGTCGGCCAGGTCCTTCTGGGTCCAGCCCGCCTTCTTCCGCAGGTCCTTTACCTTATCCGCAAACTTCATACATCCCCCTAGTTTTCCATTCACCCGATATTTGCTCCTTCCATTATACATGAAAACAGAAGAAAATCTTTTCTTTTTTCAGCGAAACCCGAAAAATATCTTCCTTTTTTCCTTGACAAGCGAAGTCATTCTTCCTATAATTTCTCATAAACAGGAAGTTCATCTTCTTGTTTATGAGAAAGGAGTCAGCTCATGTCCCCCACCATCCTCCATGCCGACATGAATGCCTGCTACGCTTCGATTGAACAAGCCCGCAATCCCGCCCTCCGGGGAAAGGCCATGGCCGTCTGCGGATCGGTGGAAGCCCGAAACGGGATCATCCTGGCCAAGTCCCAGGAAGCCAAGATCCAAGGGGTCAAGACCGGGGAGGCTATATGGGAAGCCCAGCAAAAATGTCCGGGTCTCCTCCTGGTTCCCGCCGACTTCTCCCTCTATTTGGCCTACTCCAAGATGGCCCACCACATTTACCTGGACTACACCAACCGGGTGGAAGCCTTCGGGATGGACGAGTGCTGGTTGGATGTGACCGGGACTGACCGTCTCTTCGGGGATGGGGAGACCCTGGCCCGGACCCTCCGCCGGCGCTTCCGAGATGAACTGGAAGTGACCATCTCCGTGGGGATCTCCGACAATAAGTTTTTCGCTAAGTTGGGCTCCGACTATAAGAAGCCGGATGCCCAGACCCGGATCGACCGGAGCAATTATAAGGAAGTCGTCTGGCCCCTGCCTGCCTCCGACCTCCTCTTCTGTGGTCCCCAAACGACAAGAAAGCTGGCCCGCTTCGGCATCCACACCATCGGTGACCTGGCCCGGTCAGACCCCGAATTCATCCGCAAGATCCTGGGCATCAACGGCTATCGGCTCTGGCTGGCGGCTAACGGCCGGGACAGGACTCCCGTGGCTCCCTATGATTTTCGCCCTCCCATTAAGTCCCTGGGCTGTGGGACCACCTTCCGGAGGGACCTGGTCAACCGGGATGAGGTGGCCCTCTCCCTCCGCCGTCTGGCCAAGGAAGTGGAGGGCAAGCTCCTTTCCGCCGGCCTCTCCGCCAGCCGCCTCTCCCTCTCCGTCCGGGACAATACTCTCTTTCAAATGGGCGATGACCTCCCCCTCCCCTATCCCACCCAAAACGCCCAGGACCTGGCCGACCGGGCCCTGGACATCTTCGATGGCTTCTGGTTCTGGAAGCACCGGGTCCGGGCCATGACCCTCCGGGCCTCCCGCCTCCTCCCCCAGCCCAAGGCCGTCCAAAAGGCCTTCTTCCCGGACTACCCCGCCCATGAGAAGAAAGAGGACCTGAGCCGGGCCCTCTTCGCCATCCGGTCCCGATTCGGCTCCAAGTCAGTGGATTTCGCCGCCCTCTATGGCTATGACTATGCCGACCTGGACCGGGATCGGGCGGACATGCCCACCAACAAATTTGTCGCTTGCACCCGGTAAATCGTGGTAGGATAGAGTATATGTGTTTTTAACTTTTTCTAGACTCTGGAAGGAGGAGGAACCGTGATTTACACCATTACCCTCAACCCCTCTTTGGATTTGATTTCCATTTTAGATGAGTTGAAGCCGGGCCGGACCAACCTGGCGACCAACGACAGCTTTCGAGCGGGCGGACGGGCCATTACCGTTTCTCAAATTTTGAATATTTTGGATATTCCCTCCACGGCAACCGGCTTTGTGGGGGGCCACACCGGCGCATTTATCGAAGAGGAGCTCTCCAATGCCGGGATTTCCAACCAATTTGTCCACATCGCCGACAACACCCGAATCGATGTATCCATCTTTGATAGCGATGTGGAAACCCGGGTCCTGGGTCGGTCGACCATTGTGACCGTCCAGGAAATCAACGACCTCATGTTCTACCTCTCCCGAATCCGGGAAGGAGACTACATCGTCCTAGCCGGATCCCTGCCCAAAAATATCTCCGCCGACCTCTACGACCGGATGATTGACATCGCCGTGGTTAACGGGGCCAACTTCCTCCCCATCATTGATGCGGAATACCTCCCCGAAGTCTTGTCCAAAAAACCCCTCCTAATTACCCCCACGGTCAAGGAACTCTCCGAGATGCTGGAAGAAGACCTCCGGACCAAGCAGGATATCCTCCGGGCCGGCCTGACCTGCATCGACATGGGGGCCCAAAATGTCATCATTAACCAGGAACTTGCGGGCTCCCTCCTCATCACCTCGGAGCGAAAAACCTATGAAGCCCAGGGGCCGAGCAAGAAAGTAGTCTCTTCTACCCACACGGATATGACCCTGGCTGCCGGCTTTATTGGAGACTACATGCGGATCAACGACCCCAGGGAGGCCTTTAAACTTGCTCAGGCCGTTTCCAATGCCACCTACTATGTCCGCTCCCTCCCCAGCCTGGAAGATATCCGAGAGGAAGTCGATCGGGTGGACGTACTTCCCCTGAACTAGAAGGATAAAAAGATGAAGCTCGCTCAATGCCCATATGAATACATCCCGGTTGTTCTGGGGTCCAACATGAACTCCCTGGGGACCATCCGTGCCTTCCGGTCCCTAGGCGTCGGGGGAATCATTGTGGCGGAAGAAGATGGCGTGGCCTGCTACTCCAAGTATGCGGTCAAGACCTTTCTTCAAGATGACCTGGTGGAGGGCTTGGAAAAGGCCGGAGCCTACCTGGCTTCTATAGGAAAAAAAGGTTACCTCTTGGCCACCTCGGATGACTACGCCCTCCGAGTCACCCGCCTGGGTTCCTTGCCCAACTTCCACATCGTCAACAACAATCCGGAAACCATCCAAGCCTGCCTGGACAAGACCGGCCTCTACCCCCTTTTCGATGAAATCGGGGTGGACTATCCCCGGTCCCGCCGGGTGGAGGAGGGGAAAGATTTGCTGGACATCCACGACCTGAAATTCCCCCTCCTGGTCAAGCCGGTGGTCTCCATCCATTTTTCTGACCGCTTTGACAAGGCCACCATACTCCACGAAGAGGAAGCGGTGAAAAACTATGTCGAGAGGTTAAAAGAGGCGGGCTTGGACCGGAGGGCCCTGGTCGCCCAAGAGTATATTCCCGGCAGCGAGCAAAACCTCATCTACTATTTTGCTTATGTCAAAAAAGGGGAGACCATTCGAGAAGTAGCTTCCCGAAAAATTCGCCAATACCCTCCCAATGCAGGAACAACAACCGCCGGCCTCTATGAGGATATTCCCGGCGTTTGCCCGGCCGCCCAGAAGATCAACCGGGCCCTGGCCTTTGATGGGCTCCATGGGATGGAATTCAAATATGACCCCAGGGATGGAAAATACTACTTCCTGGACTCCAATCCCAGGACCTATTTGGATATTTCCGCCCTTGAACCGACAGGAGTTAATGTTCTCCAGGCTGCCTACCTGGACTTCCTGGGCCAACCCATCGACTTTATCCCCAAGAAAGTCCAGAAGAAGGTCCTCTGGATCAAGGACCATGAGGATATTCTCCGAGCCCTTTTCTTCAACAGGAAAAAATATCCGGACTTTACCTTAAGCTATGGCCAGTACAAAAAAACACTTCAGGGGACTGTGGTCTTTGCAGTGAAGGATGCTGATGACCCCAAGCCTAGACGTTACCTTAACCGAGAAAGGATGAAAACTCTTGTTCAAAAGATTTTCCGTCGCCGCTAAGCGTCTCCTCATCCGCCTTCTCAAGGGACCCTTTCGTGCCTATAACCGAAAAAAGATTCGACAAATCCACCAGGATCGACCCTTACGAGCCCGGGCCCTGGACCCTTCTTCCTTTTATGGAAAGAAAATTCTGGTTCTCTCCCCCCATATCGATGACGAAATCCTGGGCCTGGGCGAGTTTTTCCTCTCCTTAAAAGGAAAGGCGGATATTGACCTTCTCTACACCACCAATAACATGAATGGTCAGGGGCAGGAAGTCCGCTTCCGGGAATTGGAGGAGATTGCGAAAGACCTGGACCTCCATGTGATCAAGGCCATCGACCTCCCCAATGCCCGGGAGACCTCCCACCTCCGGGCCCACTGGTCCTATTTTGTCGACCAAATCAAAGAGGTCCTCGTCGCCAAGGACTATGACCTGGTTTGTTCGGTAAATTTTTTGGATGCCCATATCGACCATGAGGCAACCTGCTTCGGCCTGGCCCAGGCCCTGGAGGACCTGGGAGAGAAGGCATCTCCACCCGACATCCTCCTCTACCAGGGATCCAACTTCCTTCCCTATTCCTGGATCAACTCTTATCTCTTGATTGATGATAAGGATAAAGAGGAACTCCGAAAGCTCTGTGCTGTCTTCTCCTCCCAGATCTTTATTGAGTTTGCCTTCTATGAATTCCTGGCCCAGGAATTGGCCAAGACCTACCTCCACACCGAGGAAGCCGGGGAATTCTACCGGATCATGACCCGGAAGGACTTCCTCCGCCTGGCTTCGGCCCTGGATTTTGACCAAATTGTCCGGGACTATCCCTTCCGCTTCTATGCCCACCACTCCTTTTATAAAATAGCGGGAGGCGAAAGGGAGAGGCAGGAAAAATATACGGGAATCCTTCAAAGCTTGGATGAATAAAAAGCGGTATTAGAACTCTAAACTATCTGCGTTCAATATTACACATTCCTATTTTTTGTGCATATGCACGTTTTTTAGTAATGATCGAATATGAATATGATCCAAGCTAGGCTTCCAAGCTGTAATGGAGGAAGACATCGATGACACTTTCAACAAAAAAAGCTTCTCTAATGCAGTGAGTTTACAAAACCCCTTGCATCGAAAGAAGCAGCTCTTGATAAGATTATCCTTTTTTATTCTTCTTCCCCTGTGTAGTGGAGGATGGAAACGAATTTCCCCTCTTTATTTTGAATCTTCCGCAGGCTCTTGTGGAAGGCGGGCCGGGCCATCCAGACCTCCCGACCACAGCCGGCGCATTCCAGCTTGATCTCGGTCCCGGTCCGGCGGATGATCCAGGCATTGGTCCCGCAAGGATGGCCTTTTTTCAGGACGACCACATTGCCCACCCGGTAATTCACCATAGCTCATTCTCCTTCCACAAGGACCGGGCCCTGGCCCAGGAGGTCAGGGCGGTGGTCCTGGAGGGCTTTGAGGCAGGCCTCCCGAACCTTCCTCTGGGCGGCAAAGCGGTGGTCATAGTCCGAAGCCAGGCCGATCCGGTAGAGGTAGGAATAGGCGTTGACCTGGTCGATCCCCATGTAAGTGGGCTCCTCCAGGAAAAAGTCCCCCTGGTTCCGGTAGAGGGCAAGGGCTGCCGGCTGGAAGATGGCCTGAGCCTCTTCCGGAGCTAGTCGGATGGGGACGGAAAGGGTGACGTCGCACTTGACCCGGTTCCGGGTCGTCCGATAGTTGATGATGGTCTTGATCTCGGAGTTGGGGACGACGATGAGGACTCCGGTGTATTGGATAATCTTGGTCCGGCGGAGGCCGATTTCCACCACCTCCCCCTCCTTGCCGGCAAATTCCACCCAGTCACCTACGTTGAGGTCGCCGTCGACCAGGATGAAGAGTCCGGAAAAGAGGTCGGCGATGATCCGCTGGGCACCGAAGGCCAGGGCAATACCGCCGATCCCGGCCGCCGTCAGGACCGAGGCGGTGTTGATGCCGAAGAGGTCCAGGATAATCATGGCGGTGAAGAAGTAGATCAGGAAGGTCAGGGTGGACCGGGCGATGGAAAGGATGGTCTCATCCCGTTCGTTGGTCCCCTTCCAGGTCGATTTCTTGGCATAGACCTGGGAAAGAAAACGCCAGAAGACCCCCCGGATGATCTTGGCCAGAAGGATGAGGACTCCGGAGATCAAGAGGGCGCCCAGAATCCGGGGCAGGTGAAGGCTTTCCTCCATCCAAAGAATCAGGTTTTCCAGTCTCATGTATTCTCCTCTCCTATTTCTCTTGGGTCTTTTCCGGGATCTTTTCTTCCTGGCCCAGGTCCACCCGGTCCAAGGGAACCAAGCCCTGGTCGGTAACGGCAGCGGGGGCTCCGTCCAGGTTTTGGACGATGGGCTGGGAAATCCCCTTTTTCAAGACCAATTTGCCTTCTTTAAGATCCCCATTCAAGCGGGCCAGCTTGCCTTCGCCAAGGGCATAGATTTGCCCTTGGAAGGTCGCCAGCTGGCTGGGGATGAAGTCCAGGGGCAGGTCCTGGACCTCCCAGTTCTCCATGTCGAGGAGGCGGACCTTGGCCCCGTCCAAGATGGCCAGCTTATCCCCCATGGCCCAGTCCCGGACCCGGGTGAAGGGGATGGACCGGACCAGGGCCCCTTCACGGATGACCATGAGGCGGTCGGCGGAAAGGACCAGCCAGGCCCCCTTGGGTCCTTCTTTGACGTCCAGGAGGGGTCGACGGGAGGGCAGGAGGATGTCGGGCCGGCCCTCCTCATGGATAGCCAGGAAGGAGAGGGTCCGGTCTTCGGGGGGATAGGGGGCGATCCCCACATCCCACTCCACCTGACCCTGGACGACCAGGTCCTTTTGGATGGGGCCCCCGTCCAGCCGAGCGGTCCCCATGGCGGTTTTGTAGAAAGCATAAGGGATGGACCGGGCTTCCTGGACCTCCCGGACCTCTAAATTCCGGTCGAGGAGGAGGATCCGGTCCGGCAGGGCCACAGCCACTCCCTCGTCTTCCAGGGGCTGGAGCCAGAGGGCTTTGGCCTCTTCTTTCTCATGGACCGACTCGCCCGAATCCATGTCCAGGACCTTGATTTTCCCATCCGCAAGGGCATAGATCATGGGGCCATAGGCCAGGTCGTTCACCTGCTTGCCCAAGGCCACCCGGAAGCGCTCCCGGCCACCCTCCCGGGCCACCACTTCCGTCCCCTCCAGATAGTAGAGGGTATTTCCCTTGAGGATCTTTTTCTTCCAGGCTTCCTCCACCTTGATGGGCTGGGTCAGGACCTGGTGGTTTTGGAAAAAGGAAATCGCCAAAAAGAGAAGGAGGACAAGAGCCAGCCCGGCCAGGGTCCACTTGAACTTTTCCCGGACAAAGGCCCGTCCTCCTGCAAGGAAGTCCTTGACCATCGAGGAGGCTTGGTCAGGGGCCGGTTTTGGGCCTTCCTCTGACCCCTCCGCCCGGTCCACCGGACTCTCTTCCTCATAGGCCCGCCAGGGGAAGATTTCTTCTTCCTCTTCTTCCCTTTCTTCCACTTCTTCCTCTTGGTCCGGGGTCATCTTGTCCGCAGGAGCGACATCCTCCGTAGCCGCATTGTCTTCGACGGGGGCAAGCTCCTCCCGATCATCATCGGTGGCCTCGGCCGCTTCAGCAATCTCGTCTTCGGCAGGCTCCCGGTCTTTTGCTTCCCGGTCATCCGGGCTTGTTTTATCCATCGGGTCCATGGCCCCTCCTTTCTAGCATAAAAAAGACCTGCCCCGGGTCGGCTGGCAGGTCTTTGGCTTAGAAGCGTTCTTTGTCTTCCGTTTCCGAATCCTCATCCTGCTCTTCGGGGTCGTACTCGATCCGGACTCGGGCAAAGCGCTTGTTTTCAATCTCTTCCACCATGAAGTGGATCCCCTGGTAATAGACGTAGGGCTGCTCGCTATCCTCCGGGATCCGTCCCATGAGGAAGTAGAGGAGGCCGCCCAGGGTGTCGTAATCTTCGTGGGCCTCATCCAACCGGCTGCCCAGGTTGGTGTTGAGTTCTTTAATGGACAAGGTCCCTTTCGCGTACCAGATCTTGTCCGAGACCTTTTCAATTTCCGGCTCATCCGCATCATACTCATCGTCGATATCGCCGACGATCTCTTCCAGGAGGTCCTCCATGGTCACGATGCCGGAGAATCCCCCGTACTCATCGATGAGGACCGCGAAGTGGAAGTTGTCCTCCCGCATCTCCCCGAAAAGCTCGTTGATGTTCTTACGTTCGGGGACAAAGTAGGCGGGGCGGATGATTTCCCGGATGTCGATGCCGTCGAAGCCGGACTTGTAGGCGGCTTGGAGGAAGTCTTTGATGTAGAGGACCCCGATGATGTTGTCGATCTCGTCGTCATAAACCGGGATCCGGGAATAGCGGACGGAGAGGAGCTCATCCAAAAACTCGGAGATGGGGTCGTTGATGTCGATGCAGAAGACCTCTGTCCGGGGGGTCATAATCTCTTCTGCCATTTTATTGTCGAAGGTGATGATGGAATTGATCATCTCCTCTTCGATGTGGTTGATGATGCCCTGGGACTGACCCACGTTGATGATGGACTTGATGTCCGACATGGTGACCTGCTCTTCCGAAGAGGAGATCTCAATCCCCATCAGGCGAAGGATACCGTTGGTGATGTTGGAGAGGAGGGAGACAAAGGGCCAGAGGATCTTGGAGGCCCACCAAAGAAAGCTGACCGCGGAAAGAGAAAAGCCGTCCGGATTTTGAAGGGCCAGGCGCTTGGGGATGAGTTCCCCAAAAACAATGGTGAGGAAGGACAGGACCACTGTCAAGAGAACCGTCGCCACCTGGTAGGGCGAGGGCAGGCCCAGCTGGGCAAACCAGACCCCCAAATATTGGGCAAGGCCCGTTGCCGCTGCCGCTGAGTTGAAAAAGCCCGCCAAGGTGATGCAGATCTGGATGGTCGACAGAAAGCGTGAAGGATCCTCCATAAGCTTGAGGATTCGCTTGGCCTTGGGATCCCCCTCCTCCGCACGCTCTTTCATCCGGTGGTCATCCACACTCACCAGGGCCATTTCCGACGCCGCGAAAAAGGCATT
>JAQYCE010000052.1 GCA_029003555.1 Bacillota bacterium | reverse complement strand
AAGAAGGTGTGGACTCCTATGTCCCCTATGCCGGCACCCTGAAGGATAACGTGGACGCTTCTTTGGCCAAGGTCAAGGCGACCATGTGCAATTGCGGGGCCCTCAACCTTGAGGAACTCCACGAAAAAGCCAAGCTCACCCGGGTCTCCTCGAGTTCCATGGTGGTGGGCGGAGCCCACGACGTTCTGACCAAGAACGCCTCTTCGCTGAAATATAACTAAAGTGAAAACATATAAGGAGGAATCACCAATGAGAATGATCGGTACTGTAGCAAGGGGGATCCGGACCCCGATTATCCGGGAGGGAGACGACCTTGCCAGCATGGTGGTCGAATCACTCCAAGCAGCCAGCAAAGAAGGGGGATTTTCCTTTCATGACCGGGACGTCCTTTGCATGACCGAAGCTATTGTTGCTCGGGCCCAGGGAAACTATGCCAGCGTGGACCAAATCGCACAGGATATCCGTAAGAAGTTCCCCGGTGGCGTCGTCGGGCTCTTCAACCCCATCTTCTCCCGGAACCGCTTTTCCATGAACCTTAAGGCCATTGCCCGGGCCATGGACAAGATCTACCTCCAGATGACCTATCCCTCGGATGAGGTGGGCAACCAGCTCATCACTGTAGAGGAAATGGATAAGGCCGGCCTGGACCCCTATAATGACATCCTTTCCGAAGAGGACTTTTATAAGATTTTCGGCGAGGTTGGCCACCCCTTTACCGGCGTGGACTATATCAAATTCTACCGGGATATTGTGGAGGCAGAGGATTGCGAATTGGTTATCTTCCTGGCCAACCAACCCAAGGCCCTCCTGGAATACACCGACCAGGTGATCACCTGCGACATCCACACCAAGGAAAGATCCAAGCGCTGGCTCAAGGCAGCCGGGGCCAAAGTCGTTTATGGCCTGGATGATATCATGACCCAACCGGTGGACGGGTCGGGTTGCAATGAGGAGTATGGTCTTTTGGGCTCCAACAAGGCTTCCGAGGAGAAGGTCAAACTCTTCCCCAGAGATTGCCAAAACTTCGTTGACGGCCTGGCCGATCAATTAAAGGAAGTGACCGGAAAAAATATCGAAGTTATGATCTATGGAGACGGAGGATTCAAGGATCCCCGCGGCGGGATCTGGGAATTTGCTGACCCGGTCGTCTCACCCGGATTTACTCATGGCCTTTCCGGCCTCCCCAACGAGCTCAAGCTCAAGTACTTGGCGGACAACGACTTCGCTGACCTTAAGGGCGAAGAACTCCGACAGGCCATCGCCAAGAAAATCGAGGCCAAGGACAAGGACCTGAAGGGGGCCATGGAGTCTGAGGGAACCACCCCCCGTCACCTGACCGACCTCCTGGGATCGCTGGCTGACCTGGTTTCCGGTTCCGGAGACAAGGGGACCCCGGTTGTCTTCATCCAAGGCTATTTCGATAACTTTACCACAGGCCTTGAAGATTAGTTTCCTGTAAAAGTCCAACCCTTTGTGGAAGCCGGGCAGCCCCGGGCAAGCAAAGGGTTTTCTTTACAATCAGCGACCATCCTTTCCCGACCGGACCCGGGAGAAAAAGGAAGAGAGGACATCATGAAAAAAATTACCCAAACCCTTGTTTTTAAGCTTATTTTGGGCATTGTGGCCGGCGTACTCGTCGGGACCTATGCCTCAGAGGGCATCATCCTGGTCATTTTGACGGCGAAGAACATCCTCGGGGACTTTATCGGCTATATGGTCCCCCTGATCATCCTGGGCTTTATTGCCCCAGCCATCATCTCCCTCCGTCACAGTGCAGGTAAAGTCCTGACCGTGACCCTCATCATCTGCTACCTGTCTTCAGTCGGGGCCGCCCTCTTCTCCATGGCTGCCGGATACCTGATTATCCCCAACCTCAATATCGTTTCGGAGGTGGGGTCGGGCCGTGCCCTCCCGGAGGCCCTCCTCGAACTCAAGTTCACCCCCATCATGCCTGTTATGACGGCCCTGATTACCTCCGTCCTCATCGGCCTCTCGGTCATTTGGACCCGGTCGGAGTCCTGGACCAAGCTCCTGGAAGATTTCAACGACATGGTGTTGAAGATCGTAGAAAATGTGGTCGTTCCCGTTCTTCCTATCTATATCTTCACCACCTTCGCCAGCCTGGCCTATGAGGGGGTCATCATCAAAGAGCTCCCCATCTTCTTCAAGATCATCCTGATCGTCATTGTGGGCCACTACATCTGGCTTACCCTTCTTTACAGTATTGGCGGGGCCCTTTCCCGGACCAACCCCATGGAGGTCCTTCGCCATTATCCGCCGGCCTATGTCACCGCCCTGGGAACCATGTCCTCCGCCGCCACCCTCCCTGTTGCTTTAAAGTCAGCGGCTAAGGCCAAGACCCTGGACCCGGAAATCCGGGACTTCTGCATCCCCCTCTGCTGCAACACCCACCTTTGTGGGTCCGTTTTGACGGAGACCTTCTTCGTCATGACCGTCTCCCAGATCTTATATGGCCATCTGCCAGACCCCATGACCATGGTCACTTTCGCCTGCCTCCTCGGCATTTTCGCCATAGCCGCTCCCGGCGTTCCGGGAGGGACGGTTGTCGCTTCCTTGGGGCTCATCATCTCCGTCCTGGGCTTTGATAACAACGGAACAGCCCTTATGCTCTCCATCTTCGCCCTCCAGGATTCCTTCGGGACCGCCTGCAATGTCACCGGGGACGGGGCTATCGCCCTCATGGTCACCGGACTATTCAAGAAGGTTCCGGGTCAGGAAGGGGAGCAAAAAGAAGTAGCAGCAAAGTAGATAGAAGCGGTTCGGTCGGAGCCGGGCCTTTTAGAAAGGGAAACGGAATGATTCAAAAGGAATTAACGGAAAGAATTTTATCCATGGAAGAAGAGGTCCTGAAAGGAATCGGGGGAGCGGTCAAAATCAACTCGGTCATGGGTGCTCCCGAGGAGGGAGCCCCCTTTGGACCGGGGCCCAAGAAGGCCCTGGACTATGCCTTGGATTTGGCCCGGTCCATGGGCTTTGAAGCCCACAATGTGGATGACATGGTGGGCTATGCGGAATATGGGGAAGGTGAAGACATGGTGGCAGTCCTTGGCCACCTGGATGTTGTCCCCGTAAACGGCAAGTGGGACCATGACCCCTTCCTGGGAGAAGTCGTTGATGGCGAGATCTACGGGAGAGGGTCCGCTGATGACAAGGGAATGGCTATCGGCGCCCTCTATGCTCTAAAAGCCATCAAAGACCTGGGCCTGGCCACAGACCGCCGGATCCGGGTTATCTTTGGGACCAATGAAGAAAGCGGGTCCCGTTGCGTCCGCCACTATGTGGAATCCGGACAGGAGATGCCCGTCATGGGCTTCACTCCCGATGCCGACTTCCCCCTGATCTTCTTTGAAAAAGGAACCACCCACGCCCACATCGGGAGCCAGAACTTCCACCAAGGGGAGATCCCGGTCCTGGCCTTTGAAGCCGGCCGGGCTCTTAACGTCGTCCCGGACTCCGCCCGCCTGGTCCTGGAAGGGAATTGGAAAATTCAGGAGACGGAGGAAGTTTCCGTTCGCCAGGAAGAAGGGAAGACCATCATCGAAGCCAAGGGGGCAGGAGCCCACGGATCCATGCCCGAGCTGGGGAAAAATGCCCTGGTCACCCTTCTTGAGGCGGTGGAGGGAATTCAGATCGGGGGAGACTTTGCTAAGGTCTCTTCCTTTATCCTGGAGAAAATTGGGCGGGATACCAAGGGTAAGGGCCTGGGCATCCACTTCCAGGATCCCGAGACCGGGGAGACCTCTATCAACCTGGGGACCCTCCGCTTGGAAGAGGGGCGACTTTCCTTCGGCCTGGATATCCGCTATCCCAAAAACGGGGACCACGATAAGGTCAAGGAAGCCCTGGAATCCGTCAGTTTGGCCTATGGTCTCCAGGTCCTAGACAGGGAGACCAATGACCCCCTCTATGTCCCCAAAGACTCGGACCTCATCCAACGCCTCCTGGGCGTTTACCGGGCCATGACGGGTGACCTCTCGGAGCCCCTGGCCATCGGCGGGGGGACCTATGCCAAGGTCTTCCCCAACATGGTCGCCTTTGGCCCCAATTTCCCGGGCGACACCCCCCTGGAACACCAGCCCAATGAAAGGGTTGAGGTGAAAAAGCTCATGAAATCCCTGACCATTGTGGGCCAAGCCATGCTGGCCCTTGGCCAGGAGACAGTCTAAAGCCGGTCCTGTGCCGGATTGCCTAGAGAAAGAGAGGTTGGATCCTTGCAAAGAGCATCCGGAATCCTCCTCCCCATCTTCTCCCTTCCCTCCAAGTATGGGATCGGGAGTTTGGGCCGGGAGGCCTACCGTTTTGTTGATTTTTTAGCCGACATCCACCAGGCCTATTGGCAGGTTCTTCCCCTGGGGCCAACTTGTCCGGATTCGGGAAATTCCCCCTATTCCGCCCTTTCCTCCTTTGCGGGGGACCCCAATTATATTGACCTGGACCTCCTTCAGGAAGAAGGGCTCCTGGAAAGCGAGGACCTGACTGGCCTGGAATGGGGGAAGGATCCCGGAAGGATTGACTACCTGGCGGTTGATCGGGGAAGGGACCGGGTTCTCCACCAAGCCTTCGCCCGATTCCGGAACCGCCCCCTGCCGGAGGACTATTCGGATTTCCTGGACCGGACTCGGCATTGGCTGGAGGACTATGCCCTTTACCGGGTCCTCCGGTCCCTTTATGGCCGGGACTGGACAGGCTGGCCCCGGGAAGTAAAAAAACGTGAGAGGGAGGCCCTGGAGGCCATCCGGCAGGCTCATGGGGAAGAGGTCGACTACCAGGTCTTCCTCCAATACACCTTCTTCAACCACTATGACCGCCTGAGCGCCTATGCCCATGAAAAGGGGATAAGATTGATCGGAGACCTTCCCATCTACACCCCTATGGATTCCGGAGATGCCTGGGCCCGGGCCCGGTATTTTCTCCTGGATGAAGACAAGGTCCCCGTTCGGGTATCGGGCGTTCCCCCGGATGCCTATTCGGCCGATGGTCAGGTCTGGAACCACCCTCTCTATCGCTGGGATGTCCTGAAGGACGACGGCTATTCCTATTGGTTGGATAAGATGGGAGCCAATGCCCGCCTCTTCGACCTAGTCCGACTGGACCACTTCATCGGCTTCACGACCTACTTTTCCATCCCCTATGGGGAAAAAACGGCTCATCGGGGGGAGTGGGTGGAAGGACCGGGATTGGATTTTTTCCGGACCATCCAAAAGGCCTATCCGGACCTTCCCCTCATTGCCGAGGACCTGGGCTCTCTGACACCGGCAGTCAGCCGGATCAAAGATGCCATGGCCTATCCAGGCATGGGGGTCCTTCAGTTTGCCTTTGGAGGGGACGATTCCAAGTACCTTCCCCATAACTTTGTTAAGAATTCAGTCGTCTACACCTCCACCCACGACTCGGCCCCCTTTCTGGGCTGGTACCGGTCCCTTCCTGATCCGGTCAAAAAAAGAGTGGAGGCCTACCTCCTCTTGAGTGAGGAGGAGGGCATCCACTGGGGGGCCATCCGGTCTTTATTGGGGTCGGTCAGCGACCTGACCATCTTCTCCCTCCAGGACCTCCTGGGTCTGGGCGAGGAGGGTCGGATCAACATCCCCGGCATAGCCGAGGGAAACTGGGTCTGGCGGGTCGGGCCGGATTATGATTCCGGCGAGGTCAGAGACCGGATGAGGGCCTATATGACCACCTACCGCCGCTATCCCTTCTAGGAGTCGCTAGTTTTCCGGCCTTCGGATGATGGTGTAGTTATGGTTGGCCCGGTAGTCCCGGAGGAAGGCCTCATCCTCCACTTCGAGGTCCCGGAGTTCAGCCCGGGCTTCCAGGTGGTGGCGGAACTCATGGACCAGGACCTCCCTAATCCGGTCCTTTAAGGCCGGTCCCGACCAGCCCGGATAGAGGGTCCGAAAGGATCCATAGTAAAGTTTGATCCGCCGACCCAGCTTATCCCGGACGTACTCACCCACGATGCAGAGGTCATCCTCCCGGGCTTGAGGATGGTATTTCACTTCAGGGGAGATTTGAACCAGCCCGTTCAGGCCCTCGAAAAAGGAGGGGGGAAGGTCCTCCACCAGGTCCTGGACTATCCGGGTGAAGTCATCCAGGGAGATGAAGTCCAAAGGCTCGGGATCCAGGGAATAGGGAGCGATCCGCCGGGCGACCTCGGCAAGGGGGAGGCCAATCACGGTTTGGATGTCCCCTTCAATAGAGGCGACAAAGCGGGGGTCCAGGTCCTGGATCCCGTAGCCCCCTGCCTTATCAAGAACCCGGCCATGGGCCAGGTAGTCCCGGATGGCGGCTTCCAGGGCCGGATAGTAGGGGACAAAGGAGACGGCGGTAACAGCGTAAAAGGACTGGAAGTCCGAGATCGTCCGGAGGCAAACTCCGGTGACCACATGGTGGGTCCGGCCGAAATAGGACCGGAACATGGTTTCCGCTTCTTCAAGGTCCCGGGGCTTGTGGAGGATTTTCTCGTCCATGACCACCATGGTGTCGGCCCCAATGTAGAGGCTCCCGGCCAGGGCCCCGCCCTCTTCTTCCGGCCCATCGCCCAGGCCACACTTAGCTCCGGCCAGCTCGCAGGCCGTCTTACCCACCCGGTGGATGAAAGGATCGGACCGGTAGAGGGTCATATAGCGGTTTTCAATCGTCCGCTCATCCAGGTCCAGGCTCCGGCAGACGGGCTTGAGGTAGGCCAAAAGCTCCCTTCGCCGGGGAGATTGGCTGCAGAGGACCACCCGGTCAAAGGCATCCATGTGGCCACCATGAATATAGTCAAAAATGCCATGCATGAGGAGAACCCCCTTCTTCATGAGCTCATATGGTTTGAAATCATCTTCATTTATTGTAACTCAAGAAGGCCCTCTTGTTTTTGAATCCCCGGCCGGGGTATGTAGAAGGTAATTCTTTTGTCCTTATCCTGTCTAGAAAATATAGAACGTCGAGGTTGATATGATCAAAGGTGGAAAAAATATTTTGGGCTCATTAAGGGAATACAAGACCCTGAGCCTACTGACTGTTTTTTTTATTATTTTAGAGGCTATTTTTAATGCCCTGATTCCCTTTATTACCGCCCAGCTCATCAACAGCCTTCAAGGACAGAATATGGACATGGGGGCCGTATCCCGGACCGGCTTCCTTCTCCTGGTCATTGCCGGACTCTCCCTGGCGGCGGGGGGCCTAGCCGGCTTCACCTCTGCCAAGGCCTCATCCGGCTTTGCCAAGAATCTTCGTGGGGACCTCTTCCGAAAGATCCAGACCTATTCCTTCGGTAATATCGATAAATTCTCCACACCCTCCCTAATCACCCGGCTGACGACCGACATCGACAATGTCATGATGTCCTTTATGATCTTAATCCGGGAGTCCGTCCGAGCCCCCCTGGTCATCATCTTTGCCTTCATCATGGCCTTTCGGATGGCCGGGTCCCTGGCCTATTCTTTTTTAATCATCATTCCCTTTTTGGCAGTCGCCTTCTTCCTCATCATCAAGTTTGCCATGCCCTATTTCCGAAAGGGCTTCCGTCAGTTTGACGTGATTAACCGGGTGGTCGGGGAAAATGTTCAGGCCGCCAGAGAGGTCAAGGCCTATGCCCGGGGGGATTATGAGAAGGAAAAGTTCAAAGGTTTTTCAGAGGATATGATGAAGATCTTCACCAAGGCCAACACCATCGTGAACTTTTCTTCCCCGGTTATGCAGATGGCTATCTATTTCAACATGCTCTTCATCTTCGCCGTCGGTTCCCAGATGGTTGTTTCCTCCGGCGGGGTCGACCTCAACGTCGGACAGATGTCCGCCATGTTGACCTACGGGATGCAGATAATGATCCAGCTCATGTTCCTTTCCATGGTCTTTGTCCTCCTGACCATGTCGGTCGAATCCGTCCGCCGGATCAACGAAATCCTGGCGGAAGAGTCCAGCCTCCATTCTCCGGAGGGTGGGGCTAAAGAGCTTGCCGACGGTTCAGTCGCTTTCCATGGGGTTTCCTTCAAATATTCGGAGGAGGCGGAAGCCTACACCCTCTCCGACCTTGACTTCAGGATTAAGTCGGGTATGACCGTGGGGATCCTGGGAGGAACCGGGTCCGGGAAATCCAGCCTGGTCCAGCTCATTCCCCGCCTCTACGATGTCAGCCGGGGTTCCATCGAAGTCGGGGGAAGGGATGTTCGAGACTACGACCTGGTTAGTCTACGGGACCAGGCCGTCCTGGTCCTCCAAAAGAATGTCCTTTTCTCCGGGACCATCGCTGACAACATCCGCTGGGGCAATCCCCGGGCCAGCGACGAAGAAGTGGAGTGGGCGGCTAAGTTGGCCCAGGCGGACACCTTCATCCGGTCTTTCCCTGAGGGCTATCAAACCTACATCGAACAGGGGGGAACCAACGTCTCCGGTGGTCAGCGCCAGCGCCTGACCATCGCCCGGGCCCTCCTGAAAAAGCCCAAGATCCTCATCTTTGATGACTCCACATCCGCCGTCGATACCAAGACGGATGCCCTGATCCAAAAGTCCCTCAAGGAATCCCTCCCGGGGACCACGAAAATCTTTATTGCCCAGCGGATCTCCTCGGTTAAGGATGCCGACCGGATCATCGTTATGCAGTCGGGAAAGATCCTGGCTATGGGAAGCCATGAGGAGCTCATGAAGAAGGTCCCATCCTATCGGGAAACCTATGAAAAGCAAGGAGGTGGGGTCAATGTCCAATAAAACGAAAAAACAAGTGAACCCTCGGATCCTCCGCCGACTACTGAAAGACCTCTTTCAGGGAGCCCCCATCCTCCTCCCCTTGGTTTTCATTTCCACCATCCTTTCTTCGGTCATCACGGCCCTTCCCGCCATCTTCCAGCAGAAGATCCTGGCCGTTCTTACGGACTTTTTAGCCACCGGAAACCGGTCCTGGCCCCAGGCCAAAGAGATCATCTTTCCCCTTCTGGCTGTCCTGGTTGCCCTCTACCTCCTGTCGGTCATCCTCATCACCTTCCAGACCCAGGCCATGAACCTGGTCACCCAGCACTTCCTCCACTCCCTCCGACAGCGGATGTTCAACCACATGCAGGATCTGCCCTTATCCTTCTTCGACCAGAACAAGCATGGGGACATCATGTCCTACTATACCAACGATGTTCAGACCCTCCGGATGCTGGTCTCCGGCGGCCTTCCCTCCATGGTTCGGGCCGGAGCCATCGTCCTGACTATCTTTGTCATCATGATCTACTACTCCCTCCCCATGACCCTCCTGGTCTCCATCGGAGTGGGAGCCATGTTCCTGGTTACCCGGAAGGTGGCCGGGGGATCGGCCCGCTTCTTCCGTGAAAAACAGGAAAAACTGGGGGACCTGGAAGGCTTTCTTCAGGAGTACATGACCGGGCAAAAGGTGGTCAAGGTCTTTAACCATGAGGACCAGGCTATTCAGAAGATGGAGGAAAAGAACCAGGCCCTTTTTGAGGTTTCCTCGAGGGCTAATGGCTACGCCAATGCCTTAGGGCCCATCATCATGAATATTGGCAATGTCATGTATGTCCTGGCCGCCATGGTTGGCGGGGTCTACCTCCTCTCCGGCCTCCCCAACATCTCCATTTCCGGCATGGCCTTCTCCCTCTCCATCCTCATTCCCTTCCTCAACATGACCAAGCAGTTCACCGGGAATATCAACCAGTTTTCCCAGCAGATCAACTCTGTTGTCATGGCCATGGCCGGGGCGGACCGGATTTACCGCTTCCTGGACCGTGAGGAAGAAATCGATGAGGGAGAGATCCGCCTGGTCCACTGCCGGGAAGATGCCCAGGGCCGGCTGGAAGAAAGCCCGGACCGGGACCTGTCCTGGTATTGGAAGATCCCCCAAGCGGATGGATCCTTCTCCTATAAACCCATGAGGGGGGATATGCGGATGGAAGGGGTGAACTTCTCCTACGTCCCGGGTGAACCGGTCCTCCACGACATCACGGTCTACGCCGAGCCGGGACAGCAGGTGGCCTTCGTCGGCCAAACCGGGGCAGGGAAGACCACCATCACCAACCTCATGAACCGTTTCTATGAGATTGAGGGAGGGAAGATCCTCTATGATGGGATCGACATCCGGGAGATCCGGAAGGAAGACCTCCGCCGGTCTCTGGGTCTGGTCCTCCAGTCCACCAACCTCTTTACGGGAACGGTTATGGAAAATATCCGTTACGGACGGTTGGATGCGACGGATGAGGACTGCATTGAGGCAGCCAAGATCACCGGGGCCCACTCCTTCATCGCCCGCCTGCCCGAGGGCTACCAAACCCAGCTGACCGCTAACGGGGCCAGCCTCTCCCAAGGCCAGCGCCAGCTCCTCTCCCTCTCTCGGGCCGCCGTTGCCGGGGCACCGGCCCTGGTCCTGGATGAGGCTACCTCCTCCATCGACACCCATACCGAACAGGTCGTCCTGGAGGGGATGGCCAAGCTCATGGAAGGGCGGACCGTCTTTGTGATCGCCCACCGCCTCTCTACTATTGAAAACAGTGACGTCATCATGGTCATGGACCAGGGGCGGATCATCGAGCGAGGGTCCCATGAGGATCTCCTGAAAGAAGAAGGGGTCTACTACCAGCTCTATACCGGAGCCTTCGAGATGGAATAGGCATAAACACAGAAAACAGGGCCCGACAAACGTAACTTCGTTTGCCGGGCCCTTGTTCTTGCCCTATATCTTTTCTTATCAGGTCTCAGCGACCACCACCTCCGGATCCTCCGCCGGAAAAGCCACCTCCACCGCCCATCGATCCTGTAGAGCTAAAGCTACTTTGACTCTGCTGGGAGAAATGGTTGGCGGAAAGGAAATAATAGTAGGGAAGACCATAGGAGTGCTGGGACATGGCGACCCGGTCGGCCGGTTGGAGGCCCAATTTCCTCATTTTCTTCTCAAAGTCGCCCATCAAGCCAAAAAGACAAGCGAAGGCAAAGGTCTCTTGGAGATTGGGATTATTTTCTTGACCATCGAAGCGGTCAATCCACTCCTGGAGATAGTTTCGGTAGCCATAGACTTTGGGGATTTCCATATGGCCCTGGGCAGTGACCTGGAGGGCCTCCTCTTCAGAAATTCTCTCCAGATTTCCGTTTTCCAGTAATTTCCTTTCTCCTTCTTCTTTGGCCAGCTTCCACAATTCCTCATAAGCCTTGTCATTCTCCCGAATATGATCCTGAAGGGCCCGGATGGTGAGGCGGTGGTTTGGTTCGGAAGCTTGGATGAAGAAATCCCAAAGAGCCCGGGCAAAGAGGTCTTCCGGCGAGAAGCCGGGATCTCCGCCAAGAAAGCGGATGGAACTCTCATCTTCCTCAAAGAAGCCCTTGCTTTCATCCAAGGACAGGTCAAGATTCCCTTTTAAGGCCCAATCCAGGAGATAGGCAGTTTGTAGCCTTTGATCCAGCATGGGTGTGGATAAGCTTTCATCGGTGATTTTCATGGCCATATAGGCCATGACCAGATCGCCTTGAAAGGGAGGGGAGGTCTGGATCGGCATCGATTTTTTCTCCTTCCGGGTCATGGAGAGGTAGGCTTCTTTTTTCCGTGCTTTTGAGTAGAAGAGGATGACCACGGCAACAGGCACCACGACTAGAAAGATAATAAGCGGAATGATCCAAAAAGGAAAATCGCCCTCTTCCTCCGCCTGATTGGCAAGGTCCTCAAAGTCCTGGTCTATATTTTTCTTTTCCGGTGAAAAAATGCCCTTGGTAAAGGAAACAAGAAGGGTCATATGATTCTCTTTGGTTCCATAGTCCGATCCCTCAGCATGGGCGAGGATCTTTCCTTCTTCATTGATGGAGATGGAACCGGTATTCCCATAAAGAGCCAATTCGACGTCTTGTGACATAAAAGGGCGTGGACCCCGGACTTCCACCCTAACCGATTCCGGAGGGGAAGACATTTGGTCATTGACAAATCGCCAATAAAACCCATCTTTATCCCTGAAGCCGTCAACAAGCTCGCTGACCTGGTAGGTCAGGGTGAAGTGGTGACGACCGACAGATCCAATACCAAAGCAAAGTTCAAGCCCATCATCACTGTCAATAAAGCCGGATTTTCCCGCTTTTTCTTCCCTGGTCCGGTCGACGTCCCAGTCGGATCCCAGGTCTTCAAAGATCCGGCCATCTTCCTTAACGACAAAATTGTTAATGGTCGACCCGTTCAAATGGCTTTTGGGCAAGTACCACTCCGTAATCGTCGAGTCATTAGCGATTTCAATATCCCACTCCTCCCGGATGTCCGCAGATCCATCTTCCTTCAGATTAGCCTGAATAAGGACTGACCGAACTCGGTCTCCTCCCTCTGCATGGACGTGGGGGAGGAAGGAGAATATACAGCAGGCGATGAAAAAAATGAAATAGGGGGTGTATTTTCTTTTCATCCGGGATTTCCTTTCTATTGAATTTCCAATACCAGGGGAGTGTGGTCCTGACGGTCACCGGAATCCACCATATTGGATTCCACTACCCGTTCAGCCAAGCGGTCGGAGACGAGGAAGTAGTCGATCCTCCAGCCGGAATTGTTGATTTTTGAAGTGGGAACCCGCTGGGCCCACCAGGAATAAACCCCCTCCACGTCCCCATGGATATGACGGAAGGTGTCGGTGAAGCCGGCCTCCAAGATATGAGAAAAGCCCTCCCTTTCCTCATCGGTGAAACCGGCGGAGAAGTGGTTGCTGTCCGGGTTGGCCAGGTCGATTTCCTTGTGGGCGACGTTGAAGTCCCCCATGGCGATAACTGGCTTTTTGTCATCCAGGCTCCGGAGGTAGTCCCGATACTTGGCATCCCAGATTTGGCGTTCCGGCAGACGGGAAAGAGCCGAACCGGCATTGGGGGTGTAGACGTTGGTGGCATAGAAGTCATCGAATTCCAGGGTGAGGACCCGGCCCTCCAGGTCCATGGTGTCGGGCCCGCCGATATCCGGACCGGTGCAGGTGGGATTATAAATATCTTTATAAAGGAACATGGTCCCCGCATAGCCCTTCCTGGCAGGAGGGGTGGAAGACCGCCAGCAGATCTTGTAGTGGGGGAGCCGCTGTCGGATGATCTCCAGGTGCTTCTTCGAAGGGCCGCCAACGGGGAGCTTAGTCTCCTGGATGGCGATGACGTCGGCATCCATCCCATCGATCCGGTCCAGGACCAGGCGAGAGAGCTGGGCCCGGTTGGAGTCCGAGGTCAGAGCCGCATTTAAGGAATCAATATTCCAAGATATAAATTTCAAAAGAGTCTCCTTTCTTCTCTTTCCGTTTCAATAGTGATCGAGGCATTTTTATTATAGCGGATAGGGGGCGATTTTGCCTGCCAGGGCTTGGAATAGGGGAATTCTTTCTTTAAATGGCTTTCTTTTTCCCTTTGATATGATAAAATAAAGGTGTTGACCTAGGATTTTCCTCGGCTTTCCGATGAAAATCGAACGATCAATATATCCCATGAATGTAATAAGGAGGTTGTTTTATGGCTGAATTAAAAGGTAGCAAGACGGCACAAAACCTGATGGCAGCATTTGCGGGTGAATCCCAGGCAAATATGCGTTATACCCTGGCTGCTAAGCAGGCAAAAAAAGACGGTTATGTACAGATCTCTATGATCTTCGAAGAGACCGCCCGCAACGAACGTGAGCATGCTGCTCAGTTCTACAAGTTCCTTCCTGAGTGCTATGCGACGGGCGAGGGAATTGCATTCGATGCCCAGTATCCTGTTGTTTGGTCCTCCACAGAAGAGAACCTCCAAGGCGCTATCGACGGCGAAAGAGAAGAAGCCGACGATATGTACGTTGAGATGGCAAAGGTTGCTGACGAAGAAGGCTTCTCTGAGATTGCTGAACAGTACAGACAGATTGCCAAGGTTGAGGATAAGCACGCTATCCGCTTCCAGAAGCTCTTAGATAACATCAAAGGCGACCGCGTCTTCAAGCGCGATGAGGTTGTTCTTTGGAAGTGCAATGAGTGCGGATACATAGCCAAGGGTCAGGAAGCACCGAAGAAGTGCCCCTCCTGCCACCATCCCCAGGCTTACTTCGAGCTCTTCAAAGAAACCTATTAAAGCAGGACTTTGTACGTCAAGGACCGGGTTGCCCCGGTCCTTTTTTATTTCCCCTATTATGCCTCTTCCAGCCTCATTTGATATAATAATTCTTGTTATTATGGACTTCTTCGGAAGAGCCTGTCCTTCTGTCCGAAGAAGGCCTCCTCAGCTTTTTCTAACACTAGAAAGGATATGGAATGAAAAAATTAATTCCTTCTCCCTACCTGGCCAAGGTAAAAGGGGACCTTAAAAAAATTATAGACATCCTATCTCCGGACTTTTCCTATGTGTCCATCCTGGCATCCGACGTGACCGGTCGGGCCTATCAGGTTCTTCCCAATGAAGTTCATCTCAGCAATAGCCCGGATGTTGAAAGGGGCTTTGTTATCCGCCTGAAGGGTCCACAGGGCTTTTCTGAGTTTTCCTTCAACCACCTGGATGTGGATGAAGTGGTGGCTAAGGCCCGGGCTCTGGTTGAGGACGACCGGGCAAGCTTCTTAGAAGCGGTCAATCCCCTGGATTATGAAATGGAGCCCAAGGATGAGCCATGGACCGGGTCCTTTATCCGTGAGGTGGAGAATCTTCCTCAGGATGATTCGGCGGAAGAAATTCTAGCGACCCTTCGCAAGGATCTGGACCAGGGCATGGAGAAATACAAGGAACTGAGCTTCCTACAGACCGCTCTGATCATCACCCAGGTGGACAAACTTTTCTTATCCAAAAACAAAGACCTGACCCAGACCTATGCCTATGCCCAGGCTATGGCCTCGGCGGTTGCCGCCAACGAAAAGGGCTCAAAGGAAGACTTTGCGGGGTATAGCGGACTGGCCGGATCGGAAGTCCTGGACCGAATCCCCGGCCTCATTGACAAAGCTGCCCAGAGTGCCATCGGCCTCTTGGATGCTGAACCCATCGAACCCGGCGTCTATGACATCATTACCGATCCCACCTTCTCCGGCCTCATCGCCCATGAAGCCTTCGGCCATGGGGCGGAGATGGATATGTACGTCAAGAACCGGGCCAAAGGAAAAGAATTTACCGATAAGCGGGTGGGATCGCCCATCCTGACCATGAAGGACGGGGCCCAAGCCTTTGACCAGGTGGCCTCTTTTGCCTTTGATGATGAGGGGAATCCGGCCTCCAACACCACGGTTATTGACGAGGGGATCCTCCGGTCCGGCATGTGCGATGAGCTGTCCGCCCTCCAGCTGGGCTTCCATCCGACAGGAAATGGCCGTCGGGAGTCCTATAAGCGGAAGGCTTATGCCCGGATGACCAACACTTATTTTCCGGGGCAAAATGCCAAGCTGGATGATATGATCGCCTCCATCGACCATGGTTACTTCCTCCAAGGTTACACCTCCGGTATGGAAGATCCCAAGAACTGGGGGATCCAATGCGTAGCCCTCAAGGGATTGGAGATTAAGGACGGAAAGCTGACCGGCAAGATCGTCAGCCCGGTTTATCTGACCGGCTATGTGCCCGACCTCCTCAACTCCATTTCCATGATTTCGTCGGCAGATGATGTGACCCTGGACGGTATTGGCTACTGTGGAAAGGGCTGGAAGGAATGGGTCAAGGTCTCCATGGGCGGGGCCTATATGAAAGCGAGAGGGAGGCTCAACTAATGTTTGAAAAGATAATTCAGGAAGCAGACCGGGCCCTGGCTCTTGGAAAAATCCAAGACTGGGTCCTCAAATCAGAGGTTACCGATTCTCAGGAGCTCTTCTTTGTTAAGGACCGTCTGGACATGAACCGTCGAGCGGACACCAAGGAATACGCCCTCACGGTCTATGTGGACCATGAGGAGGAAAAGGAAGGGCTGGTGGACAAGACCAGGGGGTCATCCACCGCCCAATTTGGCCCTGACGACAGTGACGAAGAGATTGTCGAGAAGATCGCCCGGGCAGGGGAAGAAGCTTCCTATATCAAAAACCCCTGGTTCCCCCTTCCTGATAATGGGGGAGAGCCTGGCCACGACATGGTCCAAGCTTCGACCATCCATGAATTCTCCCACAAGCATGAGGAGGTTTTTCAGGCCTTCTTTGCCGATCGCAGCGGCTTGGCCAAGGTGAATTCTGCAGAGATCTTCTGCCAGGATGTCCAGGTCTGTCTGGTTTCCTCCCAAGGCCTTCGGACATCCTATCCCGCCAACCTCTTCCAGTTTGAATTGGTGACCGATGCGGAGGGGAAGAATGACCCGGTGGAAGTCTTCCGGATCTACACCCTGTCCGGCCCGGATGTGGATAAGATTAAAGAGATCGTGGATGCCCAGTTGGAGGAGACCCAGGCCCGGGCCCAAGCCGACCAGGCTCAGGCCATGGAGGACGTGACGGTCGCCATCACCGGTGATGAGGTGGAGGACTTCTTCAAAATGTACACCTCCCGCTTATCAGCCATGAGCGTTTACAACGGCCTGTCCAAAGAAGAACCGGGCCTGGCCTTTGCCCACGACCAGGAGGGACCCGAGGTCAAGGACCCGGTCAGCCTCCGCCTGAACCCCTTCCTGGCCCATTCGCCCTATGCCGTTCCGGTGGATTCCTATGGAACCTTCCTGACCCCCTATCCGCTCCTGGACAAGGGGCAGGTCATGAACCTGGCTTCCTCCGCCCCCCACTCCTACTATTTGGGGATGGAGAACAAGGGGAAGTGCTCGACCTTCGAGGTTGACGGCGGGTCTGCTGATTTGGATATGGCCATGAAGGAAGACCACCTGGAGATCATCAAGTTCTCCTCCTTTGATTTTTCTCCCCTGACCGGGAACTTCGGTGGAGAATTCCGCCTGGCCAAGTTGGTCAAAGAGGGAAAGGAAAGCTATATCTCCGGCGGATCGATTTCCGTCAACCTCTTTAAATCGGCGGATAAGATTTCTTATACCAAGGAGACGGTCCAGAGGCCCCGGTCCATCACACCAAAGGCCATCCTGATTCAAGGAGTCCAGTTAGCCGGAGAAGAGGAAGAATAAGCGGATCAAGCAAGATAAGGACAAGAAAGAGGGGATCCCATGGGAAAAGAAAACCTGCAAGCCTGCTTAGAAAAATATGAGGCCATGAAAAAGGCCGGACTCAACCTGGATCTGACTCGGGGAAAGCCTTCCGTGAAGCAGCTGGACATGGTCCAGACCTACATGGAGAAGGCCATGGCCATGGGGATTGTTCAGGAGGATGAGGGGATAGATATCCGCAACTATGGGGGTCTGTCCGGTCTTCCTGCCATGCGGAAGATCGTGGGGGAGATGATCGGGGTGGACCCGGAAAAGGTCATGACCATGGGAAACTCTTCCCTCCGAGTCATGCACTCCGTCCTCAGTTTCGCCATGGTCTATGGCCTTCCCGGACAGACCCCCTGGGACCATGTCAAGGAGAAGAAGTGGCTCTGCCCATCGCCCGGCTATGACCGCCACTTCAACATGACGGAAAAACTGGGCTTCGACCTGGTGACGGTGGATATGACGCCGGATGGCCCGGATATGGACCAGGTCCGGGAGTTGGCCAAGGATCCTTCGGTCAAGGGGATCTGGTGCGTACCCAAGTTTTCCAACCCGGACGGTTATGTTTATTCCGAGAAAACCTGCCGGGCCCTGGCCGAGATGGAGGCGGCGGACGACTTCCTTATCCTTTGGGATAACGCCTATGCCGTCCACTATCTCTATGAGGACGAGGACCTGCCCCAAATTCCGGACATTCTCTCGCTTTGTGAAGAGGCCGGCCACCCCAACCGGGTCATGGCCCTGGCCTCCACCTCCAAGATGTCCTTCCCGGGGTCCGGGGTCTCCTCTCTTGCCGGTAACCTCCCCATGTTGGACTGGTTCCGTGCCTGCTTTGCCAACTCCTCCATCGGGCCCAACAAGTTCAACCAGATGATCCATGTCAACTTCTTCCGCCAAGTGGGGGGAGTGGACGCCCTCATGCGGAAGCATGCGGACTTTATCCGGCCCAAGTTCCACCTGGTGGAGAAAATTCTCCAGGAGGAACTGGAAGAGGAGGGCCTGGCCCGGTGGAACCTTCCCAAGGGTGGCTATTTCCTCTCTGTCTATCTCAAGGAGGGGACGGCTAAACGGGTCTATGACCTCTGCCTGGATGCCGGCCTTCAGCTGACCCAACCGGGGGCAACCTACCCCTACCACAAGGATCCCCGGGACTGGAACCTCCGCCTATCCATCACGGTTCCGCCCCTGGAAGACCTTCAAAAAGCCATGGAACTCTTCTGCCTCTGCGTGAAGATTGCCGCTTACGAAGGGGAATAAGTCAAGCAAAGGGTCAAGGTCACCCTCCCCATTTCTTCGGAGATGGGGGAGGAGGGCCCTGACAAAGTTCTTTTGATTTGTATGCCTGCCCCTTGACAAGGACCCGGAGGATGTCCTATACTAATCAAGTCACGATTCGTGGCGGAAAATATTGATGGGGAATTAGCTCAGCTGGGAGAGCGCTTGAATGGCATTCAAGAGGTCAGGGGTTCGATCCCCCTATTCTCCATGATAGGAAAATGCCCAATCCGTTGATTTCAATGGATTGGGCATTTTTCAATGCTCTACTGTTTGGAGAGGAAATATTTACTTATAAGCCCATTTTCTCGATCAGGGCTTCTTGGAGGGTTTGGGAGAAGTTGATATTTTTTTCTTCTGCAAGACGATTCATCCAAACAGGTAGAGTAACATTCTTTCTGGTAGATTTTGATTCTTGGGAGGGATCGACTTCCGCACCAATTAAGGCAACGAAGCTATTCCTATCTACTGAAAGAGTTGTTGGGTCGGAAGGGGAATTGGGGATTTCTTCATCCAGTAACATTGATAACAGATGTAACTCCAACGCCTTCTGGGCATCATCTACAATATCATTAATCGTTTCTCCTTGTGCATTACATCCCTCTAAATCGGGAAATTCTCCCCAGTAACCATCCTCGTTATGAATGATTAATGGATAATTAAATCTCATATTTATCTCCTTTTACTTTGTCATATCCAACCACATAACCTTATTTTAATCCATGTTTTTCGATGATTCTTTTCACAAGATGAGGATTCATTTCCTTGTGGTGGACTGCGATAGTTTCTCTTTTTCCATCTTTTTTTAGATGGTAATGGCTTCCCCTCGTGCGCTGTATGGTCCAGCCATTTTTTATAAGCAAATTTAGAAGCTCATGGTCTTTCATTTTCAATCCTCCCAATTATATTATATGCGCATATACACATAAAATCAAGAGGAGCTAGAAAGAAGAAAACATTCAATATAAAAGGGTAATATGTTTATTAAGCAAAAATAATAAAGGGGAGAATATTTTTTTCTTTAGAGATATTTATATTGTTCCTATGAAAGGATATTATTTTGACCGATTGGGAAAAAGCGGAATATTGGCCTAACATAAGATTAGTCTTAAAGGAAGGAGCCAACCCTTGATTCGATTTCCCTGGAAAAGAAAGCCGGTCATTCAGGACCTGGCCGGACATATTGAGAAGAAGTACGGCCCCGGTTACCGTCTCCTCCATAAGGGAGTCCTGGACTCTTTTCCTGTACGGTCCATGAACCGATTCTCGGCGAAGAATCACTGCTCCCTGGCCTCCTTGACCAGCGTTTTTGAATATTACCGGAGCCGGGGCTTCACGGGGATTCCGGAAGATGAGGGCAGGGTTTTTCAGGACTTTTTGACCGAAGCAAGGTCCAATTTTTACTATCTTCCTTGGATGGGGACCAGTCCCTTTTTTATCCCTTCTTTGGCCAAATGGGCCTGGAGGTCTTACGGCTACCGGGGCAAAGCCCGGAGCCACTTCCGATTCAAGAAACCGGAAGCTCTTTTTGATAAAATAAGAGAAGAAATTGATGGCGACCGACCGGTAATCATGAATTTTTTGGCCGGAGCCTACCGAAGGCATACGGTGACCTGCATGGGTTACCGGTCCTATATGAATGGAGGAAGAAAACTCTACTTTGTCCTTGTTGCAGATAACTGGGCCAGGCAAGTTCGTTATGTGGACTTACAGGAATTGGGTCGCCGAGGATTCTTTCTCTTTTCATTAACGACCATCAAGCCTTGATCGAAGCGGAAAGACAAGACGGAAAAGTAGTGAGGAGTCAAATGAATAAATATATTCGAAGAGCCGCCTATCTCATGAAGAATAAAACTCGAATCCAAGAGGTCACGAAGGAAGCCTTGGGTATGATCACCTCCAAGCGAAAGCTCGGGCAGGTAAAGGGAGAAGTCCTCCTGATGATTGACCTTATCCACGATGCTGTCTTTGGAAAGTATAAGGGTTGGTCCAAGAAGAATGTGGTCTTGGCCTTGGCCGCTTTGATTTACCTCATCTCTCCCATTGACCTTGTCCCGGACTTTCTCGTCGGCATCGGTTTTGGGGATGATCTTGCGGTCATTGCCTGGGCCTTTGCCAAACTTTCTTTGGAGCTCAAACGCTATGTCGCTTGGAGGAGGGACCAGGGAAGACCTGTCCCGGATTTCCCGGAACAGGAGGATTTCGCCGAAGACGACTTTAGAAGATATAGGATCAAAGAGGAGGAGTGGACCTATGACCCTGAGGATGATCCAATGGATCAGGATGATGAGCTTCACTACCGGGTGAGTGAGGATGACCTATAGTGTGGGGCCTTTCAGGCAACCACTAAATGTGGTATTATTTTTCAGAATGATGCGAAATCTTGTGGTGAAATCCAGGATCCGGTCCTTCGGTCCTGGATTTTTTTAAGGGGGAATGGAATGGCCATCGTTGGTTTCCAATCGACAACCTTGTTGGATTTTCCCGGAAAAATGGCCTGTACGGTCTTTCTGGCGGGTTGCCAATTCCGCTGCCCCTGGTGCCATAATTGGGAGCTGATCGATGGCCGACCCCTGGATGCCATGCCGGTGGAGGACTTGGCTGCCTTTTTGAAAAAGCGGAAGGGGCTTTTAGAGGGGGTCTGCTTTACCGGAGGCGAGCCCCTCATGGCCCGGGAACTGGAGGGCTTGATGGGCCTGGCCAAGCGGGAGGGCTACGCCGTAAAACTGGATACCAACGGTCTTTTGACCGACCATCTCCAGGACCTTGTTGGGCGAGGCCTGGTGGATTATGTGGCCATGGACATCAAGAACTGTCCCAACCGCTATGCGGAAACGGTGGGCCTCAAGCAGCTCAACATGGAGGGGATTGAGGAATCCATCCGCTTCCTCATGTCCGGACCGGTGGACTATGAATTTCGGACCACCCTCATCGACCAATTCCATGACGAAAAGGGAATCCGGGCCATGGGGGAGTGGTTGACCGGAGCCGACCGCCTCTTCCTCCAGGCCTTTGAGATGACTGACCACGTCCCGGACCGGAGTCTGGCCCCGCCCGGGCGGGAGAAGATCCAACGCTACCGGGAAATCCTGGAGACCTATATCGGGAAGGTTGAGGTCAGGAATTAATGAAATCCTAGCTTTTTACTCGGCTACATATAGTTGAAAATATGAAAACTAATATAGATATACACCATATATGGTATTTTCTCTATTGATTTCCCTATTGATTCGTCTTATACTGGATCCATAGCGATTTCTCGACGAATAAAGGGAGGACCACAATGACTGTACAAGAACAAAAGAACCTGCTCAATGTGAAAAAGCAGGTGGAAGATTATTTAGGGATCAATGATTGGCGGGTGAAAGAGAATTCCACGGTCACCTATTCCGTAGGGGGCCTGATTCTCTCCAATTCCGGAGCCGTGACAGCCAACTATTGGCTCAACGATGTCTATGATGAGGAGATTGCCCAGGCCCACCGGTCCGGAGCCATCCACATCCATGACCTCTCCATGTTAACCGGCTACTGCGCCGGCTGGTCCCTCCGCCAGCTTATTTTAGAGGGATTGGGGGGCGTTCCCGGGAAAATTTCTTCTTCCCCGGCTAAACACCTCTCCACCCTTTGCAACCAGATGGTCAATTTTTTAGGGATCATGCAAAACGAGTGGGCAGGCGCCCAGGCCTTTTCCTCCTTTGATACCTACTTAGCCCCCTTTGTCCGGGTGGACAATCTTTCCTATGATGAAGTTAAGCAGTCCATCCAGTCCTTTGTCTATGGCGTCAACACCCCCTCCCGTTGGGGGACCCAAGCGCCCTTCTCCAACATCACCCTGGACTGGACTGTCCCCAAGGACCTGGAAAATGATCCGGCCATTGTGGGCGGAGAGTGCATGGAATTCACCTATGGGGACCTTCAAGAAGAGATGGACATGGTCAACAAGGCCTTCATCGAAATCATGATTGAAGGGGATGCCGAGGGGCGGGGCTTCCAATACCCCATTCCCACCTACTCCATTACCAAGGATTTCGATTGGTCGGACAGCGAAAACAACCGCCTTCTCTTTGAGATGACGGCCAAATACGGGACTCCCTACTTCTCCAATTATGTCAATTCGGACATGGATCCATCGGACGTCAGGTCCATGTGCTGCCGGTTGAGATTGGATTTGCGCGAGCTCCGGAAGAAGTCCGGAGGATTCTTCGGAGCCGGAGAGTCCACCGGTTCCATCGGCGTGGTGACCATCAACCTCCCCAGGATTGCCTATTTAGCCAAGGATGAGAAGGACTTCTACCGCCGCCTGGAAGATCTCATGGACATCGCTGCCCGGTCTCTCAAGATCAAAAGGGACTTTGTCACCGGTCTCCTGGAAGCCGGCCTCTATCCCTACACCAAGCGATATCTGGGGACCTTCAACAACCACTTCTCCACCATCGGTCTGATCGGGATGAATGAGGTGGGCCTGAATGCCTCATGGATCCGGAAGGACCTCCTGGATCCCCAAACCCAGGCATTCGCCAGCGAGGTCCTGGACTTCATGCGGAACCACCTGGTCCACTACCAGGAGGAGTATGGCGATCTCTACAACCTGGAGGCCACCCCGGCGGAGTCCACCACCTACCGCTTCGCCAAGCACGATAAGGAAGCCTTCCCGGATATCATTACGGCCAACGAAGGCGGGACGCCCTACTACACCAATTCCTCCCACCTCCCCGTAGGGGCGACGGATGACCTCTTCGAGGCCCTGGAAATCCAGGATAATCTCCAGACCAAGTACACCTCCGGGACAGTCTTCCACGCCTTTATCGGTGAGAAGCTGCCCGATTGGAAGGCGGCAGCCCTCCTGGTCAAGAAGATTTCCGACAATTTCCGCCTTCCCTACTATACGATTTCGCCCACCTACTCCATCTGCCCCAACCATGGCTATATCTCCGGTGAACATTTCGACTGTCCGGAATGCGGGGAGAAAACCGAAGTCTATTCCCGGATCACCGGCTACTACCGGCCTGTCCAGAACTGGAACGACGGAAAGGTCCAAGAATACAAGGATCGGAAGGAATATAAGAATAACCTTTCTTAGAAGGGCTTAAAAAAACTCCCCCGAATGGGGGAGTCTTTTTGTGAGAGAAAGTGGCGAGCGGATTACGAGAACAGCCCTTGGAAGAAGCGGATGATTCCGTTGATAATGGACTGGAAGAAGCCAACCGCATCATCCTTGGTCTTGGGGGAGAGATCATCCCAGGAGGATTTGACATTCTCCAGGAGCTTGCCTCCCTCGCTGACCAGCTTGTTTCCAAACCGGCTCAGGGCATCCTTCTGGTCCTGGGTCAGCTCAATTTGAGAGAATTGGTCCATGAGCCCCTGGATTTCTTGGATGTTATCCTTGGTCAGGATGCCGTTTAGATTGTAGTTGTTGACGACATTGTTGATGATCTGGCCGATCTGGTCTCCATTGATGGTCCCGTTATTCTCGTTCTTGAAGTTGGAAATCTGTCCCTTGATTTCCGCAATGGCGGCATTGAGCTGGTCATCGGAGAAGTCGGCTTTCTTCTCATTTTCCTTAGTGATTTGGGAGGTAACTTCCAGTTCCTTCTGGGCTACCTTGACCTTGTCTTCGCTGAGCTCGCCGGAGGTTCCCTTGAAGGCCTTGTAGACCCCGGCCAGGGCGCCGGACCCGTCGACGGCCTTGACCGAGGCAACGGTGATTCTCATGTTGACCGCTCCGGCTGTGATGGCGGCATTGGCATATTGGTTGGCCGTAATGGTGGTGATGGTCTTGGGGGTGGCAATCTTAACTTCCACCCCGTCCACCTTGTCCGTGGGTTCCAGGTAGACGGAAGAATAAACCTGGTAGTAGTGGTAGTTGTCATGGAGGAGACCGTTGAGCTCGTCGATGTTGACCTTCATGGTGATCAGGTCCGGACCGGGATCGGAAGGGACCCCCAGGAGCTTGGCGGTTTCCTTGACTTCCTTATCCGTCAGGGATTCGCCATAGGCATAAACGGGTTGGTTGAGCTTTTCGGCATGGGCGATTCTTCCCATGGGGAGGAGGACCATGACCGCAGCCGAGGCCAGGGCCAGGATCTTCTTTCCTTGTCTTTTCTTTGCCATATTTCATCCTTTCATAAGAAACTTATGCTTCGAAAGAGCTTGCTATTAATGGATCAAATCTTTTCACTAGTCATCATAGGGGGCGGATTTGTTGAATTTATGGATTTGCCCTTAATTGACAGGCTAAGATTATCTTCATTATACTAAAATTGATCCCCGATCAGGTGGGGAGAGTGGATAAGGGAGGACTGATGAAAAAAAGTGGACAAAATTTAGACGTGGATCAGGCATTATATGGGATGGTGAAGGCAGGTTTGGTCATCAATAATGACCGCTTTGCCCGCCGGGTTTTACAGGAATTATCCGCCTTCCACCTCCAGGAATATGGTCGCCCCTTTTATAACCGAAAGCAAAAGAAATATGAGAAGGGGACGACCTTTGAGGAGATTTACCAGGTCTACCGGGCTGACCGCTTCTGCAAGAACTTCCTCTTTGATTTTCTTGCGGAAATTGAGGTCCAGGTCCGGATGGTTTTGGCCCAGGTTCATCAGGGGGCCTATGGGAATTTCGGTTACCTGAAGGCGAAGAACTTCGACTTGCCCCAATACCACGCCGCCTTCCTCAACGACATCCGCCAGGAAGCCGACCGGGGCAATGAGCCCTTCGTCAGCCACGCTAAGCGGGCTTATGGGGATGAATTTCCCCTTTATATCGCCGTGGAGCTATTAACCTTTGGGGACCTGGCCCAGCTCTACCGCAACTTCCTTCCCAAGGAAAAGGACAAGGTAGCCCTCTTTTACGGCATGGATGACAGCGAGGCACTCTACTCCTACATCCACTCCCTGACCTTCATCCGCAACACCTGTGCCCACCATGGCCGCCTGTCCAACCGGTCTTTCCCTGACGCCTGCACCATCTTGGAGGAGGACCGGAAGAAGATGGAGGAAGAGGATCCCGGATTCACCATCGATCCCCGAGGACTCTTTGCCAACATCCTGGCCATGTGCCACCTTCTTGAGCAAAGAAAGGCTGCTGCCTTAATTGAGAACTTCGACAAGCTCTTCCGGTCCTATCCGGACTTTTCCCCGGACTGGATGGGCTTCCCCCCATCATGGAAGAAGGTCCTTCTTTCCATTAACCAAGACATTGACCCGGATGGTCAAGAGGAAGAATCCTGAAAGGAGTCAAGATGAAAACGGATATTGAGCTTGCCCAGGAGGCCAAAAGCCTCCCCATTCAAGAGATCGCGGACGGTCTGGGAATCCCGGCCCAAGCCCTCAACCCCTATGGCCAGGATAAGGCCAAGGTGTCCCACCAGCTCCTGAAAGACTGGGCGGATAAAAAAGACGGGAAGATGGTCCTGGTGACGGCCCTCCATCCCACCCCCTATGGGGAAGGCAAGACGACCGTTTCCGTAGGCCTGGCTGACGGCCTGTCCAAAATCGGAAAGAAGGCCATGTTGGCCCTCCGTGAACCTTCTTTAGGCCCCATCTTTGGAATTAAGGGGGGCGCCGCCGGGGGCGGACACTCCCAAGTCGTTCCTATGGAGGATATCAACCTCCACTTCACCGGAGACTTCCACGCCATCTCCGCGGCCAACAACCTCCTGGCTGCTTTGATTGACAACCACATCCACCAGGGCAATGCTCTGGGAATCGACCCCACCCGGATCACCTGGAAGCGTTGCATTGACATGAATGACCGGGCCCTCCGCAATATCGTAGTCGGCCTGGGCGGTGCCAGCCAGGGGACCCCTCGTGAGGACCACTATGACATCGTCGCCGCCTCTGAGATCATGGCCATCATCTGCCTGGCCCAGGACCTGGATGACCTTAAAGACCGCCTGAGCCGGATCGTGATCGGCCAGTCCTATGACAAGAAGTATGTGACTGCCGGAGACCTCCAGGCCCAGGGAGCGATGGCCCTCCTCCTCAAGGACGTCCTGGATCCCAACCTGGTCCAGACCATCGAAAACACCCCGGCCTTTGTCCATGGCGGCCCCTTCGCCAACATCGCCCACGGCTGCAACACCCTGACCGCCACCAAGCTGGGCCGGAAGCTGGCGGACTACCTGGTCACAGAAGCCGGCTTCGGCTCTGACTTGGGCGCAGAGAAATTTATCGACATTAAATGCCGGTTCGGCCAAATGAAACCGGATGCGGTTGTCCTGGTCGCCACCATCCGGGCCCTGACCCACCACGGCGGTCGGGTCAAGGGGGAGGAATACACCCCGGAAGACCTCCTGGCTTTTGAAGAAAAGGGACTGGACAACCTCTTCCGCCACATCGATAACTTGGAAAATGTCTTCCACCTCCCTGTCGTGGTTGCCATCAACAAGTTCATCACTGATACCGATGAGGAAATCGCACTTTTGGAAAACAAGCTGGATGAAAAGGGCGTTCCCTATGCCCTTTCCGAAGGTTGGGAAAAGGGTGGCGAGGGCTGCATGGACCTGGCCCAAAAGGTCGTCCAGGTAGCCGACCGGCCCAGCGAGGACTTCTCCTTTGCCTATGACCTGGACCAGCCCATCAAAGATAAGATGGATGCCATTGCAAAGAAAATCTATCGGGCCTCCGGCGTCAGCTATACCAAGGAAGCCAACCGGATGATCAAGAAGCTGGAAAAAGAAGGCTATGGGAACCTCCCCATCTGTGTGGCCAAGACTCAGTACTCCTTCTCCGATGACCAGACCAAGCTTAATGCACCGGAAGACTTCAAGATCACCATCCGTGAGGTCCGCCTGTCGGCCGGAGCTGGCTTTATCGTTATGCTGACCGGGGCCGTCATGACCATGCCGGGCCTGGGCAAAGAACCCGCCGCCCTCCGGATGGATGTGGATGAAGAGGGAACCATCAAGGGCCTCTTCTAGATTTTTTATGAGTAGATAGGTTGTAGAAACCATGAGAGATCCAAAGAACTGGAACGAAAAACAAAGGGAAGTGGATCAATGGCTCTCCGCTCTGGGACATCCGGAGCGGGGGCCTCTTTTTCTGTATGTTGTGGGGACCAATGGGAAGGGGTCAACGGGGCGGGCTTTGGCCCGGGCCCTGGGCGACCTAACCGGCCTAAAGGTCGGCCACTTCCTTTCCCCCCATATCCACAAGTACAATGAGCGGATCATGATGGGGGAGGACCCCATCGACGATCGAAGGCTGGAGGAGGTCCAGGAGGAGGTCAACCGGGTGGAGAGGGAATACCGGCTTCCGCCCCTTCCTTACTTCATTCATTCCTTCGTTGAGGCCATGGTGGCCTTTAAGGACCTCAAGATTGCCGTCATCGAGGCGGGGATCGGGGCCTTGGAGGACGTCACCAACATTCTTCCCTTCGAGGCCGTCCTCCTGACCACCATGTCATTGGACCACACCAACGTCCTGGGCCACCGCCTTGAGGACATCGCCTTCCAGAAGGCATCGGCTATCATTCCCGGCAAGACCCTCTTTTCCACCAACCAGGCCCCGGAGGCCCGGAAGGTGATCGAAGACCTGGCCAGGAAGGCAGGAAGCCCGGTCCTCTTCTTTGACCCGGCCTGGGTCAAGGATGCCAGGGTGGAATTTCAAGAGGAGGCAGAGTCGGTTCCCTCGGACGCCGGCCTATGGACCATGACCTTCCATTATGACCATGGCTGGCTGTCCGGGTCCTACCGGTCCCGCATGGTGGGCCTCCACCAGGTCCAGAACCTGGGTTCAGCCCTCTCCGCCATGGAAGTCCTCATGGACCCTGACCGGGAGGAATTTGCCCGCCTCCACGCCTTCTTCCTTTCCAGGGACCGGGCCTGGATCAAGGAGAGGATCCAAGAAAGCCTGGCCAAGGTCTACCTGCCGGGCCGCCTGGAGCTTCTCAGTCGGGACCCCTTTATCCTCATTGACGGGGCCCACAATGACCAGGCCATCTCCCTCCTGATGGACAACTTAACCTGGCTGGGACTGACTAGGGGAGGAAAGTGGGGACCGCCTGCCCTGGTCTACGGAACCCATGATGATAAGGTGTCGGATAGGATGAGGGAGAAGATTTTCCACTTTGTCGATGCCAGCTATCTCGTAGAGGTGGAAGAGGTCAGCGATGAGGACCGGGTACGGGAGGTGGGGGAGGCCATCGTCCAGGCCCTGGCGGACAAGCCCCGCCGGCCCATCCTGGTCGCCGGATCCCTCTACCTCCTCGATGGGGCCAGCCACTACCTGGCCCAGGAGAGAAAATAGAATAAAAAAAGCGGTGTCAGTTTTTTCTGACACCGCTTTTTTTGGATGAGGGAATTTAGTAGAGCCGGTAGAGTCCGGACACGATCCCCAGGATCCGGCAGTCCTTGACCAGGATGGGGTCCATGGAGGCATTCTCCGGCCGGAGCTCGATATGGTCCTTATGCTGATAATAGGTCTTCACTGTGGCTGAATCCTCAATTAAGGCGACGACCTGCTGGCCATTTCGGGCATAATCCTGCTTTCGGACGATGACGTGGTCTCCATCATAGATCCCGGCCTCAATCATGGATTCCCCATGAATCTCCAGGATAAAATAGTCCGCCCCGTCATTGTGGAAGAAGCTGGAGGGGAGGGGGATGGACTCCTCAACATGGTCATCCGCATAGATGGGGGCCCCGGCGGCTACCGGGCCGAAGAGGGGGATATCGAAGACGTCGTCTCGACTGTTGTCCGGGGGGGTAAGTCGATTGGACTTATCACCATCAGGGACACGGACAATCTGTAAGGACCGGTAGGAATTTCGGTCCATGGAGAGGACATTTTTTTTGATCAGGGCATGGACATCGGCGGAAACGGTGGAGGTGGAGGGGATGCCGACCGCACTTCCAATTTCTCGGTAGGAAGGAGGATAGCCGTTTTCATCCAAATAGTAGGCAATAAATTGAAAAACTTTCCTTCTCCGCTCCTCCGTCTTGGTCATGACCTCTCCTCTCCGGGATCCTTTGGGCTACAGTCCCATCAACCAGCAACATCTAAAAAGAATAATTGTTCTTTTTTATTATACAATGAAAAAGTTCAAAGGGAAAGGCCCTTTCATGCAATTTGTGGAGTAAAGAGGGGGAAATGGGGTAAATAGAGGGAGAAAGCAAAAGTCATTGCTTTCCATGCGATCAAAATAGAGGAGGAAAAAATGATCAAATTCTTTCATTGTGAGAAATGCGGTTCTTTAGTCGTTAAAGTCAACGATGCCAAGTGCAATCCCGTCTGCTGTGGACAGGATATGGTCGAACTCAAAGCCAATACCGTCGATGCTGCCCAGGAAAAGCACGTCCCCGCCATCAGCCGTGACGGCAAAAAGGTTCATGTTGAAGTCGGCTCCACCCTCCACCCCATGGAAGATGACCACTACATTGAATTCATCGCCGTCGTTCAGGGTGATATGGTCCAGCTCCAGACCCTCCAGCCGGGTCAAGAGCCCAAGGCAGACTTCCTGGTCCAGGATGGCCCGGTTGTTGCCTATGAGTTCTGCAACAAGCACGGCCTTTGGAAGGCTGAAGCCTAAGTTCATCCAAGAATAAAAAGGCTGTGTCAGAGTGACAATCTCGCTCTGGCACAGCCTTTTTTTTGTGGGAATACTGCCGGATCTAGCTCAACGGAGTTCCCGGATCTGGTCTTGGAGGAGGCCGGCGACAATCTCCGCAAAGCGGTCAATGTCCTTGATATAGGCCAGTCCGTGACCATAGATCTTCTTGGCGGCAGCCAGGTCTTCTTCCAAACCGGTGAAGAGGCCGAAGACAGCCACCCGGTCGGCCCGGATCAGCCGGACTTGCTCCGCACTATCCTGGATGGCCCGCTCCTCCTTATAGGACTTCCGGGGGTCAAAGGAGTGGACGTTGATTCCCACCCTCTGGTCCAGGGGTTTACCGTCGGAGAGGATGATGAGGACGTTCTTGGCCTGGCCCCTCCGCATCATCCCGGCCTTGACCAGGCGGAGGGCAAAGCCGTCCCGGTTGGCGGCATCAGGGAAGTAGGAGAGGACCTCGTGGGGGTCGGTCCGGTCTCCGTAGTCGTGGAAGAGCTTAAGGATGGTATAGCCCTGCTGACTCTGGAATGAGGTCACCCGGAAGGGGATCTTGACCCTTTGGAGGGCCTGGACCAGGATGTAGGCCTGGGTGGCCACCCTCTCCTTCCGGTCCAGCTGGGAGGCCGAGGAATCCAAAAGGATATCCACGATGAGCTCCCCGGGCTCATCCTGGCTGGGGTTGAAAAAGACCTTCTTATCCGAGAGGACCGGGGTCCTCCAGACGATGGCCCCATCCAGCCGTCCATGGTCCTCATAGATCGTTCCCTGGGCGACCTCGTCCTTGATGGCTGACCGGAGCTTTTCGGTCAATATCGTAATTGCCCGGTGGACCTGCCGATGGTTAACTCTGATATAGGCCTCATTGTCAATCCTGGCCCGCCGCATGAGCCGCTGGCGGTAGGAGAGGCTATCCCCGCCCTCCTTATTGAGTTCGGGGTGCCAATAGAGGGACTCCTCGGGTACGGGGTCTTCCTCCATCTGGTCCAGGGCTTCCCGGATTTCCTGGGAATCAAAGGAAAAGCCCCTGGTCATGAGAAAGTGCTGGTCCTTATGGATGCCCTGGGCGGCCTCCTTCAGGATGTGGGCCTCCTCCCGGGGGTCCAGGATGGGGGGGCCATAATTCTTCTCCATGAACCGGCGGACATCGCTCTTGGGCTGGACAGAGGCGGATGAGGGATCCTTGCCGTCATAGGATTTTTCGGATTGGTCCAAAAAGATATTCTCATTGAACTCCGCCGAGACCACGTTCATCTGCCGGAAGACTTCTTCATCGGTAATAAAGTCCAGGGACTCCCTTTTGTGGTTGGCTTTTTCGGGGGCCAGGACCTTCTCCTTGAACTTGTCCTTTTGCTTGAGGGTGGGGTTGAAGTGGAAGTTGGTCTTCAGGACCTTCTGCATGCCTTCAATGAAGTCCGGGGTGGAGAGGTCGGAGAGGGCCTCCAGGTCGTTGAGGAGGCGGAGGGTCAGAGGGTTGATTTTGGGCACCTGACCCAGGACCCGCTGACCGTGGGCCATATCCAGGAGTTCGATCTCATCGGCTGGGGCGATCCGCCGGAACTGGTCCAGGCGGTCCTGCCAATAGCGCCTCCGGTAATATTCAAAAACGGGACGTGAGGCCACCAGCCTTTCTCCGGCTCCCTTCTCGAGGGGGTAGGCCATCATGCGGACAAAGACCCCGCCCTCCGCAACCTCCTCCAGAAGGTAGGAAACGTAGGCGGACAGGCGGTCCATGTCGTGGTGGGCATAGAGGATCCCCAAGAGACCGTTTTGATAAAAGAAGTGGTCTTCCGGCGGGAGGGCCCGATCCCGGTCGAAGATTTTCCGGACCCGGCGGGGAAGGGGACGGGTATAGTCCTCGGCCAGATTCCACTGGACGTTGAGGGCCCGGCGGTCCCGGTCCTCCTCCAGCCTAGGCAAAGAGGTCACTCCTGGACAGGGTCTTGGGGATCCGAAGGGCGATGGCATCCCGGACCAGGTCCTTTTCAAAAGCATCGAAGGACTTGTTGACCAGGCCCATCTCCAGGGCCCGGTAGGGAGGAAGACCCAGCCTCATGAGCTTGATGGAAGCCAGGAGGCCCCGGAGGTCAACCGGCTTGGATGAAATCTCTGCATTTTCGCTCTTGATGACCAGGTCGTGGAAGAGGCCGGCCAGCTGGTCCTTCCACTCCTCCGCCAGGTCCGGATAGATGCCGGAAAGGAGGGACTTGAGCTCCTCATTGGTGATGGGGGGGACCTGGATGATGAGGAAGCGGGAGGCCAGGGCTTCGTTGAGCTCCCGGGTTCCGATGTAGCCATAGTTCATGGTGGCGATGAAGCGGGTTTCCGGCCGGAGGTCGAAGCGGTCGTAGCCCGGCAGGTCGATGGACCGGCGGTAGTCCAGGGCCTGGTGGAGGACGGCCACCGCATCATTTCTTGCCATGTTAATTTCATCCAAGATCCCGAAGCCCCCGTGGAGGGCCGCTTCCAGGATGGGCCCCTTCCGGTATTGGACCTCGCCGTTTTTGAAGGTGTCGGTCCCGATGAGAGAATTGGCGTCGGTGTTGACGTGGAAATTAACCGTCCATGCCGGCCGGGCAAAGAGATAGGCCAGGTTTTCCGCCAGGACGTTTTTTCCGGTGGCCTTTGGCCCGGTCAGGAGGAGGTTCTCTCCGGCCAAAAGGCCGGCAATGGCATCCTCCCAGACCCTTTTTCCATAATAAAAGAACTCCGGCCGGTTCCACCTTCCCCGGTCCTCTTCGGCCAGAGGATACTTTTCCGTAAAGGCTTGGACCCGGTCCAGCAGTCCCCGGTCCACCCCTTCATTTTTCAGTTCATCAAATAGTGTCATCCTTCCTCCGTCTACAAAATCCATTAAAGAGTAAAAGAACCGGCCTGGATAACCAGGTCGGCTCATTGCCTATTTCACGCTATAGACTTAAAATTCAATCCGTCCCTTTTGCTCATCATTATTGATGGAATAGTAGGCACAGCATTCTTCCGGCTTCACATAGATATCCAGGGTTTTGATCTCCCCGATTTTTCTTCCGGATTGCTTCCAATAGTCCTTGGCTTGATTAATAAGGTCGCTATCCAGGACATTGTGTCCCTGATACTGGATCTCAACTTTTGATTTCATCCTATCCTCCTGAAAAACATAGCTCTGAGATGGTTGATCAAATTTCTGGCATTATTCTATAACATAAAAAAATTTTTTACAAAAGAAATGGCTTGAAATAGCGTTTTCATGAGGAATTTTTGTAATATGAGGGCAAATCAAGTAGAATTTTAAAAGGCTTTTCTTTATTGCTAGGGGGGAAAAATGACATTTCTTGATTTGTTGATTATCGCCGTGGGAGTATCCATGGATGCTTTTTCTGTGGCCATATGCAAGGGACTCTCTTTGCCCCATGCAAAACTCAAAGAGGCACTGACGGTCGGCTTATATTTTGGCCTCTTTCAGGCCATCATGCCCTTGATCGGCTACTTCGCCGGATCGGCTTTCGCCCACGTCATCCAGGCCTGGGACCATTGGATCGCTTTTGTCCTATTGGCCATCCTTGGGATCCAGATGGTCCGGGAGGGGGTCCAACCCGAGGGCTGCCCCGTCGGCGGCATCCGCTTCCGGGAGATGATCCCCCTGGCCCTGGCCACCTCGATCGATGCTCTTGCGGTGGGGGTTACCCTGGCCTTTCTCAATGTTCCCATCTTTTCTACCGTATCTTTTATCGGCCTGGCCACCTTTGCCTTTTCCGCCATCGGGGTCTATATTGGCCGCTTCTTCGGTTCCCGCTTCCAAGGCCCTGCCCAGGTTTTTGGGGGCCTTGTCCTCATGGGGATGGGTCTAAAGATCCTCCTTGAACATACCGGCATCATCGGCTAGGAGGCGATCCATGGCAAAATTCTTTAAGCGGGGGATGGAAGTCACCTTCACTGTTGACGACTTTACTCTGGAAGGCCGGGGGGTGGGACACCTCCGCCCCGGCGACCAGGTCTTTTCTGAAGGCGGACCCGCCTATACCCTGAGCAAGGGGGATGACCGGGTGGGCTTCACGATCTTCACCTCTCATGTTCTGCCCGGAGACAGGGTCCGGGTCCGCCTGGGGAAGACCAAGAAGCGCTATGGAGAAGGAGACCTGGTGGAGATCCTTGAAAAAAGCCCCGACCGGGTGGATACGCCCTGTCCCCATGCTGGAATCTGCAACGGCTGCCCCCTCATCGCCCTCCGGAGAGACCGGGAGTTGGCTCTCAAGCGGTCCATGGTCCGGGACGTCCTCGAGCGGATCGGTCGGGTGGAGGGCCAGGTCATGGGCCTGCCGGAAATGGTCAGCCGGGAGGAATGGGCCTACCGGAAGAAGGTCAACCTCCGGGTTAATCCGGATGGCCTCCTTTCCTACACCCAATCTGCCTCCATGGACCTCTTTCCCATAGAGAAGTGTCCCATTGTCCGTCCGGAAATCCAGGACAAGATTGACCTTTGGCAGGAGGAAGCCGGGAAAAATCCCCGCTTCCGGGCCATTGTTCAGAAGGTCCGGATGGTCGTCATCCGCTGCTCCTCCTCCGGCGAAAGCCTCTGCTTCCTCATCACCGATCCCATCGACGATGAGGACAGGGAGGAGCTCTTCAATCAGTTGGCTATCCTCCATTTCGACGTCCTTGCCCAGTCCGCCAATTCTCGGGAAGGGGATGTGGCCATGGGGGAGGAGGTCTTCTTCGGGACCCCAAAGACCTCCATTCGTGAAGATCTCATGGGCTACCATTTCTTTATTTCCCCGCCCTCCTTCTTCCAAATCAACGGGGACATTGCCCCCCTTCTCTATGACCAAGCCATCCGTCTCCTTGCCGGGCCAGAGGATGGTAGGGCAGGAGATAGGATCCTGGACCTCTATTGTGGGACGGGAACCACCTCCATCCTTCTATCCGGAAAAGTGGACCAGGTCCTGGGCATAGAAATTCTGGAGGAGGCCGTCGAAGATGGGCGGGAGGCCTGCCGGGCCAATGGGGTGGACAATGTCTCCTTCCTTCCCGGTCGGGTGGAAAAACTTCTTGCCAGCCCGGTCTTTGAGGATATGGTCTCCAAAAAGGCCCTGGTCGACCCGCCCCGGAAGGGCCTGGATCCCCGGGCCCTCGAAGCCATCGG
>JAQYCE010000051.1 GCA_029003555.1 Bacillota bacterium | reverse complement strand
ACCCCGCAAGGGGTGCGTGGATTGAAATCCAATCCCCTGCGGACCTTTGAAGACGATCATGTAAGTCGCACCCCGCAAGGGGTGCGTGGATTGAAATATAGATATTAGAAAGGGTGAAAGCGAATGGATTACGTCGCACCCCGCAAGGGGTGCGTGGATTGAAATCGCCATATCATCATCCATGGTTAGCTTTGCAATTTGTTGCACCTCGCAAGGGGGATTGAATATCAATCATTTGGCTTTTCTATTTCCATTATTCCCCCGCCCTCATCCATAAAAGACTCACACATCTTGCCCAGATATGTGATAATACTAATGATAGTTGAGCCCTTTTATTCCTGTCCGTGATTATCGGCGGTTAGGGATGAGGGTGTTTTGGCGGAAGAGTGAGGATGGGATATGAGAAAAGGAGCAAAATTTATTGTCAGGCATTATCGGCCGATCTTCATTGCTTTTCTTGTGGCGGTTTTGCTTTGTGGTTTTTTGGCCGGTCAGGTGAAGACGAATTTTTCTTTGGCCAAGTACCTGCCCAAGGAGGCGGCCTCTTCGAGGGCCTTGGAGGTGATGGACGGGGAGTTCCATGAGTCGGTACCCAATCTACGGATGGTCATGGAAGGCGTATCCCTGCCCCAGGTCGCCGGCATAAAGGAAGACCTGGGCGGGCTGGATGAGGTTTCCCGGGTCATGTGGTTGGACACCTATGTGTCTTTGAACCAGCCCCTGGAGTTGGTGGATCCGGCCCTCTTGGACCAATACTACCAGCCCAATGCGGATGGAAAGACAGGAACGGCCCTCCTCCAGGTGACGGTGGAGACAACGAATGCCAAGGAGAGCTTGGCCAAGATCAAGGACCTGGCCAACGCCAAGGGGATCCAGGCCTATTATGACGGGGACCTGGTGGACCAGACCATGAGCCAGGAGGCTACTTCCTCGGAGGTCCTCCTGATCACCTCATTGATGATCCCGCTGGGGGTCCTCATCCTCCTCTTTTCCACCCAGTCTTGGCTGGACCCCTTCCTCCTCCTGCTGACCTTGGCCGTAGCCATCGTCCTCAACCTTGGGACCAACATCTTCTTCGGCGAGGTGTCCTTCATCACCATGGCAGTGACCTCCATCCTCCAGCTGGCGGTCTCCATGGACTACGTCCTCTTCCTTCTTCACGCCTGGGCGCGGAACAAGGAAGCCGGGATGGACCGGGACCAGGCCCTAGTGGAAGCCATCTGCGAATCATCCTCCTCCATCGTTTCTTCAGCCCTGACCACGGTCTTCGGCTTCCTGGCCCTCATCTTCATGCGCTACCATCTGGGCATGGACCTGGGGTTAGTTCTGGCCAAGGGGGTGGCCTTCTCCCTCTTCTGCGTCATCTTCTTCCTCCCCACCCTCCTCATTCTTTTTGGAAAGTGGGAAGAAAAGCTGAGCCACCGGTCCTTCCTGCCCAGCTTTAAGGGGCTCTCGACCTTTGTCTATAAAAAGCGATTTGTCCTCATCCTCCTGGTCATCCTGGTCCCGGTGGCCTTCCTGGCCTCCCGGTCCAACCGATTCACCTATGGGATGGGGGGATTTCCTGAGAATTCACAGATTCAAAAGGATGCGGACTTTATCAACTCTAAATTTAAGCCCAACACTCAAATCGTCCTCCTGGTTCCCAAAGGGGATATGGGAAGGGAGCGAGGCCTGGTCAATGACCTCCAGGACCTCCCCATGGTGACCTCCATCCTTTCCTATACGGAGACGGTAGGGGAGGGGGTTCCGGCGGAAGTCCTCCCGGGCCAGGCGACCAAGGAGCTTATGAGCGAGAATTATGACCGGATCATCGTCAACACCACCTCTCCCAAGGAGGGGGAAGAGGCCTTCGCCCTGGTCGACCAAGTCCGGTCCCTGGCGAATGAGGCCTATGGCGACCAGGCCCACATCCTGGGCCATTCGGTCACCCTCGAGGATATGAAGGACATCATCCAGGAAGACAACCGCCTGGTCAACCTCCTGGCCATCCTCTCCATCGCCATGGTCATTGCCATCAACTTCAAGTCCCTCATCCTCCCCATCCTCCTGGTCCTGACCATCGAGCTCTCCATCTGGATCAACCTCTCCTTCCCCTACTTCACCAACACCGAACTCACCTTCATCGGCTACCTCATCATCTCATCCATCCAGTTGGGGGCCACGGTGGACTACGCTATCCTCTACACCAACCACTACCTCCACTTCCGGGAGGATATGCCTAAAGACAAGGCCCTGGTCCAATCCGGGATGAAGACCTACGGATCCATCATTCCGCCCGCCTTTATCCTGGCCCTGGCCGGCTTCCTCCTGTATAAGTTTTCTTCTTTGGAGGTGGTCTCCGAGATCGGGACAGTCCTGGGACGGGGCGCCCTCCTCTCTCTCTTTATGGTCATCTTCCTCCTCCCGGCCCTCCTTTACTTCTTCGACGGGCTGGTGGAAAAGACCACCCGGGGCAT
>JAQYCE010000050.1 GCA_029003555.1 Bacillota bacterium | reverse complement strand
AGTCGAATGCTATAATTTGCTGGATTACGATAAAGGGGGTTAAACCTCCTTACCCCCGCCACCCCACCAAGCAAAAGACCCCCAGGCCCAACTTGAGCGCATTGCAAATCCGAAGGATTTGCCTAAGCGAAAGTGGGCCTGGAGGTCGTCCTGTCTGGGGGTCGTTATTTTAAGGGTCGTCGTTATTCGTCTTCCAGAGACTTCCCGATGGTGTCGCAGTAGATGCAGCGGTAGGTCTTGGTTTCCGGGTCGGTCAGGCGGAAGACATGGGGGAGTTCCTGCTCAATGGAGGTGATGCAGCGGGGGTTTTTGCAATGGAGGATGTTAGTGATTTTCTCCGGGAGTTCGGGGTGGATTTTTTTGACGACGTGGTTGTCTTTGATGATGTTGACGGAGATCTTGGGGTCAAAGTAACCCAAGAGGGCGAAGTCCAGGTCAAGGGGTTTGGCGACCTTGAGGATGTCCTTCTTGCCCTTCTTTTTGGAATCGGCGTGTTCGATGAGGGCAACCTGGCAGTCCAGTTGGTCCAAGCCCAGGTGGTGGTAGAGGATGCGGCCCTTGCCGTTGGGGATGTGGTCGATGACGATGCCTTCTTGTAAATCGCCTAAAATCATTGGTGAGCCTCCTTGCTGAGTCCCAGCAGCTTCATAATCAGTGCCATTCGGATGTACTTGCCATTTTGGACCTGGCGGAAGTAGGCCGCCCTGGGATCCTTATCCACCGCCGTGGAGATCTCATTGACCCGGGGCAGGGGGTGGAGGATCCGCATATCCTCTTTGGCATTTCTCAGTTTATGGGGGGTCAGGATGTAGGAGTCCTTAAGGCGGAGGTAGTCGGCCTCATTGAAGAAGCGCTCCTTCTGGACCCGGGTCATATAGAGGATGTCCAGCTTGGGGATGGCTTCATCCAGGCTGGAGACTTCTTCATAAGGGATTCCCTTGGCATCCAGGATTTCCGTCTTGACGTTTTCCGGAATCTTGAGCTCATCGGGGGAGATGAGGACAAACTTGATATTGGCGTAGCGGGACATGGCCATGATGAGGGAGTGGACGGTCCGGCCAAACTTGAGGTCGCCGCAACAACCCACGACCAGGTTGTCCAACCGGCCCATCTCCAGGGAGATGGTGATCAGGTCGGTCAGAGTCTGGGTGGGGTGGTGGTGGCCGCCATCGCCGGCGTTGATGACTGGGATATCCACGTTGTGGGCCGCGACATAGGGGGCCCCTTCTTTGGGATGGCGCATGGCGATGATGTCGGCGAAGCATTCCACGGTCTTGGCCGTATCCGCCACGGACTCGCCCTTGGCAACGGAGGAGTTTCCGGCCGAAGAGAAGCCCAGGACCTGGCCGCCCATGGACATCATGGCGGAGGTGAAGGAGAGCCGGGTCCGGGTGGAGGGCTCATAGAAGAGGGTGCCCAGGATCTTGTGGGCGCAGACTTCCTGGTAGTCTTGGGGGTGGTCCTTGATGTCCTTGCCCACCTCGATGAGCTGGTCGATTTCTTCGACGGTCAGGTCGGAGATGGTGATTAAGTCTTTTTTCATGCTTCCTCCTTAGGCGTGGATCCAGGATTCATCCTGGGGGTGGTCACGGAAGGCCATGAGCTTGGCTCGGTCTTCTTCTTCAATATGGCCCGTTTTCAGAGCCGTGTCGACGATGTCGTCGAAAGTGGTCAGGGTGTGGACCTCCAGGGGGTGGTCACGGAAGGCCTGGACGGACTTGTCCATGGCGTAGGTGAAGATGGCGCAGGCCCCGATGACCTGGGCCCCGGCCTCCTCCAAAGCCTCAACCACATCCAGGAGGGATCCCCCGGTGGAGATGAGGTCTTCGATGACCACGACCTTGTCGCCCGGGTTCAGGCGACCTTCGATCCGGTTCTGCCGGCCATGGTCCTTGGACCCGGACCGGACATAGCCCATGGGGAGGTCCAGGCGGTCGGCGACCAGGGCGGCATGGGCAATGCCTGCCGTGGCGGTTCCCATGAGGACCTGGGCTTCAGGGAAGTGGACCTTGACCAGTTCAGCAAGGCCTTCCTCCACTTGGGCCCGGAAGTCCGGGTAGGAGAGGATGAGGCGGTTGTCGGTGTAGATGGGGGATTTGATTCCGGAGGCCCAGGTGAAAGGCTGTCCGGGCCGGAGGAAGACCGCCTGGATATCCAGGAGGCCTTGGGCAATGGGGGATGGTGAGGTCATAGGGATCCTTTCTGCGTTCAGTGGGGTGGCAGTTGGCTTTTGCCGGCTATTGGAAGTCTCGGCTGGCCTCTTCGTAGGCGGCCAGGGGGTCCGGGGCCTGGGTGATGGCCCGGCCCATGACAATGTAGGAGGAGGTGAGTTCCCTGGCCCTGGCAGGGGTGGTGACCCGCTTTTGGTCCTGGGTGGCCTGGCCCTGGAAGCGGACGCCCGGGGTGACGGTCAGGAAGTCCAAACCTAGGGCCTCATGGATCATGGGGGACTCCAGGGGGGAGGAGACCACCCCGTCCAGTCCGGCTTCCTTGGCCAGCTTGGCATAGTGGACCACCACATCCTCCAGCTTGCCGGAGATGGCTAGCTCCCGGTTCATGACCTCCTGGGAGGTGGAGGTGAGTTGGGTGACGGCGATGAGGAGGGGACGGGTTTTTCCGGCAGCCCGGCTGGCTTCTTCCAGGCCCCGTAGGCCCGCCTCCATCATGGCCCGACCTCCCTGGGCGTGGAGGTTGACCATATCCACATCCAGCCCGGCCAGGGACCTCATGGCCATTTCGACCGTGTTGGGGATGTCGTGGAGCTTGAGGTCCAGGAAGATCTTATGATCCCGGTCCTTGATCTCCCGGATGATGGCCGGCCCTTCCTTATAGAAGAGCTCCATACCTACCTTGACGTAGATGGGGGAGTCGAAGTGGTCCAGGAAGGCCATGGTTTCTTTTTTGCCCGGAAAATCAAGGGCGACAATGACTTGGCCTTGGTTGATTTTTGTCATACTTGGTCCTTTCATTTGTGGCTTATGCCGATGATGTCTTGGAGGGAGGAGATGTCGTAGGCGTCCATGGCGGCGGGGAGCTCTTGGATGATCCTCGGGCAGACGCAGGGGTCGACCAGGTTTTGGGCCCCGACCTGGACAGCGGAGGCCCCGGCCATGACCATCTCCAGGACGTCCTCTGCCTTGGCAATCCCGCCCATCCCGATGATGGGGAGGTCGGTGGCCTCATAGACGTCATAGACCATCCGGAGGGCCAGGGGGAAGATGGCCGGGCCGGAGAGGCCTCCCGTCCGGTTGGCCAGGAGGGGCCTCCGGGTCTTGAGGTCCAGCCGCATGCCCAGGAAGGTGTTGACCAGGGAGAGGCCGTCGGCCCCGCCCTCTTCGCAGGCCCGGGCGATATCGGCAATGGAGGCGACGTTGGGGGAGAGCTTGACGTAGACCGGCTTCTTGCAGGCTGCCTTGACCTCCTGGGTGACCTTCTTGGCCATGGCGGGGTCCAGACCGAAGGCCATGCCGCCCCCATGGACATTGGGGCAGGAGATGTTGATTTCCAGGATGGCCACGTTGTCGGCCTCCTCGATTTTTGAAGCGCAGGTCACATAGTCGTCGATGGAAAAGCCGGAGACGTTGGCAATGACCTTCTTGGCGAAGAAGTCCTTCATCCGGGGGAGGTAGGAGTGGAGGACCAGGTCCACGCCCGGATTTTCCAGCCCCACCGCATTGAGCATGCCGGAGGGGGCGTCAGCGATCCGGGGAAGGGGGTTGCCCGGCCGAGCCTCCCGGGTGGTTCCCTTGATGGAGATGGATCCCAGGACATTGAGGTCATAGAGGTCCTTGAATTCCAGGCCGAAGCCGAAAGTCCCCGATGCGGGGATGATGGGGTTGTCCAGGACCCAGTCCCCCAGCTTGGTTTGGAGGCGGGGGTCGGATTGAATCCTTGCTTTATCCATTACCATAGGACCTCCTCGGCCGGGAAGACCGGCCCATTCTTGCAGACCCGGCGTGGGCCCGACTTGGTTTGGATGGTGCAGCCCATGCAGGCCCCGAAGCCGCAAGCCATCCTCTCCTCCATGGAAATTTGGCCCCGGATGCCCTTGTCGGTCATCCAGGCGGTCAGGGCCCGGAGCATGGGCCGGGGACCACAAGTGTAGACATAAGGGGGAGAGTCCGGATCAGTCCGGCCTTCCTCTTGGAAGCGGTCCAGGAGGTCCAGGGCCGTTCCTTCCAGCCCCTGAGATCCATCCATGGTGGCCAGGTGGACCGTCAGGCCCAGGTCCCGGAATTCTTCGGCCAGGAAGATCTCTTCCTTTTTATTGAAGCCCAGAAAAACTTCCGGCTCATGTCCCCTTTGGATCAGGTCCTTGGCCAGGTAGAAGAGGGGAGGGATCCCCACCCCGCCCCCGACCAGGAGGGGGGTATGGGGAGCCTCCTCCGGAGAGAAGCCATTGCCCAGGCCGACCAGGAGGTCGAGATCTCCCGAAGTGATTTTTGTCAGGGCCCGGGTCCCCTGTCCAAGGATCTTATAGATGAGGCGGATCCGTTCCCCTTGGACGTCACAGAGGGAGATGGGCCGGCGGAGGTAGAAGCCGGGGATCTCCACCTGGACGAACTGGCCGGGAAGGAGGCCTTCTACCCCCTCTCCCTCAAGGACCAGGTTGTAGACATCGGCGGTCAGGGGGCGGTTTTCCAGGATCTTATACCGGCTCATGGGAGACCTCCCTTCCTTCCAGACGGTCCATATCAGCATAGGCCCTTTGACCGGCTACCCAGGTGGCCAGGCAGCGGCCGTAGACAGTTTTGCCGGTGAAGGGCGAGGCCTGGCCCTTGGAGAGGAAGTCCCGGGGGTCAATCCGGTAGGACTCCTCCAGGTCGAAGAGGGTCAGGTCGGCCGGTCCCCCGTTTTGGATGCCCAGGCCAGGGGCCAGGACGAAGTGGGAGTCGCGGATCTTGTGGAGGCCCAGGGTCTCCGTGGGCCGGGTGGACAGGAGGTCGATCAGGTTTTCCAGGCTGGTGATCCCTCCCTTGACCAGGTCAGTATAGCAGACGGGGAAGGCCGTCTCCAGGCCCACAATTCCGTTTAAGGAGTGGTCCAAGCCGCCCGCCTTCTCCTCCTCAGAATGGGGGGCATGGTCGGTGGCGATGGCGGAGAGGGCCCCATCCACCATGGCCCGGCGGAGGGCTTCCCGGTCTTCCTCCGACCGGATGGGGGGGTTCATCTTGAAGCGACCTTCTTCCTGGAGGTCCCGGTCAGTCAGGGTCAGGTAGTGGGGGGCCGTCTCGAAAGTGGCCTTGACCCCTTTATCTTGAGCCTCCCGGATGGATTGGACCGATTCCTTGGTAGAGACATGGCAGACGTGGTAGTGGACCCCGGTCTTTCCCGCCAGGGCCAGGTCCCGCCGGACCTGGACGTATTCCGAGGCGGAGGGGTTCCCCTTGTGTCCGTGGGCCTTGGCATAGTCCCCGTCATGGATGACTCCTCCGGCGACCAGGTCCCGGTCCTCGGCATGGGCAACGATGGCCTTGCCCAGGACCCTGGCCCGGACCATGGCTTCTTCCATGGTCTTCTCGGAATCCACCCCGACCCCGTCATCAGTGAAGGCCACCACATAGGGGGCTAGGGCTTCGAAGTCGGACAGGGCCCGGCCCTTTTCTCCTTGGGTGATGGACCCGTAGGGGAGGACGTGGACTCGGGCTTTTTCCCGAATGCGGTCGAGCTGGATTTTCAGATGGTCCAGGGAGTCGGGGACGGGCTTGAGGTTGGGCATGGTGCAGACCGTGGTATAGCCCCCCCGGGCGGCCGCCATGGACCCGGTCTCAATGGTTTCTTTGTACTCCTGGCCCGGTTCCCGGAAGTGGACGTGGAGGTCGACAAAGCCCGGAAAGATGTGGAGCCCCCGGCAGTCCAGGACCGGCCAGTTATCAGACCCTTGGGGGGGCTGGGTATAAACCAGGCCATTCTGGAGGTAGAGGTTTTTTTCTTGGATTTTTCCCTCCAGGTAGATCCTTCCTCCCTTTAGAACCCGTTGATCACTTGCTTTCATGGTCATCCTCCTTTTCCACCAGGACCACCCGGAAGGCATCGTCATATTCCGGAACCTGGACCTGGACTTCTTCGGTCCGGGAGGTGGGGACGTTCTTTCCCACGAAATCCGGTCGGATGGGCATCTCTCGGTGGCCCCGGTCGATGAGGGTGGCCAGGCGGATGGCTGCCGGCCGGCCCTCATTGATGACGGCCTCCATAGCCGCCCGGGCGGTCCTTCCTGTGAAGATGACGTCATCGACAATGATGACCAATTGGTTTTCCGTCCCGGCTTCGGGGATAGTGGTCATGGAAACCTCCGGAAGGCCTTCTTCGCCCGTCCGGTCATCCCGGTAGAAGGAGATGTCCAGGTGGCCGGTGGAAACGGGCTTATCTGTGATTTTTTGGAGGTTTTCCCCGATCCGGTTTGCCAGGCTGATCCCCCGGCGGGGGATGCCTAAAACAAGATAGCCCTTGGCCTCCCTCTCCTGCTCATCTATTTCGTGGGCAATCCGGCGGAGGGAGCGCTCGATTGCCGCCTGGTCCATGATTTCCGCCTTGATTTTCATCCTGCCTCCTTTCTTTGGGCATAAAAAACGCCCCCGCGGTTTGACCGCAGGGGCGTGTGTCTCGTCAACGCCGGTGGCCTATTTTGGCCACAATCCACCAACTCGGGTGGTTTCCTCTTTTGGGTCTCTCTGTACCGCATTAAAAGAAATCTTTAATTTTTTCATCCCCTATCCTATGCTTTCTTGACCTCCCCGTCAAGGACCTATCCTTATTTTTTTAGGAGGGCAGCCGCCAGTCGGAGAAGGTTTTGACCATAGTCCCTCTTTTTGTCATATATGGCAATAAGGGGTGGTCTGAAGGCATAGGGAGACCGATCAGGAAAGGGGATGGGGGAAACGGCCAGGCGGACCGGTTTCCCGCCAACATAGCCCCCGGTCAGGGCCAGGTCCATGGCTAAATGATCCCCCTCCCAGGCCAGGTCCCCGAAGGAGGAATTTCGGAAGCCCTTGACCTCTTGGGGTGGGGTCAGGTGGAAGTGGACCCGGGCCCGGTTGGCTGCTTTTTCCAAGCGGACCAGGTCCAGCCGGCAAGGCCCCAGAAGGGAGTCCTCCAGGTCCATCCGGAGGGTCCCGGCCATCCGGTCCAGGAGTTTCTTCACATGCCAGGTTCCCGCCAAATCATCCCGGTTGTGGCCCAGAACCAGGTCCGCCACCTCAGGGTGGGCCATCATGGGGGCGGATTGGGCCACGGCCCTTCCGGACAGGCGGTCAGTCCGGAGGAAGCCGGATTTTTTTTCCAGGTCGGCCAAGCGGCCCGGGAGCTCATCGAGGAAGCGGCGGCGGGACCGGAGCCAGGCGTAGAGGTCGAGGGAAGAATCCGGGTCAAGGGGAGGGAGGCCCACCCTCTTCAAGCCGGATTCCAAGAAGGGAAGGTCAAAGGCCTGGCCATTATAGGTCAGGATCCGGCGACCCTGAAGTAGGTCCCGGGTCCGCCCAAGAAGCCCTTCTTGAAGGCGGTCATCCCTGCCCCCGGAGGGGTCGTAGACTTGGATGAGGTGGGATCCCTCCCCCTCTTTGGCAACCAGGATGCCGACCAGAAAAATGCGGTCTCCCTCCCGGTTAAGCCCCGTCGTTTCAATATCGAGAAGGCAGGTCCCCGCCTCCAAATCCAGGTCGCTTTCTTCCCGTAATTCTATCACTTCCATTCCGTCCCCCTGTGCTACAATATTTGTATTGAGTATACCAAAAACTTCCAGAAAGGGCCCCCAATGATCTATTTCGATAATGCTGCGACCACCCCGGTCCACCCCGAAGTGGCTGAGGTCATCAACCACATCCTCCTCCACGAGTGGGGAAACCCCTCCTCCCTCCACCACATCGGCTTTGAAGCCGAAAAGAGGATGAGGGAAGCCGGCCGGGTCCTGGCCCGGGGCTTGGGGGTGGATCCTTCCTGCCTCATCTTCACCTCATGTGCCTCCGAATCCAACAATACCGCCCTATGGGGGGCGGTTCGGGGGAAGGCCGGGGTCAATGTGGTCATGGCCCAGGCGGAACATTCTTCCGTGGAGAAGACCGGCCTGGCCCTTCGTGAGGCGGGGGTGGAAGTCCGGGTCATCCCCGTCGACCGGGAGGGCTTTGTCGCGCCCGACCAAGTCGCCGGAGCGGTGGATGACAAGACGGCCCTGGTCACTGTCATGCAGGTCAACAATGAACTGGGGTCGCGGAATGACCTGGCGGCCATCGGCCCCATGGTCAAGGCAAAGAATCCCAAGACGCTTTTCCATGTGGATGGAACCCAGGCCTTCGGCAAGCTTCCGGTCAAGCTGGAGGAATGGAAGGTGGACTCCTACTCCGCCTCAGCCCACAAAATCCACGGGCCCAAAGGGGTCGGTCTCCTTTATGTCCGCCAGGGGGTCAATTATCCCTCTCTGATCGACGGTGGGGGACAGATGGGGGGCCGCCGGGCGGGGACAGAAAATGTGGCCTATATCTGTGCCATGGCCAAGGCCTATAACTTGGTCCAGGCCCATGTCCGGGACCACAAGGAGGAGATCCTGGCTATCTACCATCGGGCTATGGAGAGGATCCGGGCCCTTGATGGGGTCCGGGTCAATTCTCCGGCCCAACCCCTCAACCCCTATATTATCAACTTCGGCTTGGAGGGAGTTCGGGCGGAAGTCCTTCTTCACATGATGGAGGGGGAGGAAATGTACTTTTCCTCCGGGTCCGCCTGCTCCAAGGGCCAAGCCTCCCCGGTCATTGAGGCCATCGGGGTCCCCGATGCCTATAAAGAAGGGATCCTCCGGATCTCCTTTGCCATGGAAAATAGCCCGGACCAGGTGGATCCCTTTTTCGATGCCCTGGAAAAATACGTCAGAGAAATCAGAAAAGTGACAGGATGGTCAAAGAATGCATAGTGATTGGGTAGTATCGGTCTCCTTCGGCGAGCTCATGCTCAAAGGAAGGAACCGGTCTTATTTTGTAAACAATGCGGTCCGCCACGTCATGCTGGCCGTCAAGCAGATCCCCATCAAGAAGACCTATTTTCAAATCGGAAAATTTTTCTTGGAGGTGGAGGAAGAGGACCTGGACCGGACAGTAGCCCAGGTCAGGAAGGCCTTCGGCCTGGCCTACGTTACGCCTGCCCGGAAGGTCGCCCCGGATATGGCTTCCATTTCCGCTGTGGCTAAGGAAATGGCGGAAGAGAAGATTCAAAGAATTCAGGCGGAGACGGGAAAGGAGACAGTCAGCTTCAAGGTGGCCACCAAGCGGGCGGATAAGAACTTCCCCATGAAGTCCCCGGAAATTTCCGCCCAATTGGGGGGTGACCTTTTGGAGGCCTTCCCCGCCTTGTCGGTCGACGTCCATGACCCGGACTTCATCCTCCATGTGGATATCCGTGACGATGCCTTCGTTTACACGGACCAGGTGGAGGGGATGGGGGGCCTCCCCTGGGGGTCCGGAGGCAAGGGCCTCCTCCTCTTATCCGGAGGAATCGACTCTCCCGTGGCCGGCTTCGAGATCGCCCGCCGGGGGATGGCTCTGGGGGCCATCCACTTTCACTCCTACCCCTTCACTTCCGAGCGGGCCCAGGATAAGGCCCTCCGGTTGGCGGAGAAGATGACGGAGTCGGTGGGGCCGGTCAAGGTCTTCATGGTCAACCTCCTGGATACCTACAAGGCTGTCCGGGAAGAGTGCTCGACGAGGAACACCACCGTCCTCTCCCGCCGGATGATGATGCGGATCGGCGAAGTCCTGGCTGACCGCTATGCCTACGACTGCTTCATCACCGGGGAGAGCCTGGGCCAGGTTGCCTCCCAAACCATCCAGGGGATCACTGTGGTCAATGATGCGGCTTCCCGCCCCATCCTCCGCCCCCTCATCGCCCGGGATAAGAACGACATTATCAGAGTGGCCCGTGACCTAGGAACCTATGAGATTTCCATCGAACCCTTTGACGACTGCTGCTCTATCTTTGCTCCCGATTCCCCCAACACCAAACCCAAGCTGGAGGACATCTTGGAGGAGGAAAAGAAGTTAGACATCCCCGCTTTGATCGACCGGGCCATGGAAAGCCTGAAAATCATCGACCTCAGCGAATAGAAAGGACTTGTGATGAAAAAACTGACGAAGGCCGGGATCAGCTTCGGCACCGCCCTGGCCATGGTTGTATCCTATGTATCCTGGCACTCCATCCCCTGGGCCATCTTCCACGGGATCCTGGGATGGGTCTATGTGGTCTACTATGCCCTTCGTTATAGCCTGTAAGGGAAGTGAAAGATGAACCAACTCGGCCGACGACTGGGAAAAATCCTGACCATCCTGGGCATCTTCCTGGGCCTGGTCTTTCTGGTTTTTCTCGTTAACCAGTTTTATCTTCTCTACCAGCTTCTGAAGGGGATCCATCCCTGGGTTGGGAGTGTTTTTGTCGGACTTTTAGCCTTGGCTCTAGCCTACCTCCTCATACGCTTGGTCCTCCTCTATATTCGGAGCCTTCCGGCCCCCCAGCTCCCCGACCACCCCACCCAGGAGGACTACGACCGCTACCTGGATGACATGCTGGTCTGCCTGTCCAAGAACCGGCTCCTTTCCCGGGACCTCTTAACCGATGAGAGCCGGTCGAAAGAGGAAAGGGTGACCACCGCCCTGGACAGCCTGGACCGGGAGGGTGAGCCCATCATCCGCAAGCATGCCAATTCCATCTTCCTCTCCACAACCATCTCCCAAAACGGCTCCCTGGATGCCATCATGGTTTTGGTCACTTTGGTCAAGATGGTCTGGCAGCTGGGCCAGGTCTATGGGACCCGCCCCTCGCTGAAAAGTCTAGGCAAGCTCTACCTCCAGGTGGCCAGCCTGGTCTTCATGGCCCGGTCCCTCGAAGACAGCGACCTCATCCCTGCCCAGCTTGAGCCCATGATCGCGGGCCTTGTCGGGGAGTCCATGGCCTCTGCCATCCCCGGCATGGTCCCCATGTCCAACCTCATCATCTCATCGGTCATGGAGGGGGCCATCAACGCCTTCCTGACCCTCCGGGTGGGCTTCATCGCCCAGGCCTACCTGGGCATGGAGAGGCCCAAGCCCAAGAATGTCATCCAGCGACAAGCCTCCCTCCAGGCGGTAAAGGAGCTGGGCGTCATTATCAAAGATTCCGGCAAGTCCGTGGTGACTGCTTTTATGGATCGGGTGAAACGAACCGCCCGGGATACAGCAAAAAGCTGGTTTTAGAAAGAATAAAAAAGAAAGGAAGAATGATGAAAAGGAAAGTGTTGACCCTATTCCTGGCCTTGTCGGTCCTTCTTACCGGCATCATGCCCGGATGGGAAGAAATCGCCCAGGCGGAAGAGGGACCTATTGAGGTCCAGGTGAGTCGGATTTCGGGAAGCAACCGCTATACGACATCTGCCGAGATTGCGGAGAGGGTGACCCCAAAAGCGGATAAGGTCATTGTAGCTTCCGGGGAAAATTATCCGGATGCCCTGGTTTCCGCACCCTTGTCGATGAAGGGAAACTTCCCCATCCTCCTCACCGCCAAAAACAGCCTGGATCCCCGGGTCAAAAGCCAATTCCAGGCCCTTGCCCCTGAGGAGGTGGTCATCGCCGGGGGAGAGGGGGCGGTTTCCTCTCAAGTGGAGAAAGAAATCCGGTCCCTGACATCCGGAAAGATCACCCGGATCGGGGGAGAAAATCGCTACCAAACCGCCACCCTCTTTAAAGAGTATTGGGAAAAGACTTTCGGACAGGATGCCAAGGTCACCCTGGTCGACGGCAATAATTACCCGGACGCTCTTTCCGCCGCCGGCCTCATCTATGAGGAAGGAAGCCTCCTTTTGGCCGGCCCCGGCCAGACACCGGACCATGTGGACCTGGTCATTGGCGGAGATAAGGCAGTCCCCGGTTATCCCGGCATCCGCCGAATCGCCGGAGAAGACCGGTTTGCAACGGCTGTAGAAATTGCTAAGGCGGTCGGAAAATCATCCGTCATTCTTGTGGATGGGAAAAACTTCCCGGATGCCCTGTCAGCAGCGGCTCTGGCCCGGAAAGAAGGGGCTTCCATCCTCCTTGTTTCCGGCTCCCACCTTCCCAAGCCGGTCCAATCCTATCTGGAGGAGAATAAGCCGACCAAGGTCACCATTGTGGGCGGGGAGAATGCGGTCTCCAAGGAGATTGAAAAGGAGATTGTCCCCTGTATCCGCGGAGAGCTCTCCTCGGACAAGCCGGCTTCTGACCAACCGGGCCCGGCTAATCTGGTGAAAACTAAGGTCAGTCGTGTGGTGGACGGAGATACCATTGTTGCCCAAGTGGGCGGACGCCAGGAAAAGATCCGTCTTATCGGCATAGACACCCCGGAAACGGTCCACCCGACCAAGCCGGTCCAGGCCTTTGGCGCTGAGGCTTCTGCCTTTACGGAGAAGAATCTGAATGGCAAGGAGGTCTACCTGGAGCTCGGTGTCCAGCAGAGGGATAAGTATGGCCGGATCCTGGCCTATGTCTGGTTAACCAACCAAATTAACTTGAAAAAAATTGGCCTGGAAGAGGTCCGAACCCTCCAGTTTAATGGAATCTTGGCCGACCAGGGCTATGCCCATGCCATGACCTATCCTCCGAATGATAAGTATGCGGACTACTATAAAATCTTAGCGGGTCAAGCCGAGGAAAAGGAAAAGGGACTTTGGGCAAAGAATGCAGGCAGCCTGAACCCTGATGACCTCAATCTGTCGGAGAACCTGGTTGGCGACTCAAAAGGGAAGGGAGGAAAATCGACCAATCCCGCCCCCAACACCCTTTTCGGCTACACGGGCGACCCACTAAAAGCGGCATTTTTAGGCAACAGCAACACGTTGAAATTCCACCGCCAGTCATGCCAATGGGCAAAGAAAATTGCCCCGAGAAACCGTGTGGGTCTTCCTTCAAGGGATGAGGCTATAAAAAATGGCTTTGTTCCCTGCAAGGTCTGCAAGCCCTGAGTTATCTTGATGGTTGGAAGAAGAAAAAACTATGGAGAATAGCATGAATTTACAGGAAAAAATGAGAATCATTGAGGACTTCCCGACCAAGGGAATCTCCTATAAGGACATCACCACAATCCTATCGGACAAGGAGGCCTTCCAGGAGGCCATCCACCAGCTCCAGGCTCCGCTCAAGGACCTGGACTACGACTACATTATGGGGATTGAAGCCCGAGGCTTCATCATGGGGGCCGCCCTGGCCTATGCGGAAGACAAGGGCTTCCTCATGGCAAGAAAGGCCGGCAAGCTCCCCGGCCACACCGTCTCCTATTCCTATGACCTGGAATACGGCAAGGCCACCATCGAACTGGATATGGATTCCGTGCCGGAAGGAGCCCGGGTCGTCGTCCTGGATGACCTCCTGGCAACCGGGGGAACCGCCAAGGCCTGCGCCAAGCTCATTGAAAAAGCAGGCGGACAGGTCACTCTGGCCCTCTTCCTGACTGAATTGACCGACCTTCCGGGCCGGGAGGCTTTGGAGAAGGAAGGCTATCCTGTAGTTTCGATTTTGAAGTGGACCCACTAAACAAAAAACCGGCTGGAAGGAGTCATCCATCCTGCCGGTTTTTTGTTTCCCTTAATTACAGGCAAGCCTTAGCGGCTTCCAGTGCCTTGTCGAAGTCGGGGAAGTTGGTGTTCTGTTCCACATACTCCACATACTGGACCTTGTTGTCCCGGTCGATGACGAAGATGGACCGGTTGATGAGCTTGAGCTCATCGATGAGGACGCCATAGTTCTCGGCGAAGGACCGGTCCTGGTAGTCCGAGGCCATGACGGAGTTTTCGATATCGTGGGAAGAGCAGAAACGCTGGGCGGCAAAGGGGAGGTCCATGGAGATGGTCATGAGGCGGACCTCATCGCCCATTTTTTCAACTTCTTCGTTGAAGCGCATAGTCTGGAGTTCGCAGACCTGGGTGTCCAGGGAGGGGACGGCGGAGAAGATCTTGACCTTGCCGTCGAAGTTTTTCAGGCTGACGGGGTTGAGTTCCTTGTCAACGGCCTTGAAGTCAGGGGCCTGGTCACCCACCTTGATTTCTGTCCCTAAGAGGGTCAGTTCGCTGTCGCCCATTTTGAATCCGGTTCTTTTATTCATTTCGTGCTCCTTTCAAGCATTTTTCCTTGATTTCGTATCGTAAATTCTGGTCTGGACGTGTATAATAAGACGTCACTTTAAACTATACCCAATCTTCAACATTCAATAAATCAATTGCTCTACTAAAGCTACTACATTCGGGAACCCGACCAGGCAGCTTTCCAGCCGGAAGAGAGGAAAGGAGAAACACATGGAGCAAATACATTTGGTGGGCGTGTCTAAGTCCTTTGGTGATGACCTCATCCTTGACCACTTAGACCTAACGATTATTGAGGATGAATTCCTCACCTTGCTTGGCCCTTCGGGCTGCGGGAAAACAACCACCCTCCGGATCATCGGAGGCTTCACCCAGCCGGATGAGGGGAAGGTCTATTTCCACGGAAAAGACATCACTGACCTTCCTGCCCATCTCCGAGAGGTCAACACGGTTTTTCAGCAATATTCTCTTTTCCCCCACCTCAATGTGGAGGACAACGTGGCCTTTGGCCTGGCCCTGAAACAAGTTCCCAAAAAAGAAATCAAGACCCGGGTGGATGACATCCTGGGCTTATTAAACTTATCCGGCTTTCAGAAGCGGACCATCGACCAGCTTTCGGGTGGCCAGCAGCAACGGGTGGCCATCGCCCGGGCCCTGGTCAATGAGCCGGAGGTCCTTCTTTTGGATGAGCCCCTGGCAGCCCTGGATGCTAAGCTCCGGAAGGGAATGCAGATTGAACTTAAGAGGATCCAGCGGGAAACCGGGGTTACTTTTATCTTCGTCACCCACGACCAGGAAGAGGCCCTGACCATGTCCGACCGGATCGTCGTCATGAACCAGGGCCATATCCAGCAGATCGGGCGTCCCATCGACATCTACAATGAGCCGGTCAACCGTTTTGTGGCCGACTTTATCGGGGAGTCCAATATCGTCGAAGGGGTCATGGAGGCAGGGGACAAGGTGACCTTCTCCGGCCACACCTTCACCTGCTTGGATGAAGCCTTCCCGGCAGGGGAGAGGGTGGACGTGGTCATTCGCCCGGAGGATGTGGAGCTGGTTCCCGTGGAAAAGGGCATGCTCCAAGGCCAGGTCCTGACCTCCCTCTTCAAGGGGGTCCACTACGAAATGCAGCTCCAGGTCGGGAGCGAAGTCTACCTGGCCCAATCCACCAGGACCGCCCCCGTGGGGTCCATGGTCGGCATCTACATCGACCCCGAAAATATCCAAAATATGCATAAAACGCCCCGGGCGGAGGTCCACTCATGAGGGGCTACCGGCGCTTGACCAGCCCCTACCTCCTCTGGGCCCTCATTTTTGTCCTGGTCCCCCTGGTCATGACCTTTTACTATGCCTTCAGTCTGGACGGGTCATTCAGCCTGGTCAACTTCCAGCATTTCTTTACCGGGCCGGCCCTGGTCACCCTGGTCAAGTCCCTCCGGGTGGCCTTCCTCTCCACCCTGATCTGCCTGGCCCTGGGCTATCCCATGGCCTATTTCATCGCCCAAACATCCATCCGCTTCCGGCCCATGGCCATGACCCTGATTATTATTCCCATGTGGATGAACTTCCTCCTTCGGACCTACTCCTGGATGACCCTCCTTTCCCGGAAGGGAATCATCTCCACCATCCTGGTCTCCCTGGGGATGGGGCCGGTTGACCTCCTCTATACGGAGTACGCCGTCATCCTGGGCATGGTCTATAACTTCCTCCCCTTCATGGTCCTCCCCATCTACACTTCTCTTTCCAAAATGGACCGGTCCCTGGTGGAGGCAGCCAACGACCTGGGGGCAAACCGACTCCAGACCTTCCGCCGGGTCACCTTCCCCCTTTCCCTGCCCGGGGTCTTCTCCGGCATCTCCATGGTCTTCATCCCCGCCATCTCCACCTTTGAAATTTCCACCCTCCTGGGCGGGAACAAGACCAATTTGATCGGAAACGTGATTGAACAGCAATTTACCGTGACGGGGAATTGGAATTACGGCTTTTCCATGGCCGTTATCCTCATGGTCTTCCTGGTCCTCTCCCTTCTTTTTACCAAGGAGGAAGAAGAGGAAATCACCAGGAAGAGATCCGGGAAAGGAGGAAAGTCATGAACAAGCACCTGAGACGGGTCTACATGGCCCTGATTTATCTCTTTCTCTATGCCCCCATCCTGGTTCTCATGGTCTTTTCCTTCAATGCGGGGAAGAACCGGGGGAGGTGGGAGGGCTTCTCTCTGAAGTGGTACCAAAGCCTCATGGGGAATGAGGCCATCCTCCTGGCCCTCCGGAACACCCTCCTGGTGGCCCTCCTGGCCACGCTTTTCGCCACCCTGATCGGAAGCCTGGGCGCATTGGCCATCTACTATTACCGGAAGAGGGCCAAGCGGGCCCTCACGGTGATTAACCAGATCATCGTCATCAATCCCGACATCGTGACCGCGGTGGGTTTTATGGCCCTCTATGCCCTCTTCCGTCTGCCCTCAGGCTTTGCCACCCTCCTCCTCTCCCATGTGGGCTTCTGCGTCCCCTATGTGGTCCTCTCCGTCCTTCCCCGCCTGGTCACCATGCCCAAGGCTCTCCCGGAAGCGGCCATGGACCTGGGGGCTACCCCCTTCCAGACCCTCCGCTATGTGGTCCTGCCCTACATGAAGCCGGGGATTGTTTCCGGCGCCCTCATGGCCTTCACCATCTCCATCGACGACTTCGCCATTTCTTTCTTTACCACCGGAAACGGGGTCGACACCATCTCCACCCTGGTCTATTCCATGGCCCGGCGGGGGATCAACCCGGAGATCAACGCCATGTCCACCCTCCTCTTCCTGGCCATGCTCCTCCTCCTTTTGAGCGTGAACAAGAAGTCCCTCCAAGCCCTGGAAGGAGGAATTTGATATGGTTCATTTTTGTAAAAAGAAAGGCATGCTTGCCCTGGCTCTAGTCTTGAGCCTGGTTCTCTTTCTCCCTCTTTTAACCGGTTGCCGGAAAACCCGAACAACGACCGGAAATGTGGTGAATATTTATAACTGGGGGGAGTACATTGACCCCAGCTTGGTCAAACAATTCGAGGAGGAAACCGGGATCAAGGTGGTCTACTCCACCTTTGCGACCAATGAGGACCTCTTTGTCAAGATCCAATCCGGCGGCGCAAACTACGACCTCATCTGCCCTTCCGACTACATGCTGGACAAGATGAAGAAGGCCGGACTCCTGGAAAAGATCGACTACGACAAGATTCCCAATATGGAATACATCGACAAGAAATTCCTCCACCAGGCCTACGATCCGACCCAGGAATACTCGGTCCCCTACTTTTGGGGGACGGTCGGCATCGTCTATAATAAGACCATGGTCCATGAGGAGGTGGATTCCTGGGACATCCTCTGGAAGGAGGACTACCGCCGAAATATCCTCATGATGGATTCCACCCGGGATTCCTTCGCCATCGGCCTCATCCGCCGGGGCTACTCCCTGAACTCCGAGAAGGAGGAGGAGTTGGCCGAGGCCCAGCAGGACCTCATCGCCCAACGCCCCCTGGTCTATGCCTACCTGGTGGACCAGATCAAGGACGTCATGATCAACGACGAGTGCGCCCTGGCCGTCATGTTTTCCGGGGATGCCGTTGAAGCCCTGGAGCGGAATGAGAACCTGGCCTATGTCATCCCCAAGGAGGGAACCAACATCTGGTTTGATGCCTGGGCCATCCCCAAGGGGGCGGCCAACAAGGAAAATGCCGAGGCCTTTATCAACTTCATGTCCCGGCCCGACATCATGGCCATCAATGCCGAATATATCGGCTACTCCCTGCCATCCACTGCCGGCAAGGAGGCCCTCCCGGAGGAAGTTCGGGAGGATCCTGTGGCCTATCCGGACCTAAGCCGGGTGGACCGGCTGGAAGCCTTCAAGGATATGGGGGATTTCACCCAGGTCTATAATGAACTATGGCAGGATGTGAAGAACCAATAGCAAAGGATTGTCATGAATTACGTGGAATGGATTCGACAAGTGGATGAGGGGACGAGGGCACCGGCCTACCTGGTCCGGGTGACCGAGCCCTTCCTTTGGGATTCCATGAAAGAGGTCATTCAAAAAGACCTCTTGGGAGGGAACTTCCTGGATTTCAATTACCAGGAAGTGGCCTTTGAGGACCTGACCGGCGAATCCTTCCTGACGGCGACAGAGACCCTGCCTTTTATGGGGGACCGGCGGGCCATCGTCATTGAAAATGTCCCCCTCCAGAGGGATGAGGTCAAGAAGAATGAGGCCCTTCTTGAGATCCTCGCTGGCTACCTGAAAGAACCCAACCGGTCCACCATCCTCTTCCTCCACTTTTTGGGCCAGGCCCCCTTTAAGGGGAAGGTCTTCAAAGCTATGGCCCCCTATCTCCAAATCGTGGACCTCTACCGCCTGGACCGCCGGTCCTTGGAATCCTTCATCCAGAAAAGGATGGGGGCCAAGGGGGTACGGGCGGACAAGGCCCTGCCCGCCTTCCTGGCCGACCGGTCAGGCTACCTGGACTACAAGTCGGAGACCACTCTCTTTTCTGTGGCCAATATGGTCGACGTGGCCCTGGGGATGAGCCGGGAGGGAAAACTTTCTTTGGAGGAGGCCAAGGCTGCCCTGGCCGATCCCTTGGAGGAATCCATCTTTGCCCTCATGGATGCCTTTGGGGGTCGCAAGCGGTCCGACTGCCTGTCCATCTTCCAGGACTTCCGAAAGATTTCCATGGAATCCGGGATGGTTTTTAATATGACCGTCCGTCAGGTCCGTAACCTGATTGGAGTCAAGCTCCTCAAGGCCCGGAGAATCTCCCTGGGGGAGGGGACCCGGCGCCTGGGCCTATCCTCCTTTGAATACCGGAAGCTTTTGGGCTTTGTGGATAAGTATTCTCTGGAGGAACTCTATGCCCTCCACCGGAAGCTCTTCGAAATGGATGTGGAAATGAAGTCCAAGTCCTATGACCTCATGGATGGGATGGAGCGGTTTTTTGCTTCAATTTAGGGGGGAGCATGAAAGAGAATGAAAAAGCTAAATATACGATTTGGGAGAACGTGACCTTCATGGCGGCCACGGCTTGGGAAAGCCAAAAACGTGTCCTCTTCATCTGCCTGGCGGTGGTCAGTGTTTCTCTAGCCCTTAACCTGATCCAACTATTTATTGCACCGGAGATCTTGGCACAGGTAGAGAAGGAGGCTTCTGTCCAAGAACTTTTCCTTACCATCTGCCTATTTACCGGTGGTCTTTTTCTTTTCCAGGCTTTGAATGCCTACCTTGCCACCATCCGGATGCCGGGGGAAATCGATGTTCGTACAGCCATCATTCGAAAATTAACGAGAAAGAACCTGGACACCTCCTATCCCAATGTTCATGACCCTGCAATTTTGAAATTGGAGGCCCAAGCCAAGCGGGCAACCAATGGGAATAGCGATGCAGCTGAGCATATTTGGCGGACCATTACGGATCTTCTGACAAACCTGGTAGGGTTTATCGTCTATCTTTTTTTGCTCTCGAATATCAATTCTCTCCTCCTTTTGTTGGTTATGGGGACGGCGATAGCAGGTTTTTTTATCACTCATTATATTTATGAATGGGAATACCGCCACAAGGAAGAAAGGGAAGTTTACGACAAGGAGATCAATTACTTTTTAGTCAAGCCGCGTGAGTTGGCATTGGCCAAGGAGATCCGGATTTTTGGCCTGGCTCCTTGGCTAAGGGAACTGAGGATGAAATCCATGAAGGCCTTATCCGCCTTCATCGCTCGGAGGGAGAAGGCCTATCTTTGGGCGAACGTGGTGGATGTGGTCCTCAGCTTCCTCCGGAATGGGGCAATCTATGCCTATTTGATCAAGCAGACCTTGGACCTGGGCTGGCCCGCATCCAAGTTCCTACTATTGTTTTCTGCAGTGGGCGGGTTTACGGCATGGATTACGGGAATTTTGACCCAATTCAACCAGCTCCATAAAGAGAGTCTCGCCCTTTCCCGAATCCAGGAATACCTTCACTTACCGGAGCCTTTTTCCTTTGAGGAAGGCCTTCCTTTGCCTTTGGCCCATGACTATGAGTTAACTTTTGAGGACGTCTCCTTTGCCTATCCGGGAAGCGATAAGAAAATTTTGGACCATATCAACCTGACGATCCATCCCGGTGAAAGACTGGCTGTGGTGGGCCTGAATGGGGCGGGGAAGACGACAATGGTCATGCTTTTTTGTGGTTTCTACGACCCTACGGAGGGTCGGGTCCTCTTGAACGGGCAAGATATTCGGGCCTTCAACCGTAGGGAATACTATGCTCTTATTTCCGGCGTCTTCCAGGATTTTTCAATTCTTGATACCACGATTGCCGAATGTGTTGCCCAGACAGCGGATTTTGATCGAGAAAAGGTCCTCCGCTGCCTGGACCAAGCAGGATTAAAGGAAACCATAGAGAGGCTCCCCAAGGGGATGGACACCCATCTTGGCCGGGAAGTGTATTTAGACGGAATTGTTCTTTCCGGCGGTCAAACCCAAAGATTGATGCTGGCTCGGGCTCTTTATAAAGATGGTCCTATCCTTGTTTTGGATGAACCCACGGCAGCCCTGGATCCGCTTGCAGAAAGCGAGATCTATCGAAAGTACGAGGGGATGACGGCAGGCAAGACCTCCCTTTTTATCTCACACCGTTTGGCTTCCACCCGCTTCTGTGACCGGATTCTTTTTATTGCTGACGGTGGCATTCTTGAAGAGGGAAAACATGAGGACCTGGTCGCTAAAGGTGGTCCTTATGCGGATCTTTTTGAGGTTCAAAGCCGCTATTACCGGGAAGGAGGGGAGAGGAATGGAAAACAAAAGTAGCACAATTGGCTTTCGGGAAAGCCTGGCCATCCACCGGAGAGCGGTGGCCGACATGAACCGGCTTTCTCCGGCCTGCTTCGTCCCTTTCATCTTTGCCGCCGGAGTAAAAGCCATTTCTCCCTATGTCTCTATCTGGCTCTCCGCCCAGCTAATTAATGAGCTGGCTTCCTTTCGCCGACCTGATGTCTTGGGACGCTGGGTTATTCTCATCCTGGTCATCACGATTGCGACTGACTTCCTTCAGGCGGTTTTGGACCGGTGGAAAAATGTGAAAGAGGAACTCTTTTATAACCAATATGAGTCTCTTTATACGGAAAAATTTCTTCAGATGGATTATGCGGACTGCGATAAACAGGAAGTCCGGGACCTCTTCACCCAAATTCAGCAAAGTACCAATTGGGGAGGGTGGGGTTTCGATTATCTGACCATGTATTTTTCTCAAGCGGTTGAAGGTCTTTTTGGGATCCTATCAGCCTTTGCTTTGACGGTCAGCCTGTTTACCCAAATGGTTCCCCCATCGGGGGGAGATTTGACCCTCCTTAACCATCCGACCTTCATCGCCATGATTCTCCTTTTCATTCTTGGCGTGACTTTTCTGGGGCCGGCCCTGGGCAAGAAGGCCAATTCCGTTTGGAGTGATTTGGCGGAGGAGTCGAGGTTCGGGAACCGCTTATTCGCTCATTTTTGTTTTATCCCCTTGGGAAATAAAGAAAAAGATATGGACCGCCGGATCTACCGTCAGGGCGACCTCATGGACCATTATGTGGATACCGTCAATATCTTTGGCGTGGGTTCACACTTTGACCGACTGCTAACCACTACCGTCGGGCTGAGGACTGGTTTCGCTGCAGGGCTCTCTGCCCTTTTATCCGGTGGAATTTATCTTTTTGTCTGCTTAAAAGCCTTAGGGGGTGCCTTTGGGATTGGGAGTGTTACCCAATACGTTCGGGCCGTCACCTCCTTCTCAGGAAATGTCGCTCTGGTCTTGGAAACGGTTAACCATATGCAGACCAATGCGGAATTCCTGACCTCCATTTACCAATTTTTGGACATTCCCAATGCCATGGGAAAGGGAGAGCGAAGCCTTGACAAGGAAAGAGCTCGCCGGTATGAAGTGGAATTTAGGGATGTCTCTTTTCAATATCCGGGTTCTGATCTTTGGGCCCTTCGCCATATCAACTTTCGTTTTCAGCAGGGGCACCGTCTAGCGATCGTGGGTGAAAATGGAAGTGGGAAAACCACTTTTATCAAGCTTCTTTGCCGTCTTTATGATCCCCAGGAGGGGCAAATCCTTCTTAATGGGGTCGACATCCGGGACTATAACTATGATGAATACATGGCTTTCTTTGCTGTTGTCTTTCAGGATTTTCAGCTCTTGGCACAAGCTCTAGGAAATAACGTGGCGGGTCGTAGTAACTATAACCGGGAAAAAGCTCGAGATGCTCTGGTGGAAGCCGGATTTGGGGAGAGATTGTGCAGGATGGAAAAGGGACTGGATACCATGCTTTATAAGGATCTCTCGGAAAAGGGAGTGGATTTGTCAGGTGGAGAAGCCCAGAAGATTGCCATTGCCCGAGCCCTATATAAGGATGCCCCCTTTATTGTCTTGGATGAGCCCACGGCAGCCTTGGATCCCATAGCTGAGGCAGAAATATATAGCAAGTTTGACCGAGTCGCTCAAAATAAAACAACAATCTTTATTTCGCACCGTCTGTCCTCTTGTAAATTTTGTGATGAAATTGCAGTATTTGATGAGGGGAGGATTATTCAGCAAGGATCCCACGAAAACCTTCTTGCTGGTGGGAAAGGGAAATACCATGATCTTTGGATGGCCCAGGCCCAGTATTATACAGCTATCTAGAAGGGGAACTATTAATGTGTTGAATAATGCAATACATTTTATTGCCGTTATTTATGTGAAAAGAGATCAAGAGAGGCAATTGAAGAAACTTAGGATCGAAAAAGAAAATAAGGATTGAACAGCATGAGATCATTTTCACTGGTTTGGATCTCATAAAGATTTGTCAAAGATGTAAAAATAATGTAAGATGAGTAAGACGAATTCCAATAGGGCGGACAGATTATTTTGAATAATCTGTGGTCTCTGTTGGAAACGTTGTCTTACAAATAGTTATGCTGGAAGCATCGCTATATTCTAAGGAGGAATGAATGAAAACAAGTAAAAAGTTACTCATGATCCTTGTTGCCTTTGCAATGGTGATTACCTTTGCCGCCTGTGGCAACAAAACTCCCGCTGAGAGCTCCGAAGCTCCTGCTGAAAGCCAGAGCCAGGAAGAACCTGCTGAAAAACCGGCTGAAGGTAAAAGCTATGACATCGGTGTCGCTATTTACCAGTACAACGATAACTTTATGACCCAGTACCGTGAAGAACTGGCCAAGTACTTCAAGGAACTCGGGGAAAAGAATGGCGTGACCTACAACGTCGAATTCCAGGACGGAAAGAACGACCAGGCCACCCAGACCGAACAGCTCAACAACTTCATTGCTCAGGGCAAGGACTTGATCATTGCCAACCTCGTCGACCCGACCGGTGCTGACCAGGTTATCAATTCTGCTAAACAGGCCAACATCCCTGTCGTCCTGATCAACCGCGAAGCCAATACCGAAACCATGGAAATCTGGCCCGGAAAGACCACCTACGTTGGTGTTGACGCTCGTCAGTCCGGAATCTACCAGGGTGAAATGATTGCCGCTCTTGAGAACAAGGGTGACATCAATGGCGACGGCAAGGTCAACTATATCATGATCATGGGTGACGCCGGTAACGTTGATGCTGAACAGAGAACCAAGTACTCCGTAGAAACCCTCCAGAAGACCATCCCCGCTGAATCCCTGGGCGAACCCCAGAGAGGAAACTGGGACCAGGCCAAGGGTCAGGAAATCGCCGCCAATGCTCTTTCCCAGTATGGTAAAGACGTTGAAGTTATCTTCTGCAACAACGACGGAATGGCTCTGGGTGCCAAGCAGGCTATCGATGGCGCCGGCCGCAAAGTCAACGAAGACATCTACCTGGTCGGCGTTGATGCTCTTCCTGAAGTCGTTGAACTTCTGGGCAAGGGCGAATTTACCGGTACCGTTTTGAATGACTACTTCAACCAGGCCCACACCGCTGCTGAAGTTGCCATCAAACTCTTAGACGGTAACGACGTTTCTTCTTACTACTGGCATGACTACGTCAAGGTATTGAAGCCTGAAGACGCTGAGCTCAAGCGCCTGGACTACAAAGAAGAATCTGTTGACGAATACACAAAGCGTATCGAAGAGCAGTATGGTGATTCTGCCAAATAAGTAATTCAATAGGGAATAGGGCACCGCTCCCTTGAGCGGTGCCTTTTTTCCATATATTGCCGGTTTTGTTGATTCTTTTTCTTTAAACCGGACTTTACTGCGGAACTTGTTCAAGATTCTTCGCAGACCTAGAAAGGGCCCATCGATGAATGACATCATTCTAGAAATGAAACATATTTACAAGGCCTTTCCCGGTGTTCAAGCCCTTGATGATGCAAATTTAACCTTGAGAAAGGGGACGGTCCATGCATTGATGGGGGAGAACGGTGCCGGGAAATCCACCTTGATGAAGTGCCTGTTCGGTATTTATAAAAAGGACAGCGGAGACATTCTCTACCAGGGAAAAAGTGTTAACTTTACGACGTCGAAGGAAGCGATTGACGCCGGTATCTCCATGATCCACCAGGAACTCCAGCCTATCCCCATGATGACCATTGCAGAGAACCTCTTCCTCGGAGACTATCCGACCAAAAGAGGCTTTGTGGACCATGCAACCATGAACAAGGAGACGGCGGGCTATTTGGAGACCGTTGGGCTCCAGGTTCCCCCCACCACCCTTTTGGCCAACCTTACCATTTCCCAGCAACAATCTGTGGAAATCGCCAAGGCCATTTCCCACCATGCCAACATCGTCATTATGGACGAGCCGACCTCTTCTTTGACCATGAACGAGGTTGACACCTTATTCGGTATTATTCGAAATTTATGTAAGCAAGGAATCGGAATTATCTATATCTCCCACAAGATGGATGAGATCAAAGAAATCGCAGATGATGTCACCATCATGCGGGACGGAAAATACGTTGGCACTTTTGATGCCAAGAAAATTTCCAACCAGGAAATCGTCCGCCACATGGTCGGCCGGGAGCTGACCAACCAATATCCGGACCATGTGGATGAGTCCAAAGACGATATCGCCTTGGAAGTAAAAAACTTCACTTCACCCACCCCCCATTCCTTTGTTGACTGTTCCTTTAAATTGAAGAGGGGGGAGGTTCTGGGCGTAGCCGGCTTGGTCGGCGCCCAGCGGTCCGAACTCATGGAATCTATTTTCGGCCTCCGCCTCCATGAACCCGGAGGAGAGCTTTTTGTCAATGGGAAAAAGGTGGAGATCGATTCTCCTAAAGAAGCCATTAAGAACGGCCTGGCCCTGGTGACAGAAGACCGAAGAGGATCGGGAATTTTCGGCGTCCTGGGCGTAGGGGACAACATCACCATCTCTTCCTTGTCCCGTTATAAAAAGTCATCCGGACTCCTGAATACCTCCAAGATGGCTGAGGTGGTCGCAAAGGGAATTGATGCCCTTCGAATTAAGACCCCTTCCGCTGCTACCCATATCAACAACCTATCCGGCGGCAACCAGCAAAAAGTCATTCTCTCCCGCTGGCTGGCTACAGATCCGGACATCTATATCCTGGATGAGCCGACACGAGGCATCGATGTCGGTGCGAAGTATGAAATTTATGAGATTATCGATAACCTGTCCAAGGAGGGGAAATCGGTCATCATGATTTCCTCGGAGATGGGAGAAATTATCGGGATGTCGGACCGGATCATGGTCATGTGTGAAGGTCGGATTTCCGGCTATCTCACGGCTGAGGAAGCTACCCAGGAGAAGGTGATGGAACTGGCTACCCGGTTCATGACGAAAAATGCTGTAGAAGGAGAATCTCATGAGTGAAAAGATAAAAAAACCAACTGAAGCTCACAAGCCTTCGGTGAAAGAGTGGCTGATCGAAAACGCCTTGATCGTCGTCATCATCGCTATGGTGATTTACACATCATTTTCCGCCGATAACTTTGTCAGCTTTATTAACCTAAAGAATATCCTGGCCAATGTTTCCGTCCGCTTTGTGATTGCTCTTGGTGTTTCCGGTTGCTTGATCACACGAGGGACAGACCTTTCTGCAGGCCGTGTTGTAGGTTTAACTTCAGTGCTCACTGCTCTTATGCTCCAACGTCCGGAAGCTCCCGGCGTTCTTTATGAAGGCATTGCCGGATCGCCCATTCCCGTCGCCCTTTTAGCTGCCTTGGCCCTAGGTGCCCTGGTTGGCCTGATGAACGGCTGCGTTGTCGCCTTCCTGAATGTTCCGCCCTTTATCGCCACCCTGGGTACCCAGATTGCCATCTATGGAACCAACATGATCCTGTCTCAGAATAAACCCATCGGGTCACTCAATAACACCTTCACCGGCTTCGGTGCCCAAGGCTTGACCCTTGGCGGTTTGATTATTCCCTGGGTTTTCTTTGTTGCCCTTCTCGTTGGCGTAGTCATGTATGTGATCTATAACTACACCACCTACGGAAAGAATATGTATGCTATCGGCGGCAATGAGATTGCAGCGGAAGTCTCCGGCGTGAATACTCAGCGGTCCAAGCTGAAAATTTATACCATTGCCGGTCTCCTCTATGGTCTGGCCGGATTCCTTCTGACCGCTAAAACCGGGTCAGCAGCTGTTTCCGCCGGAACCGGTTACGAGCTGGAAGCCATTGCAGCAGCCACCATCGGTGGCGTTTCCACCGCCGGCGGCGTAGGAACGGTCCCCGGCGTCCTCCTGGGCGTCCTGGTTTTCGAACTTTTGAAGACCTGCCTCCAGTTCCTGGGCATCACTCCGGAAATGACCAACATCTTCCAGGGTGCCGTCATCGTCATCGCTGTTGCCCTCGATATCCGCAAGACCATGCGGAAGAAATAGTCTTTGAGGCGTTTTCATGGACGGTAAAAAAGAAAGAATCACCAATGAACAATCAAGGGTTCAGGAGGGGGCCAATCCCCCCCTTGAACCTTTTCTTTTGGAGAATGAGGACCTTCATCTGGTCCTCCTTCCGGACCGGGGTTTTAAGCTGGCCTCCCTTTTCGACAAGGCCAAGGGAGTGGAGTGCCTCTTCCAACCTTCGACTTTCGAGGAGGGGGACTGGAGCCGGCCAGGGAAGCTGGGGAAAATTTACCGACCTCGAACAATAGGAGATGATTTCTCCCACCACGACCGGTCAGGCCTGGACGACTGCATCCCGACAATCGACCCTTGCCGGGTCCAGGACCCACCCTTGGAGACCTTTGACCATGGGGAGGTGTGGTCCCAGACCTGGAAGCTGGTTGGGACAGGAGAAGGGGAGGTCACCTGCCGGGTTGACCTGGCCTCCATGCCCCTGACCCTGGAAAGAAAAGTTTCTCTCCAAGGACGGGGAGTCCGCCTGGACTACCGCCTGACCAACCATGGGGACCGGTCCTATCCCTGGCTTTGGACCCTCCATGGCCTCCTCCGCTTTTCTCGGGATGGGGTCTTGGTCCTCCCGGAGCCCTTCTCCGTAAAGAATGTCCAGAATGAGGAAGTCTGGGATTTTGACCCCCGGATCTTATCCGGTCTTGTGGATAACCATACCTATAAGTTCTACTATGAGGGGAAGGCCCCCAAGGGGCCAACCGGGGTTCTTTACCCGGATGCCGGCTTGGCTGTCCATCTCCACTATGACCAGGACCTCTTCCCCTACCTGGGGGTCTGGATCACCACGGGGGGCTATATGGGAGAGAAAAACCTGGCCATCGAGCCATCCAATGGCTACTATGACCGGCTGGACCGGGCACTGGAAAATGGGACCGGGGACTGGCTGGAGGCAGGCCGGGAAATGACCTGGCAGGTGGAACTGACGATACAAGACCTGGATGAGGATCCGGCGGGCCCGGGTGACCAAAAAGAAGGGAGTCTTTATGACCAAAGCAAGAGAAAATAAAGGGCAAATTCTTGACCGACTGAGCCGGGTCATGGATCAAAAGATGGGGCCGGGACCGGAGGGAAAATTTTTCTTTGCTCCCTCTCGGATCAACCTGATCGGGGAGCACATCGACTACAATGGGGGCCAGGTCTTTCCCTGTGCCATTACCATAGGAACCTACGGTCTGGCTAGGCCCAACGACCTGGGCAAGCTTCGCCTGGGCTCTCTCAATCTCAAATCCTTCGGAGAGGTCGCCTACCCCCTTCCGGATTATGACAACCAAAGGGGCTGGATCAACTACCCCATCGGGGTCTTCCGCTATTTGGAGGACCTGGGCTACGGTCAGGAGAAAAAAGGTCAGGGACTGGATATTCTCATCTATGGGAATATCCCCAACGGAGCCGGTCTTTCTTCTTCCTCCTCCATTGAGCTCCTCTTCGCCGTCATTTTTGACCACTTCTTGGCAGGGGGAAAGGTGGACCGGATGGATATGGTTCGCTCGGGCGTCTGGTGCGAGAATGAATTCTTCGGCCTCCACACGGGGATCATGGACCAGTATGTCATCGGCTTCGGCAAGAAGGACTACGCCATGGTCCTGGATACTTCCGTCCCCAGCCATACTTACGTCCCCTTTGAACTCAAGGGGGCAAGAATTGTGATCATGAATACCAGGAAGCCCAGGGCCTTAAAGGATTCCAAGTACAACGAGAGGCGGGCCGAGTGTGAAAAGGCCTTGGACATCCTCAAGAAGGACAGGGACATCCGCCATCTCTGCGACCTGGGGAAGGAGGACCTTCCTCTCCTGGATAAGATCCAGGATCCCATCCTAAGGAAGCGGGCCAAGTATGTGGTGGAGGAGAATATCCGGGTCAAGGAAGCCGTTCAGGCCTTGAAGGACCAGGACCTGGTCAAGCTGGGCCGGATTCTCCGGGCCGGCAACAAGGCCCTCCGCGAAGAATATGAGGTGACCGGACCGGAGTTGGATGCCATCACCGGAGCGGCCAATGCCCACCCGGCCTGCTATGGAGCCCGGATGACCGGGGCCGGATTCGGCGGCTGTGCCATTGCCATCGTAAGGGAAGAAGCCATTGAGGACTTCAAGGTCCGGGTTGGTTCGGCCTATAAGAAAGAAACCGGCCGAGAGGGCGAATTCATCATCTCGGAGGTTGGGGATGGAGCCCGGCTGATCGAGAAATAAAAAAAGAGGGAAGCGAACATGGAGTTCGCTTCCCCTTTTTTTTGCCTTGTTTATGCTTCGTCTTCTTTTGCCCGAAAAACCCGGAGGTAATGGGGAAGAAGGGTGATATTCAAAGGATAGGAGCCTCCCTTATCGCCATCAACCAGGATGACAGAGGAATCATGTCCTTCCCCAACGGAGATCCTGGCTTCTTGAAAGCTTCGGTGAATCAGGTTTTCCTGCGTCTCCTTCAAGTTGTCCCCTGAAAGGAGTTTGGGAATGAGTTTGATTTTATCAAAAGCGGATGAGGCTTTGAGAGCGAGGAGGTTGAGCTTCCCATCTTCCAGATCGGCATCCGGAAAGAGATTTTGTACGCGAACGAGTGCGTTACCCAGGGCAATAATAATCAGGGAATAGTTGTCAGAGAGGTCCTCTCCATCAACCTGGAGGGTGAAAGGGATGGTTTCCTGGTCCCCCAGGGAATCCAGGGCTCTTTTTATATAGGCCAGGTTCCCCTCTTTTTCCTTCTCATCGCCGGAGGTTTCTGCGATATTCTCAAAGAGAGGGCCCATATTGACCGAGGTGATAAAGTAATCGTCGTTCACCTTTCCTAAATCGATGGTGGCCGGTTCAATATCTTTGAACTGGTTAATCGCTTCTTCATAGTTATTGGAAAAGCCCAGCATACCGGCAAGATTGTTCGTGGTCCCCATGGGAACTACCCCGATGATGGGCCGGTAGTCATGGGGAGCAACCGCACAGACTCCGTCATGGATGGTCCCATCCCCACCCATGAGGAAGAGGGCATCGTACTTTTCTCGGACGGCTTCTTCGGAGAAACGGGCAACATCCTCCTCCTCTTTTGTCTCCTTAATCGTGATTTCTTCATAGCGATCTCGAAGGATGGCCTGAAGTTTCTCTGCAAATTCATCAGCTTGGTCCTCCCCGGAATGGGGATTAACCACAATCAATGCTTTTTTCATAGATTCTCCTTTTTAATGAATTATTGGTCTTGGGGTAGGTCTTTTTTCAAAAGGCCCAGGAGTAGGCAGGCGACGGCGGAGCCGGCGACCAGGGCAATCAGGTAGCCCAAGGGGTTGTCAATGACTCCGATGACCCAGATCCCTCCGTGGGGGGCTCGGATGGAGCAGCCGAAAATCATGGAAAGCATGCCGGCCACGGCGGAACCGGCGACGGAAGCCGGAATGACCCGGAGGGGGTCAGCGGCAGCAAAGGGGATGGCTCCCTCGGTGATGAAGGACAGGCCCATGATGATATTGGAAGGAATGGATTGCTTATCCCGCGCCGTATATTTATTCTTAAAGAGGATCATGGATAGGGCCAGGGCGATGGGGGGAACCATTCCGCCCACCATGACAGCGGCCATGACGGGGGAAGATCCCTGGGCCAGGGAGGCCGTGCCAAAGACATAGGCCGCCTTGTTGATGGGCCCGCCCATGTCGATGGACATCATCCCGCCCAAGAGGAGGCCTAAGAGGACCTTGGAGGACCCACCCAGGTTATTAAGCCACTGGCTGATGGCCCGGTTAACCTGGGCCAGGGGCGGGTTGAGGAGGAAGATCATGGTGGCGGACATGGCCAGGATGCCGAGAACGGGGAAGAGGAGCATGGGTTTAATCCCGTCCATGGTCTTGGGGATGGGGGCGGTCAGCTTGCGGAGGACCAGGATGATGCCGCCGGCCAGGAAGCCGGCCAAGAGGGCGCCCAGGAAGCCGGCACCCCCGGTATTGGCCAGGTAGCCGCCTACGAAGCCCACAGCCAGTGCCGGACGGTCGGCAATGGACATGGCGATGAAGCCCGCCAGGATGGGGAGCATGAAGCCGAAGGCAGCTGACCCGGTCCGGTTGAAGAAGGCGGCCAGAGGGGTGTTGGACCCGAAGGAGGCCGGGTCGATGGAAAAGTCATCCAGGAGGAAGGAGATGGCCAGGAGGATTCCGCCTCCAACGACGAAGGGGAGCATATGGGAAACCCCGTTCATGAGGTGCTTGTAGAAGGCGCTCATCATGGAGGAGGATTCTTGGTCGGAAGTTTCCGTGGAAGTGCCCTCACCCTTGGCCTTGTAGAGGGGAGCCTGGTCGGAAAGGACCCGGTTGATCAGTTCTTCCGGCTTGTTGATCCCGTTGGCCACCTTGGTTTCAACCAGGGGTTTGCCGTTGAAGCGGTCCTTTTCCACCGAAACGTCGGCGGCCACAATGACCCCCCTTGCCCCGGCAATATCCTCAGGGGTTAAGGCATTCTCAATTCCCGTCGATCCGTGGGTTTCAATTTTCATGGTCAGGCCCATCTCTTTAGCTTTGTTCATGAGCCCTTCCTTGGCCATGAAGGTGTGGGCGATCCCTGTAGGACAGCCGGTTACCCCGACCAGGTCATAGGTGGACTTCTTTGTTGAATCCGGACCGGCAGGGGCCGGTTCATCAGTCGGCTTGCTTTCTTCCTGGCCAAAACGGGCCTTTTCCGTTTCCTCAATCACGGCCAGGAAGGACTGGGGATCCGGGGCTTCCAGGAGATTCTTTTTAAAGTCGGGGTCCATCATCATGGTGGAGAGGCGGGAGAGGAGCTTCAGATGGTCGTCATTGGAGTTTTCGGGGACTCCGATGAGGAAGAAGAGCTTGGTATCATCCCCATCCAGGGAGTCAAAGTCCATCCCCTCAGTGACCGTCATAGCGGCCAAGCCGGGCTCCTTCATTCAGGAGGACTTGGCATGGGGGATGGCGATCTCCTCACCCACGCCGGTGGTCCCGGAAGCTTCTCGTTTGAGGACGTCAGCCAGGTAGTCTTCTTTGTTCCTTACTTTTCCGGACTTTTCCATCAATCCGACCAGGCTTTCGATGGCATCCTGTTTGTCGGAAGGCTTACGGTCCAAACCGATGGAGCGAGGATCCAAAAGGTCAATGATTCTCATCCTTCATTTCTCCTTTCACTTTTTTGTATAGGGCAAAGACATCATCTTTTTGGGCCAGGCCCCGCGAGAAGGCGGATTGGGACCCGCAAGCGACAGAGAAGGCAAAGGCGTCCAGGGGGGCAAAGTCCTTGCATGAAGCATAGACAAAACCCGCCACCATGGAATCGCCGGATCCTACAGTATCAATAACCTTACCTTTAGGGGCGGGGAGATAGAGGTCCTGGCCATCCGAGGAGAAGAAGTAGGCCCCCTCCCCGCCCAGGGAGATGATGATGTTTTGGGCTCCCATTTCCTGAAGTTCCCGGCTGCCTGCCTTGATTTGGTCCAGGCCCACCACTTCATGGCCCAGGAGCTCTTCCAGTTCCCGCCGGTTGGGCTTGACCAGGAAGGGCCGGTAGGGGAGGGTGGAAGTCAGGCTTTTCCCGGTCGCATCCACCACGACCTCCACCCCTCTTCCGGCCAAGCTTTCCATGATTTTTTGGTAAAAGTCTTTGCCCAGGCTGGCAGGGATGGAGCCCGAAAGGAAGAGAAAGTCCCCGGACTTCACCCGGTCCAAACGGTCATAGAGAGCCTGGACTTCTTCCGGCCCGATGTCCGGGCCCAAGCCGTTGATTTCGGTTTCTTCTCCCGCCTTGATCTTCAGGTTGATCCGGGTAAAGCCCCGGCTGACTTCAATAAAGTCGGTATTGATGTCCATTTCCTCCCGAAGAACCCGGTCGATCTCCCTCCCGGAGAAGCCGGCGATATAGCCAAGGGCCAGGGATTCCATGCCCAGGTTGTGGAGGAGACGGGAAACGTTGATTCCCTTTCCTCCCGGCAGGTAGTAGGCCCGGTCCATCCGGTTGGTCTCCCCTAAATCGATGCGGGGGATTTGGACAACCAGGTCAATGGCCGGGTTTAGAGTCAGCGTGTAGATCATAGGCCTTCCCCTTTCTTTTCCGGTTTTATTTCTTCTTCTGGACCTCCATAAAGGCCTCATAGGCATCCCGGTCCAGGATCCAGTCGAACTCACCGACAAACTCCCGGATTCCCCGCTCACCGGTGAATTGCTTCTTGAAGCGGTAGAGGCCATCGTCCTCATCCAAGGACCAGACCCCGGTCATGTCATATTCCTTATAACCGGCCCGGGTCGCATCTTCAATAGCCTTCCAGTTCATGGCGGTGGAGGCGTTGAGGTTCCGCTTCTCATTGGTCGAGGCCGCATAGAGGTAGAGGGATTTGTCGTTGTAGTTGATGACAATACAGGAGGCCAGGTGGTCCCCTTCATGGCTGGCTTCATAGAGATAGGTATTTTCATAGGCCTCGAAGAGGCGGTGGTAGTAGTCCTTGGGCCGGTAGCCAATTTCCTGGCGCTCGGCCATGATGCCCGTCATCTCATAGAAGCGGTCAAAGACCTCATCAAATCCCGGGTCATCCTTCTGATAAATCGCGACCTCCACCCCCTTTTTAAAAGCACGGCGGATCTTGGACCGGAAGCGGCCTTCGAAGGTCATGATGAGGTCTTCGGGATCCTGGTCCAGGTAGACCACCATGTTGAGGCGGGGGTTGGAGAAGGAGTGGATGGGGCAGGACCGGGACCGGACGAGGAAACCCGCTTCTTCATAAATCTTAATTAACTCTTCGTCATAGCGGGCCTCCGGGTCCATCCGGAGGAGGAAACTCTGCCTCTCTTTCAGGACGGGCCGGGCCTCTTCGACGAGACGATTGACCAGGTCGATATCGTAGACGTCACAGACCGGCCCCCTGACGGCATAGGAAAAAGAACCCTCGGGGTTATGGACCGAGATGATGGAGAGAGCGGCAATGATTTTTCCATCCTCCTCCACCGTGATATAGTCCGGGGTCCAATTCTCTTTGACATGGGCCCAGTGGATGGACTGGTAAAGGACCCCGTGGGGGGAGTGGGCAATGAAGTCTTCGTACCGGGCCATGGCCCGGGGATCGGTCTGGTCAATAATGGGCATTTTGTCTCCTTTTCTATTGAAGCAAGCAAAAGATACTTGGCCATCATGGGGAACAACTTACTTCTTATTATACTATGACAAGCTTTTAAAGGGGAATTTGCTTAGAAAACCAGTTAATAGTATTGATAAAATAGGATAATTTGTAAGAAATGTTATAAGCTTGTTAATTTATGATTATCGAAGTATACTAATAATAGTATTTCCAAAGGATGCCGGGATGAGAGCGAATTACTGGCAGGTATGATTCATGTTGTGAAAGGAGACAACGATGAAAGCAAGGAAGACTTGGATAAAGCGAGCAGGAGCTTTGTTCTTGGCACTGATTTTCGTGCTGGTTGGAGGCGCTCAAGCGGCTCAGGCAGAAGACGTAAAAGGGGAAGCTACAATATTAGAACCCGACAATATCAAAGGACCAATTCAGTTTGATGATGAACCGGTGATCCGCCCTTTTGCAGTTATTGATAGTGATATTCACACTTTTTGGGTGCTAATTGACCTTAATCGTGAAATTAATCTCGCTGACCACATTGAAGGTGGGAGAATTGTTTTTTCCACAAAATTAGGATCCAAGGATACTTTGGGGCCAAACGTTGCACCTGTGGATAATATTCTTAAACAGGGTGGTACCGACTTTTCACTTTTGATGACTGAAGGCAAGGACGCCTTGGAAAGCCTTGGCTATGAGATTGTGGGTGAGAAGCCGGAAGGCAGTCATTTTCAGGATTTTTCTGGTGAAGTTCTTGGTATCCAAGCCACAGGCATATCCAACAAGCCGGGAATTGTTGATTTCACATCGACTCTCACTTATGCAGAGGGCGGAAAAATGATTCTCCCCATGCAACTAAAGATTTTACCGAAGTTCTTTATCACCAAAGATTTTCAAGTAATTGGCGACGCAACACATCCGGCTCTGGATTTTACCTTTACCTTTAAGCCTGAAAATGGGGCTCCGGAGCTCAATTTAGACCCGATCAAGCTTTCTTACAAAGATAGCGAAAAAGGTCTAAAAACCTCAAATGACATCATTACCGAAATTGAGAAGAAGCAACCTTTCACAGCCAGCGGTGAATATACTTACACACTGACAGAAACCGAGACAAGTTATACTCAGCATGATGGTGAGGATTACGTCGATCATCTGGTCACATCAAAGGCCAAATACGAAGTTACTTTTGTCGTTGAGTCCAACCCTAAAGCTGAGGGTTATCGCATTCTTTCCGTCCGTGTTAAGAAGATGGCGAATGATGACGGTACAGTAGCAAATGGTGAAAAGCAGGAGAATTACTACAAAGAGGGTGAAGACAATGGTATTCGCTTCGCCAATGAATACAATAAAGAGGTTAAGGAAAATCCAGACAAGCCACTGGAAAAGAGAGGCCTCTTCGTTTCTAAAACCGTGACCGGCGATTTAGGAGATAAGAACGTCTACTTCCCATTTAGCATTGAATTAAAGGCACCGGAAAACATTCATGTGGTAGATGGCGCACAGGGAGAGCCTGCCACTTTGACTACAAGAGCTCGGATCTATAATTCACGGACGTTGAAATACGAAACCGATTTGACTGCCAATGGAATTACTGCGGACGCGAACGGTTATTTTGAAGTGACTTATGGAACAGCATTTACTGTCCAACTGAAACATGGACAGGCCCTTGTATTTGAAAAGGCAATTGTTGGTAGCGAATTAACAGCTACAGAAACTGATCCTAAGGGTCATACTTTAAGTTATCAGTCAGTAAGTGGTGGTGGAGCGGCTACAAATGCGAACACAGTCATGGTATCTGATCAAGGCATTAATAAGGTTGAAGCCATGAACAATAAAGATCAGACCAGTGCTCCGACGGGCTTAACTACGAATAACACCTCCTTCATGGCAATGACATTGATTGGTGTTGCTGGCTTAGCTGTATTACTCTTTGTTGGACTGAAGAAAAAGAAAGCACTGCGGTAGTTGCAGGTTCATCCGCTCCGCATTAGCGGAGCGGATGAAGCTTTTGCTTAAGGAATAGGAATGAGAAAAATAATCTACTCGTGTCTATCCTTCCTTTCTCGTCTTATTGATTATCTGGCTTTGGTCTTTTTATTTGTTCTCGTGTCCTTCGGCTTGTATGGCCTTTGGGATGTCCAACAGATTTATGATGCCGCTGAACCAAAGAACTATATTCCCTATAAGCCAGAAAAAAAAGGCCAAGAACCGGGTTATGGTTATGAAGAACTGAGAAAGAAGAATGAAGAGCTGGTCGGCTGGCTAGAGATCTTCGGCACAAGCATCGATTATCCGATCATGCAGGCGAAAGATAATGTACGCTACCTGACGACGGATCCTCTTGGCGGCTATTCCGCTGCAGGAAGTATTTTTCTCGATGCAAGAAATCAATCCGATTTTTCCGAGAGCCTTGTTATCCTTTACGGACACCACATGGCCCATCATGCCATGTTTGGAGATCTGGGTAATTTTGCTGAAGGATCTTTTTTCGACAGCCATTTATACGGCGACCTCTATGTTTCCGGAAGGCATTACGGCTTACGCATATTATCCTATTTACGGACAGAGGCTGACGATCGAGAGCTTTATCGCTTCACCTTTGAGGGTGAAGATTGGAGGAGCTATTTTTCGCATTTGAAAGAGCTCGCCATTCATGATCGTTTTTCTCTTTTATCAGAGGAAGAAGAAAAAAAAGCCCAGCTTGTTATTTTAAGCACCTGTACGGAAGAGACAGAAGGTAGACAGATTGTGGTTGCAGAGCGGAGGCAGGAGATATTTTCCAATCCCTTTGCTGAAGACAATTCAGTTTTCCCTGGGGTCGAAGAAAAGATGAACTTTGGCCCAAGGATAATTTGGATTATCCTCATCGCCTTTTTCCTAATCCTTCTTGTCCTCTATGGATATAGCAAACATAAGTTGCGTATTATTCAAGAGGGAATTGGAAATGATAATACTGAGGTGAATAGAGAGTAGATTAGAGAAATTATTGTTGTTTGTTTTCGTCCAAGTGTTTTGGATTGAGGTGGAATATGAAGAATGGATTTGAATACCGCCGGGCAAAACGTAAAAGGCCAGGAAAAAGAACCGTGCATCTTTTCTGCTTAGCTCTTCTTTTCCTGTTTCCATTTGTCTTGCCCTGTTCATCGATGGCGGCTGAGGCGAGGGACTCCATTTTATTCTCCATACCGGTAGAGCAGGAAATCCATCGTCGTGATCATGCAGATCATCCACTTTTCTTCTATACGCTAATGGCAAAAGAAGGCGCTCCCTTACCGGAAGGTAAAAGAGACAAATACAACTTTTCGATAGGGGATGAAGAAAGAAAGATAATTGGCCCGATTTCCTTTTCAAAGCCGGGATCGTATCAATATGTCTTGCGCTGTAACTCATATGAATCCGATCGTTTTAGCTATCAAGTAGATAGCAAGGTATACAATATAGAGATACACGTCTTGCCTACCTATACGGGCGAGTGGAAGGCTGTGCTCATTCTAAAAGGTGAAGATGGTTACAAAGTGAAAGGTTTGAGCTTTATTCATGAGCGTTTAGAGGATAAACCGGGTGGCCAATCAAAACCGGAACATCCCGAGTCTACTCCCGAAAAGACACCGCCTATGGGAGATCCCTTTCCGTATCAGACTGCGCTCCTTCTTGCACTGAGTGTGGGATGTTTCATGTTACTTCTATCCTATAAAAGGAAGAGCAAGAGAGATGAGGTCGAACCTTGACTCAGCAGAAAAAATGGGAAATAACTAAGCTCATTTCTTCGATTTTACTGAAGTGTTTGGCTTTTCTGCTGATCCTTTTACTGCTGTTTACGGTGTTGTTTCAATGGGTTAAGTACGATGAAAACAGCATGACTCCAGCGGTAAAAGCAGGTGATCTCTTATTAGTAGATCATTGGAATAAAGATTTTCAGATTCATGATCTGGCTGCGGTAGAGAGAGACGGAAAGATCCTTATTCGCCGTGTAGTTGCTCTCGGTGGGGATGTGGTCGAAATCACGGAAGAAGGACTCTGGGTGAACGGCGTTCTACAGATTGAAGACTACGCCCAAGGAGAAACAAAGCTCTATGAAGGTGGTTTTTCCGGTAAAGCCACACTTTCTGAGGAAGAAGTTTTTTTATTAGCGGATGTGCGGGATGAAGCAGAGGATAGCCGAGCCTTTGGCCCTGTTGCGAAGAGTGCTTGTCTTGGCCGTGTTGCTTTTTTTCTGCGACGTCGCAATTTCTAAGGAAGTATCAAGAGAAGTAAAATAAAGTAAGTATAACAAGACATATCGAATGGAATGTTCCTAATTTTCACCCATCTTTGCGGTGATACCGGAGAAATGAACAGGAATAATCAGGCAGCCCAAAAATGTGGGTTTGGAGAGATAAGTGCAATTCCTTGCACTTATCTCTCTTTTTCTTTCCAAGAGCTAGTCTTTAGGCCATTTACTCTGGACAGGCTTCATCTTCGCCATTTTTTATCCATCAGGGCAGGAATTTCCCGGAAGCCAGGTAGAGTTCATACCATTCCCGGTGGGTCAGACGGATGGAGAGGGCCTCGACGGATTCCATGAGGTGGCTGGGATTCATGGTGCCGACAATGACCTGCATGTTAGCAGGATGGCGGAGAATCCAGGCCAGGGCGATGGCTGCCTTAGTCACCCCATATTTTTTAGCCAGCTTGTCCAGGCCGGCGTTGAGTTCCGGGTAGTCGGGGTGGTCCAGGAAGCAGCCGCCGATCATTCCGTATTGGAGGGGGGACCAGGCCTGGATGGTGATGTCGTGGAGACGGCAATAGTCCAGGAGGCCGTTGTCCCGGTCAATGGACCGGTCGGTGGAGAGGTTATTGATATAGAAAGCCTGGTCGATAAGCTGGGACTGTTCCAGGGAAAGCTGGAGCTGGTTGATGACCAGGGGCTGGCGGACATATTTCTTGAGGACCTCCACCATCATGGGCGGGACATTGCTGAGACCGAAATGGCGGACCTTACCCGAAGATTCCAGGAGATCGAAGGCTTCAGCCACTTCCTCCGGATCATAAAGGAGGTCCGGACGGTGCAGGAGGAGGACGTCCAGGTAGTCCAGGCCCATCCTCCGGAGGCTGTCATCCACGCTTTCCAGGATATTCTCCTTGGTCCAGTCGAATTCATTGCGGTCAAAGCAAAGACCGCATTTGGTCTGGATAATCAGGTCCTCACGCTTGAGCTGGGAGGCCTTCAAGCCCTCCCCGAACCGGGTTTCCGCCACTCCATCCGTATAGCAGGTGGCATTGTCAAAATAGTTGATGCCCAGGTCATAGGCGGTTTCCAGCATCTCTGCCGCATCTTTAGCAGATAGCTCCGGCATCCTCATGCAGCCGAGGATCATCCGGGAGACATCCCGGGGGCCTTGTGCAATGTTAATTGTTTTCATTGATTTCCTTCCTTTCATTCTTCTTTTTGTTTTACCCCTTTAGCTGGGGAAAGTCACTCCGACTTATGGATTTTCAGGAAAACCTTCATGAGAATCTCACTTCTTTTCGGTTTGCTGTAAAGCTGACTAAAGTGGAAGACATTTTTATTCTCGAGTATAATCAAAGGGACTGATATTGTAGGGTGTATTTTTAGTATTGATATGGAGGATTGCCGATGAGGAAGAAAACGTTAACCCGCGCTTGGGCTTTTTTTATGGCCGGAGTGCTGGCTTTCACCGGAGCAGGCAACAGTGCCTATGCTCTGGGTGAGGAGGATGGACCCGGGCGGTCAGCCTCTGCAAACCAGATGACCTCTGAGCCGGAAGTGGTCTACAATAATAGCTTCAGTTCAAGCCTTCGCAAGCAGAATTTTGATGATAACTGGAAGTTCCAGCTTGGAGGAGATGGGGACAACCAGGCAGCCGTCGACTTTGATGACTCAAGCTGGGAATCCATCTCTATTCCGCATGACTACAGTATTTCCCAGACCTACTCCTCCGCCATGGAAGCGGAAAGCGGCTTCTTACCGGGCGGTACCGGCTGGTATCGCAAGCATTTTGTCCTCGATCCCAGTACCGAGGGAAAGACGATCCGCCTGGACTTTGACGGCGTTTATATGAATGCCACCGTCTATTTGAACGGGCAAAAGCTAGGGACCCATCCCTACGGCTATTCTCCCTTTTCCTTTGATATTACGGACAAGGTGGTAGTAGGAAAAGAAAATACTCTTGCTGTCAAAGTGGACCATAGGACACCGTCCAGCCGCTGGTATTCCGGAAGCGGGATTTACCGGAGCGTCTTTATGACGGTGACGGACCCGGTCCATGTGAAAGAAAACGGGGTCACAGTAACCACGCCCAAGCTGGCCAATGAAATGGGTGGGAATGTGACCACAAAGATTGAAACTGTTATAACAAATGAAGGGGAAGAGGCAGAAGACGTCAGCCTGACCCATACCATTTATAAGAAGGGGGAGGAGACAGCCATCGGGACCGTGACTCTTCCGGCAAAGAGCCTGGCCGGAAAGGCTTCCCTATCCTTCGAGGGCACGATTGAGGCCCGTTCACCGGAACTCTGGTCCATAGAGAACCCTGCCCTCTACCTCCTTCGGACGGAGGTCAAGCTTGCGGACAAGATCGTAGATACAGAAGAAACCGTCTTCGGCTACCGTACATTTTCCATAGATCCCAAGACGGGAGCCTATCTCAACGGGCAAAAGATCAAGCTCAAAGGCGTCTGCCTCCACCATGACCAAGGTGCTCTTGGTGCGGCTGCCTACCGTCGGGCCATGGAACGCCAGATCGAGCTTTTAAAAGATATGGGCTGCAACTCCATTCGTGTTACCCATAACCCTGCAGCCCATGTTTTCCGGGAGCTTTGTGATGAAAAGGGAATGTTGGTTATTGATGAGCTTTTTGACGGCTGGATGCATGCCAAAAATGGGAATCGCAACGACTATTCCGCATGGTTCAACCGGCCTATCGAAGGGGACAACACCATCCTGGGCAAAGAGGAAGGGATGACCTGGGCGGAATTTGATATCAAATCCACCATTGGTAAAGCGAAAAATGCCCCCTCGGTGGTGATGTGGTCCCTGGGAAATGAAATTCAGGAAGGAGCCGGAGGCAGTGGCTATGCGGCAAAGGCACCGGACCTGATTCGTTGGGCGCAGGAAGCGGATGATAGCCGGAACCTGACCATCGGAAGCAATGCTGTAAAAAACGGCGGATGGGAACATGTCCAAATTGCCAATTTACTCACGGCGGCCGGCGGGGCTTCCGGGACCAACTATTCCGATGGGTGGAGTTATGACCGCCTCCATTCCAACCACCCGGATTGGAAACTCTATGGGTCCGAGACCGCTTCTTCGGTAAACAGCCGGGGTGTCTATTATCATAAAGGGGGTGGGGGAAGGTACGACGCCACTCGCCAGTTGACCTCCTACGATAAATCCAGAGTGCCCTGGGGAGCCCTGGCCAGCCAGGCCTGGTATGATGTCATCACCCGGGACTTTGTTGCCGGCGAATATGTTTGGACCGGATTTGACTATATTGGAGAACCCACACCCTGGAATAAAACAGATCCGGGGCCGAGTGCAGGTAATTTTGAGACCAACCCCAAGAACTCCTATTTCGGGATTATTGACACAGCAGGATTCCCCAAGGATTCCTACTATCTCTATCAAAGTTTGTGGAATGATAAGGTAAGGACCCTCCACCTCCTACCGACATGGAACAAGGAGGACCTTGCTCTATCCGGAGGGAAGGCTGAAGTGGTTGTCTATTCCGATGCTTCCTCCGTCGAACTTTTCCTCAACGGAAGGTCGCTTGGGAAACAGTCTTTTGTAGAAAAAACAACGGATGCCGGCTATACCTATCAGACGGTTGAGGGGAAAGAAGGTCACCAGAACCTATATATGACCTGGCAGGTTCCCTTTGAGGAGGGTCGCCTGGAAGCAGTGGCTTATGATAAGGACGGCAGGCCTATTGAAAACACCCTGGGTCGAAATGTTGTTCAGACAGCCGGTCCTCCGGCAGTCCTTTCGGCCAAGGCGGACCGGACCAGCCTTTCAGCGGATGGTAAGGACCTTTGCTATGTGGAGGTGGACATCCTCGATGCCAAGGGCAATCCGGTAGGAAATGCGGATAACCGGATCAGTTTCTCCGTAAAGGGAGAAGGCGTTCTTGTCGGCGTGGATAACGGAAGTTCTCCTGACCATGATCCCTACCAGGCGGACAACCGCCGGGCTTTCAGTGGGAAGGTCCTGGCGATTGTCCGGTCAACCAAGACCAGCGGGTCATTCACGGTGACCGCAAGTGGGGAAGGTTTAACCGCCTCCTCAGTTACGGTCAATACGCAGGCATCAGAATCGGGATCTTCAGCCGAGAAGGAAATTGATAGCTTCTTCTATTCCAAAAACTACTATGTAAAAAAGAATAACCGGCCTGTCCTGGCTGACCAGGTTGAAGTCCGCTATACCGATGGAAGCAAAGCGATGAAGTCGGTTCGTTGGAAAGAGATTCCCGAAGACGTATTGGCCAAGCCCGGCTCCTTCACTGTGGAGGGAGAGCTGGAAGGGGGAGGAAAGGTCTTTGTTACGGTCAATGTGATCGATGACGTTGCTGCCCTCCTTAACTATTCCGCCCTCACTCCTTTGGGCAAGCCTCCCGTTTTGCCGGACCGTCGCCCTGTCGTCATGCCGGATGGGACCATCTTATCGACCACCTTTGCCGTGAATTGGGAAAAACCCGAGAATGCCGTATACAATCAGGAAGGCCTGGTCACCATTCCCGGAAGTGCTGAGGTCTTGGGGCAAAAACTCGACGTTACGGCCACGATACGTGTGGAGAAGGCAACCGTCTCTATCGGCGACAGTGTTTCTTCTCAAGCGGCCGAGGTCACCACGGACGGGAAGATTCCTTCCGACTCTCTCGCAGCCATCAATGATGGAAGTACGGCCTACCATCCGGTTTCCAGTGGGCCCAATACCAGCCAGTGGTCCAATTATGAGGATTCACAGAATGGCGACAACACCGCTGAAATCACCTTCCGCTACGACACTTCCTTTGCCTTGGGTCAGGTTGTCATGCATTTTTCCAGAGATAATTGGTCTGCCAGGTATCCTGATCCGGGAACAACGGAGATTTATGTGTCCCCATCCGGGGAGGAAGGAAGTTGGGTCAAGGTGGAAGCGGAGGAAACGATAGGGGATGAGCTTCCCGGTCCGGGAAATACCGGAGTTAGGCCCTATACCTACAGCTTCCCCACACCCTATGAAGCCACCTTTGTCAAAGTTTGTGTGACCAACAAAAATGTCAACCTTGGCAATCGCAAGCCCTGTACAGCCATTACGGAAATTGAACTCAAAAAGGCTTCCCAGGACTTTATCGCCAATTCATCAACCGGCTTGGAATCCCTGACCATCAACGGGGATGAACTAAGCGCTTCCGCCTTGAAAAAAGAGGTCTACCAGACTCCCGCTTTAGTGGCGGAGTTAGACAATGTTAAGGGTAAAGGCAATGCAGCGGTAACCGTTCTTCCTCCTTACCAGGATGTGGTCCGGCTGATTACGGAATCAGAGGACCATAATCTCCGGTCGGTCTTTGAGATTCACTTGAATACAAGCCTTTCACCTTCTCCCCAGGATAGTGATCGGGACATCCCACCCGAAAGTCTGGCGGGCAAGGTGATCGCCGGAAGTAAACTTGATCCTCCCACATCGAATGAGGGAAATCCTGAATATGTCATTGATGAAAAAACGGAAACCCATTGGCATACCAACTGGAGAGGGGTCTCCCAGACACCCTTGGAGGAGCGTTGGATCGGCTTTAATTTTGACCAGCCCACCAGCCTGGATGCCCTTCGCTATCTTCCCCGTCAAACCGGCGGACAAAACGGCCGGGTGACGGAATACCGGGTTGAATACAAGGCTTCCGATGATGACGATTGGCAGCCGGTTCCGGTCAAGCAGGAGGACGGGTCCTTTGCAGACAGCGGAAAATGGAACAAGGACGATGATGGTTGGCAGCTGGCGGAGTTTGCTCCGATTACGGCAAAACAAGTCCGCTTAGTTGGCCTTCATACTTTTGTGGATAGCGGAAATGACCGCTTTATGTCCGCCGCTGAATTGCGTGCCCGGATGCCCAAGCAAACCATTGACCTATCAGATCCTAAAAATGGTATTCAGGTGGAAGTGGTCGGCTTAAGTCCGGAAGGGAAGATAGAGGCTTACCCCGTTGATGATGACCATCCTGTGAAACCGGAGGTTAAGGTTAAAGATAAAGACGGAAAAGCCCTGAGATGGGGGATTGACTATAAACTGACCTATGAAAACAATACTAGATATAGCCAACCCGGTGATCCGGCTAAGCTTATTGTGGAGGGAATCATCAATTATACGGGTCAGGTGGAAAAGACCTTTATCATTGAAGAGCCGGCCAGGAAATTGACGGCTATAAAGCTTGAAAAGCTGCCGAAAACAGAATACATGGCGGGCGAGACCTTTGACCCGACCGGTTTGACCCTCACTTTAAGCGACAACTACGGAAATGAAGAGTCTCTAGCTTATGTCGGAAATGAAGAAGGATTTACCTTTACCCCCGCCCTCAACCAGGCACTTTCAGAGGCGGATCATGAGGTGACCATTGAATATACCAATGCTTACGGTAGTCAAAAGCTCACCCTCCCCATCAAGGTAAATTCACCGTCTTCACCTTCTGATCCTACGCCCACACCCCTTCCCGACCGTCCCTCCCATCCTTGGACAGGGCCAAACCAGCCGGACAAGCTGCCAGGAGACCTGGCGGGGCTTCGGGCTCATCTGCCCGGAGTGGAGATTCGTCGAATCAGCGGGGAAGACCGGATAGAAACCGCAGTGAAGATCTCTCAGACCTATTATGACCGAGCGGATACCGTGATCCTGGCCGTTTCCAATAACTATCCTGATGCCCTGGTTGCCTCCGGCTTGGCCAGAGTCTATCAAGCCCCCATCCTTCTGACCCAAGAAGATAGGGTGAATGACCTGGTGGCGAAGGAAATGAAGCGGCTCAATGCAAAAAAAACCATATTGCTTGGGGGAGATAGGGCCCTTAGCAAAGAGGTGGAAGAAGGACTGGCGAGCTTGAAATTCGATGTACAGCGGATAGCCGGTAAGGATCGATATGAAACTTCCGCCCTGGTTGCCCGTGCGGTTGTTGAAAAGTATGGGTACAAAGGCAGGACGGTTATCGCCACCGGTGAGAACTGGCCGGATGCCTTATCAGCTTCCGCCTTGGCGGCTAAAGAAGGTATCCCCATCCTTCTCTCTCGTCGAGACAGGGTTGACCCATCCATCAAGGAAGCGATTAAGGACTTGTCTATCCATGAGTCTTACCTTGTCGGTGGAGACCAGGTTCTTTCTTCTAAAGTGGAGAAAAGCCTGCCCAAAATCATCCGTCGATTTGCCGGATCCGACCGTTATGAGACAGCTGTGCTGATCGCTGACTATGCCTTTAAAGACAGTAGCCGGGCCTTCCTGGCCTCCGGCGAAAGTTTCCCCGATGCTCTAGTCATTGGGCCGGTAGCCGGTTCTCAGGAAGGGCCCATCCTCTTGACCCGAAAGGAAGTCCTCCCTGACTCCTGCTTGTCCTATCTGAAAAAGGTCAAGATCTTGGATGTCCTGGGTGGAAAGGGCCGAATCGATATTAGGTAGGGTTTTTGGGCTGTTTTTAACGATCTCCTCTTGTCAACGTCAAAAGCTGACTCGGACTTAGAAAAAATCCTTGAAAAGGGTCTTTTCCTGTGTTAGAATGTTTTGGTATCGAATTTATGATTTCACGCTAAGGAGGTGAAAGCACATGGCCAATATCAAGTCAGCAAAGAAACGCATCGCCATTGCTGAGCGGAATCGTCTGAGAAATAAGAGCAAGCGGTCCGAAATCAAGACCTATATCAAGAAGTTTGACCAAGTACTTGAGGAAGAAAAGACGACAGAAGCCCAGGAACTGCTAAAAGTCATTGACAAGAAGTTAAAACGTGCTTCGCTTTCAAGCGGAGTTTCGAAAAATGCAGCCAGCCGTCGGATTTCCAAACTTCAGAAAAAGCTCAACGAAGCGGTTGCCGCTCAATAATTTCAGCCGGACGAAAGAGTAACTTCATTTTGAAGTTACTCTTTTTTTATTTCAGTAACGGTCGGGGACCCCGGCCCGGACCTGTGATATAATTTCTATAATCGCCCTCCTTGTAGGGAGGATTTCCTATATGTATTCGCTACGCTTTTATTGAAGATGGTTAAGTTGCAAAGGGGTCTATATGAAAGACTTTTATCAAGATAAAGAATGGGATATGGCGGATACCAAGCCCTTCCGACCTGTCCCCGATCCGGCTGAGGTCTACCGGGATACGGAGGAGATGCCGGCTGAAGACGGGGATGCCGGTTCCCTTAAGGACCGGAAGGACTCTTTCGACCGAGAGATGGAGGATGCCGCCCCTGCCCAAGCTCGAGAAGTTATCTTCTCGGGAGGAGAACAGGAAGATTTCCAAGGACAGGAAAGCCTGGGGAATCCCGCCTATGAGATGAAAGAAAAAGCGGAAGACTCTTCCTTCTTTGTTGGTCTCCGGGACTGGATCCTCCCCCTGGTGGTGGCCCTGGCCCTGGCCCTGGTCATCCGGATGTTCATCGGTGGTCCGACCACGGTCAAGGGTCAATCCATGGAAACCACCCTTCATTCCGGGGACATCCTCCTGGTCTCCAAGATTCCCACCTATTCCGGCAGGTTCCAACGAGCAGACATCATTATCATGGACTCGCCTTCGGAAGCAGGTGAACTCTATGTCAAGCGGATTGTCGGTATGCCGGGGGAGATGGTGGAGATCAAGGATGGCCATGTCTTCATCAACAATAAGTTGCTTAAGGAATACTATATCCGCGACCTTCCAACGGGGACCTACCAGGAAACCGTCTGGCAGCTTCGGGATGATGAGTACTTTGTCATGGGGGACAACCGGGAAGAAGGTGCCTCATCCGACTCCCGGCTTTTCGGGCCGGTGAAAGCCGACCAGATTGAGGCAGTCGCCCGCTTCCGGATCTTCCCCCTGTCCCGCCTCGGGTCCTTTTATTAATTCTGAACCACTTTCAACTATTCACCAATCTCCAACTTGCAATGGGGGTATCTTATGTCCCATGAAAAAACACAAGAGGGAAAAAAAGAATTTCGCCTGATTGATGGGCTAAAAATCTTCTTCCTAGCCTTGATGGTCGCCTTCTTGATCACCCAATTTGTGATGAACTCCACCCTGGTGGAAGGATCCTCCATGGCGGACACCCTCCACAGCGGGGACCGGCTTCTCGTGATGAAGCTGGGAACTTCCATCAACCGGCTCAAGCGGGGGGATATTGTCGTTTTTGACGCCCCGGGGGAGGATAAACTCTACATCAAAAGGGTGATCGCCTTTCCCAATGAATTTGTCCAGATCGAAGACGGCCTGGTCTATATCAATGGAAAGAGGTTGGATGAGCCCTACATCTCGACAGCCTACACCTACACATCCGGGCCCAAGGAGTGGTATATCCAAGAGGATGAGCTCTTTGTCTTGGGCGATAACCGACAGAGGGGGGCCTCCAAGGATTCCCGGGTTTTCGGTCCCATCAAAGCGGAGGCCCTGGAGGGCCATGCCATCTTCCGATACTTCCCTCTCGACCACATGGGCGCTTTTTAGGAGACACCATGAACTATACCAGCCAACAAATTCGAAATTTTTGCATAATCGCCCATATCGACCATGGGAAATCCACCTTGGCCGACCGGCTCATTGAAAAGACCGAAGCCATCGCCAAGCGGGTCATGAAGGACCAGCACCTGGATTCCATGGACCTGGAGCGGGAGCACGGGATCACCATCAAGCTCAAGGCGGTTAAGCTATTTTACCAGGCCAAGGATGGCCGGGAGTATGTCCTTAACCTGATCGATACCCCGGGCCATGTGGACTTCCACTATGAGGTTTCCCGTTCCCTGGCCGCCTGTGAAGGGGCCCTTCTGATTGTCGATGCCTCCCAGGGGGTGGAAGCCCAAACGGTGGGCAACACCTATCTAGCCCTGGAGGAGGACCTGGAAATCCTTCCGGTCATTAACAAAATCGACCTCCCCGGGGCCGATGTGGACTTTGCCAAGCATGAGGTGGAAGACATTCTGGGCCTGGAGGCGGACGATGCCCCGGCCATTTCCGCCAAAAACGGGATCAACATCGAAGATGTCCTGGAATACATTGTCGACCGGGTGCCTGCTCCCCAGGGCGACCCGGAGGCCCCCCTCAAGGCCCTCATCTTCGACTCCGTCTACGACCCCTACCGGGGGGTCATCCTCTTCGTCCGGATTGTGGACGGCCAGATTAAGGCGGGGGACCGTATCCGCCTCATGGCCACGGGCAAGGAGTATTCCGTGGATGAGGTGGGTTATGTGACGGAGGACCATATCCCCTGCAAGACCCTGATTACCGGGGACGTCGGTTATATCACGGGCTCCATTAAGAACGTATCGGATGCCCGGGTGGGCGATACCTTGACCCATGCGGACCGGCCAGCCGACCAGGCCCTTCCCGGCTATAAGAAGGTCATGCCCATGGTCTTTGCCGGCATCTACCCCACCGAGTCGGAATCCGTCAACTCCATCCGGGAGGCCCTGGAAAAGCTCCAGGTCAACGATGCCGCCCTGACCTTTGAAAAGGAGACTTCCGTGGCCCTGGGCTTCGGCTTCCGTTGCGGATTTTTAGGCATGCTCCATATGGAGATTATCGAAGAGCGCCTGATCCGGGAGTTCGACTTGGATATGATCGTGACGGCTCCTTCGGTGGTCTATAAAATCATGCTGAACTCGGGCAAGGAAGTGGAGATCCAGAACCCTTCCGACTTCCCCGATCCCACGGATATCCGCTACGTCAAGGAGCCGGTGGTCGATGCCGCCATCATGACCCCTAAGGACCATATCGGGGCCATCATGGAGCTCTGCGAGGAAAAGCGGGGGGTCTATAAAACCATGGAATACCTGGACGAGCGCCGGGTGACTATCCACTATGAGCTCCCCTTGAACGAGGTCATCTATGACTTCTTCGATGCCCTCAAGTCCCGGACCAAGGGTTATGCCTCCCTGGACTACGACCTCAAGGACTACCAGGTCTCCGACCTGGTCAAGTTGGACATCCTGGTCAATGAGAAGCCCGTAGATGCCCTTTCCTTGATCGTCCACCGGGACAAGGCCTATGAACGGGGCCGGTCCATCTGCGAGCGGCTGAAAAAAGAGATCCCCCGCCACCAATTTGCCGTCCCCATCCAGGCGGCCATTGGCAGAAAGATCATTGCCCGGGAGACGGTATCCGCCCTCCGAAAGGATGTCATTTCCAAGTGCTATGGGGGGGACATTTCCCGGAAGAAGAAGCTATTGGAGAAGCAAAAGGAAGGAAAGAAGCGGATGCGGCAGATCGGGAATGTCTCCATCCCCCAGACAGCCTTCCTCTCCGTTCTCAAGTACGATGACGATGAATAAAGAAGAGAAACGAAGACAAAACAAAAAAGTCGCAGGAAAGAGCCTGGGCCTCTACCTTCACATTCCCTTTTGTGAGGAGAGGTGCTCTTACTGCGACTTTTTGACTTTCCCCAAGGTTCCCTTCCTCCACCAGGACTATGTGGATGCCCTTTGCCGGGACATTGTCTTTAGTCGGGAGAAGGGTTTTTTTGAGGGAAGGAGTGTGGACACCATCTATATCGGAGGGGGGACCCCCACGACCCTGATCCATCCCCAATTGGATCAAATTTTTACCGCCCTCCACAGCCTCCCACTGGATATCAAGGAGTGGACGGTGGAGGTCAACCCGGGGACCCTGTCCGATGAGAAGCTGGACCTCTTCATCCAAGCTGGGGTCAACCGGATTTCCTTCGGGGTCCAGACCATGGATCCCGGCCTACTCGCTTTTTGTAAGCGAACCCACCGACCGGAGACGGTCTACCGGGATATGGATCGGGTCAGGAGCCGAGGGGGCGGGGACCTGGCCATCAACATGGACTTTATCTATGGGATTCCCGGCCAGGAGACCACCCATATTGACCGGGACCTGGCCGCCATCCGGGCTCTGGAACCTGACCATATCTCCTGGTATTCGCTCATTTTGGAAGAGAAAACCCTCCTGGACTTTTGGATCCGCCAGGGGAAGGTCAAGCCCCTTTCCCCGGACCGGGAACTTGTCCTGATGGAGAAGGCCTTCCGGGGCCTGGAAGACCTGGGCTACGCCCGATATGAGGTCTCCAATTTTGCCCGGGACGGCCAGGTCTCCCTCCACAACCTCAAGTATTGGACCGGACAAGACTACTTGGGCCTGGGCCTGGGTGCATCCTCTTATCTGGACCACCGTCGCTTTAAAAAGACCGGGGGAGTAGGAACCTATATTAAAGAAATCAACCAAGGACGACCGGCCTGGACTGAGGAAGTCCGGACAGAGGACGACGACCTCTTCGAGGGCCTCATGATGGGACTGAGGAAGGTCGCCGGGATTGACCGGGCCGCCTTCCGGGAAAGGATGGGGGTGGACCCCCTGGACCGGTCTCGGTCTACTTTTGAAAAGGAAAAAGCCCTTGGATTGGTGGATTGGACAGAGGAGGCCATCTTCCTGACGCCGGAGGGACTTGATCTTCAAAATGAGGTTCTTATGGACCTCATGGAAGACTTTCATCTTTCCTGAACCGGTGCTTGACAAAGGGGAGGGGAGGCTTTATACTATTTTTAGCACTCAATGATATAGAGTGATAACAAGAAAGAAAAAACTTGGCTCTGAGAGAAGAAGGGCCGGAAAAGCAGAGAAAGGAAGGACCGAATGAACGAAAGAAAATACTTTATTTTGGGTGCCATCCTTTCCTCCTATCTCCAGTCCAAGGAGCCCCTGGGGTCGAGAACTTTGAAGCGCCTCTATAATATGGATATTTCCGCCGCTACGATTCGGAACGAGATGAGCGACCTGGAGGTCCTGGGTTATTTGGAAAAGACCCACGTCTCCTCCGGTCGGATCCCCTCCCAAAAGGCCTATCGCTGGTATGTGGACCAGGTACAGGAAAAGGGATGGGTCCAGGATGAAATCCTCCAGCTTCCGGACAAGAGCTTGCTGAGCCGGACCGATGACCCCCAAAGCGTCCTGGACTCGGCCCTCAACCTTCTTTCGGATATCACCGGAACGGCAGCCTTCACCTATACCCCTGGACGGGGAAACGACCGCCTGTCCATGATCCGCTTCCTTCCTATGTCTGACCGGGAGATCCTGATTCTAATGGTCTTCCACTCCAAGTTCGTCCAGACCGACCGGGTCCATCTGAAAGGGACCTACGCCATGGACCGGCTCTTCCGGGCCGAGGAGATTTTCCAGAACCTCTTGGAGGGAAAGAGCTTGCATGAGATCGCCTCCTTTCTCCAGACAGGCCCCTTTTCAGGGACCTATGTCGCCGGAAACCTCCTGAGTGAGTTGGTCCCGGTGGTGAGGGACCGGGTGATGGCCCACATGAAGCCCAACCTGGTCTTCAATGGTCTCTTCAAGCTTTTAGCCCTGGACGATTATGCTCCGGACAAGGCCATGGCCTTTATCCGGAAGCTCCAGGACGATCCGGACCTTTTGGACTTCCTGGCCGGCCTGGATGACCAAGACGGGATCCGGGTTTACATCGGTCAGGAGAATCCGGTGGATTGGCTCAAGGAGGCCAGTTTGATCATGGTCCCCTACCGGGTACGGGGGGACATCACGGGACGCCTGGGCGTCGTCGGCCCCATCGACATGGACTACCGACGGGTGATGAGCGATGTTTACCGGATGGGACGCTATATTAATGCCATTACAGGAAGACAATAGATAGAGAATTTTTCAAGAGATGAATGAAGGAGGCAGGGATGACCAAGAAAAGAAATGAGGCGGAAAAGCTGAAGAAGAAAGTTGAGATCGAGGATAGCCAGGAAGAAAGGAAGGATTCCGACCCGGACCAGGAAAGTCCACAGAAGGATCCGGAAGAGGAGGTTGTTGAAGCGGAGATTGTGGATGAGGAGGAAGACCAGGTCGTCCAAGAAGAAAAAACGGAGGAGTCCCCTGACCGGGCCCGACTGATCCGGCTCCAGGCTGACTTCGAAAACTTCAAGAGACGGACGGAAAAGGACCGCCAGGACACCATCAAATACGCCAATGAGAAGCTGATCCTCAAGCTGGTGGATGTGGTGGACAATTTCCATAGGGCCCTTGAAACGGAGAGGGAGGAGAAGGATTCCTTCTACGAAGGGATGGAACTCATCTTCGCCCAGCTGACGGATGTCCTGAAGGAAGAGGGGCTGGAAGCCATCGACCCGACCGGGGAGGCCTTTGATCCCAACTTCCACGATGCAGTCCTTTCGGAGGAAAGCGAAGAGGTCCCCTCCGGCCATGTGATCGAAACCATGCGGAAGGGCTACACCCTCAAGGGACGGCTCATCCGTCCGGCCATGGTCAAAGTGGCCCAGTAAGGAAAAAGCAGAAAAGAATCCCCTGAAAAGGGGTCCAGATACAGAGGCAATCAGGAAAATAAGAACCATTAGGAGGTTTTCTCATGAGCAAGATTATTGGTATTGACTTAGGAACAACAAACTCGGCTGTTGCCGTTATGGAAGGTGGGTCACCCACCATCATCCCCAACGCCGAAGGCAACCGGACCACCCCCTCCATCGTGGCCTTCACGAAAGAGGGCGAGCGCCTGGTCGGCGAGACCGCCAAGCGCCAGGCCATCATGAACCCCCACCGGACCGTCGCCTCTATTAAGAGGGATATGGGTTCGGACCGGAAGGTTTCCATTGATAAAGATTATTCCCCGGAAGAAATTTCGGCCATGATCCTTCAAAAGCTAAAGGCGGATACCGAAGCCTACCTGGGTGAGAGTGTTAAGGAAGCGGTTATCACCGTACCGGCCTATTTCACCGATGCCCAGCGTCAGGCCACCAAGGACGCCGGACGGATCGCCGGCCTGGACGTCAAGCGGATCATCAATGAGCCGACGGCTGCGGCCCTGGCCTATGGGATGGACAAGGAGACCAACCAGTCCAAGATCATGGTCTATGACTTGGGCGGGGGCACCTTCGACGTCTCCATCCTGGAAGTGGGTGACGGGGTCTTTGAAGTCCTGGCCACCCGCGGAAACAACCGCCTGGGCGGGGATGACTTTGACCAGGTCCTGATGAAGTATATCAACGATGAATTTATGAAGGAACATGGAGTGGACCTCCTGGCTGATCCGACTTCCGACCAGCGTCTCAAGGATGCGGCGGAAAAGGCCAAGAAGGAGCTCTCCTCCTCCATGACCACCACCATCAACCTCCCCTTCATCACGGCCGTCAACGGCCAGCCGGTCCACCTCAACATGGACCTGACCAGGGCCAAGTTTGATGAACTGACCGCCAGCCTGGTCAAGAAGACTGAGCAGCCGGTCATGGATGCCCTGAAGGATGCCGGTATCTCTGCTTCCGACTTGGACAAGATCCTCCTTGTTGGCGGATCCACCCGGATCCCTGCCGTCCAGGAGTCCGTCAAGCGCCTGACCGGCAAGGAGCCCCAGAAGGACATCAACCCGGATGAGTGCGTGGCCATCGGTGCAGCCATCCAAGGTGGCGTCCTGACCGGTGAGGTCAAGGACCTCCTCCTCCTGGACGTTACCCCCCTGTCTCTGGGACTGGAGACTCTGGGTGGGGTCATGACCGTCCTCATCCCCAGAAACACAACTATCCCGACCAAGAAGAGCCAGGTCTTCACCACCGCTGCGGACAACCAGACCACCGTGGACATCCACGTCCTCCAAGGGGAACGTGAATTTGCCACCGACAACACCACCTTGGGCCGCTTCCAGCTGACCGGAATTCCGGCAGCCAGACGGGGCATCCCCCAGATCGAAGTCACCTTCGATATTGATGCTAACGGTATCGTCAACGTATCCGCCAAGGACCAGGGGACCGGTAAGGAGCAGAAGATCACCATCACCTCCTCCACCAACCTGTCCGAGGACGAGATCAACCGTCGGGTCAAGGAAGCCGAGCAGTTCGAGGCGGAAGATAAGAAGCGGAAGGAAGTGGTGGAAGCCAGAAACCAGGCGGAGACCATGATCTACCAGACCGAGTCCACCCTCAACGAAGTGGGCGACAAGGTCAGCGAGGAAGAAAAGAAGAAGGTCCAGGATAAGATCCAGGCCTTGAAAGAAGTCAAGGATTCGGACAATTTGGGCGAGATCAAGTCCAAGTCGGATGACCTCATGGCTGAGCTTAACCAGCTTTCCCAGAAGCTCTATGAGCAGGCGGGTGGCCAGGCAGGACCCCAGGGTCAGGCTGACCCCGGCCAGGCAGGCCATGATGACGACGTGGTCGATGCTGACTATGAAGTGGTCGACGATGACGAGGCCGATTCCTAATCGGAAAGATGCTGACGAGGGCCGGAGCCTAGCTCCGGCTCTTTTTTCTTGGAGAAGGCGGGAAAGGGAGCTTTTCCCTCCCCGGGCTTGTGGATTTTTGCCGATTTCCCTTATAATGGGTAGATATGAGCCATGAGAAAGGAGCCTGTCTTGAAAGATCCCTACCAGGTCTTGGGCGTTGAAAAAAACGCCGATAAACAGACCATAAAAAGAGCCTATCGGACCAAGGCTAAAAAATACCATCCGGACCTCAATCCCGGAAATGAGGAGGCGGCGGAGAAGTTTAAGGAACTCTCCTCGGCCTACGATATTTTGCAGGACGATGAAAAACGTCAGATGTACGACCGCTACGGAGCTGCTGCTTTTGAAAATGGAGGCATGGGAGGAGGCGGATTTTCCGGGGGTTTCGGCTTTGATCCCACGGATATTTTCGGCGACCTCTTTTCCGACCTCTTCGGCGGGGGTGGCCGCCAGCGCCGCCAGGACCCCAACGCTCCCCGGCCGGGGGAGGATGTCCGGGTGGAGGTCAATTTAACCTTTAAGGAAGCGGTTTTTGGAACGACAAAAAAGATTAAGCTCCGCCGCTTCCGGACTTGTGACCACTGCCATGGAAAGGGGGCTGAGCCCGGCAGCGAGAAGAAGACCTGCCCCTCCTGCCAGGGGTCGGGGATGATGGCCCAGGAGGTCCGGACCCCCTTCGGCCGGATGGTCAACCAGACCACCTGTCCTCGCTGTCATGGGGAGGGCTTCATCATTGAGAAGCCCTGCAAGGACTGCCATGGCCAGGGCCGGGTCAAGAAGGAGACCACCATCTCGGTTGATATTCCGGCCGGGGTGGATGATGGCAATATCCTCCCCATCCGGGGCCAGGGTCATGATGGGGTTAACGGCGGGGTGGCCGGGGACGTCTATGTCATTCTCCGTGTGGCCCCTTCGGAGGTCTTTACCCGGCGGGGATCCGACCTTTACTTGGACCTCCCCATCCGGTTCAGCCAGGCCGCCCTGGGCGACACCATCCAGGTTCCCGGCCTGGAGGACAAGCTCTCCTTTGATCTCCCGGCCGGCACCCAGACCGGCAGCCTATTCACCATAAAGAAGGAAGGAGTCCCCAATGTCCGTTCGGGCCAGAAGGGGGACCTCCATTTCCGTGTCAACATCGTCACCCCCAAGAAGCTCAACAGCGAGCAAAAGGAAGCCCTCCGGGCTTTCCAGGCGGCCATGGGGGAAGAGAGCGAAGAGTCCCACAGTTTTTGGGACAAGGTAAAGGACATTTTTGATTGATATGAGCCAAGACTATTTTTCCCTCCTGGTCATCTATCCCCGGGAGGACAACGACCTGATCAACCTCCTCTTCATGGAAGCAGGCATGATCGGGTCGGAGGTTATCGACCCTGAAACCATTGAAAGCTACCGGAAGCGGGCGGCCGAGTGGGAGCTCTCCAATCGGGAGGAATTGCTCCGGGCCCAGGAGAAGGACCTGGGCCAGGAAATCCGGGAAGGCTTCATGGCCCAGAGAATTTTCTTCATGACGGACAAAAAGTCCCTGGCCAAATTGGACCGGGCGGAGCGCCAGGTCTATGAGCAGTATGGGGAGGCCGTCCTGATTATCGAAGAGGGAACCGTCGACAACAGCCATTGGAATGAAAGCTGGCGGTCCTTCTATAAGCCCCTGGATGTGGGCCGGACCATCCGGATCCTCCCCGCCTGGATGGAGGAAGAAGGAGGGGACAGGGAGGTCATCAAAATCGATCCCGGCATGGCCTTCGGGTCAGGCTCCCATGAAACCACCCTGGTCTCCCTGGAATTTATGGAGGAAATGGACTTCAAGGGCAAGGCCTTCCTGGACTTAGGGACAGGCTCAGGAATTTTAGCCATCTATGCCGCCCTCCAGGGAGCCGGACCTGTGGAGGGGACGGATATCGACCCTGATGCCATCCGGACCGCTCGGAAAAATGTCGGAATCCAGGATCGGGACCTGGACATTTCTTTTTATGTCTCCGATCTTTTGGACCGGGTGGAGGGGACCTTTGACCTGGTAGCGGCCAACCTCCTCTATCCTCTTTTGGTCCGCCTCCTCCCGGACTTCCACCGGGTCCTCCGGCCGGGTGCCGGGATCATCCTCTCCGGCCTTTTGGCTGACCAGGCGGAAGCCATCCGGACCCAAGCCGAGGGCCTGGGCTACCGGGTCCTTGAAGACCGGGTCAAGGGGGAATGGGCCGGACTTGTTTTAGAATGGACGGGACAGGCATGAAGACCGTTGCTTTTTACACCCTGGGTTGCAAGGTCAACCAATATGAGTCGGAGGCCATGGAAGAGGCCTTCCTGGACCGGGGCTACCGGCCGGTGGGGAAGGATGAAGGGGCGGATGTCTTTGTCATCAACACCTGTACCGTGACCCATGTGGCCGATGCCAAGTGCCGCCAGGCCATCCGTCGGGCCAAGCGGAAGAATCCCCATGCCCTGGTAGCTGTAGTGGGCTGCTATGTCCAGGTGGCCCCGGAAACTGTCCGGGCCATCGGGGGAGTGGATGTCCTCATCGGAACCAAGCGAAGGGACCGGATTGTGGATGCCGTGGAGGAGGTGGCGGCGACCGGGAAGAAGGTGGAGGACCTGGTCGACCTCAACCAGGTCCGGACCTTTGACGAGCTGGGCATTTCCACCGAGCTCTCCACCACCAGGGCAGCCATCAAAGTCCAGGAGGGCTGCGAGATGTACTGCTCCTACTGCATCATCCCCTATGCCCGGGGCCATATGGCCTCCAGAGACCAGGATGCCATCCTTGAGGAGGTCCGCCGTCTGGTTGCCAAGGGGATCAAGGAGTATGTTCTCACGGGGATCCATGTGGCCTCCTATGGGAAGGAAAGAACGGCCGAGAGCCCGGAGAATGCCGAAAGGCCCAAGGACCTCATCGACCTGGTGGAGGCGGTGGCTGCGATTCCGGGGGTGGAGAGGATCCGCCTTTCCTCCATCGAGCCCCGGTGGGTGACCCCTGAAAAGCTCCAAAGGCTCAAGGCATGCGGGAAATTTGCTGACCACTTCCACCTCTCCCTCCAGTCAGGGTCGGACAAGATCCTGGAAGCCATGAACCGAAAGTACGACAAGGCCCTTTACCTGGAGAAGATTGAGGAAATCCGCCGGGTCTTTCCCCGGGCCGGATTGACGACCGATGTCATCGTGGGCTTTCCGGGCGAGACGGAGGAGGACTTCCAAGACACCCTTGCCTTCGTGGATGAGGTCGGCTTTTCCAAAATCCACATCTTCCCCTATTCCAAGAGAGAGGGAACCCCGGCCGCCCTTTTCACAGACCAGGTTCCCGCTTCCGTCAAAAAAGACCGGGCCGTCCGCCTGGCAGAGCGGGAAATCGCCCTCCGCCATGCCTTCATGGACCGGATGGAAGGGGAGGAGGCCCAAGTCCTCTTCGAAGAAGGGGAGGATGAGACCATGATGGAAGGGTATACGGGAAATTACCTCCGGGTTCGGATGGAAAGAAAAGAAACTTGGGTCAACCGGCTCATTTCAGGTAGAATAGGGAAAAGGGAGGGGGACCTCCTCCACTTTGAACCCGAACAATAAGGAGGTTGTCATGTCGGATTGCATTTTCTGTAAGCTAGCCAATAAAGAGATTCCTACGGAAGTGGTCTATGAAAATGAAGACGTCTTTGCCTTCAAAGATATGGAGCCGATGGCCAAGATCCACTATCTTTTCATCCCCAAGGCCCACCTGGAATCCGTCCAGGCCTTGGATGATTTTTCTATCATGGGCAAGCTCTTCGCCGCCATTCATGAAGTGGCGGAAAAAGAGGGCTTCGCAAAAGAGGGCTACCGGGTCATCTCCAATGTGGGAGAGAACGGCAACCAGTCCATCCACCACCTCCATATCCATGTTTTAGCAGGAGAACCTATCCGCTTCCCCGGATTTGACCATTAATTGGCGAGAAGAGGGGCCGGTCTGTGATGGCTTGCATTCTACCATTTCCCGTTGTATAATGATTTGTATTTATTTTGCTCCAAGGGGGTGAGAATTTGCCAGAGATTCACGTTCGAGAGAATGAATCCATTGAAAGTGCTCTCAAAAGATTTAAGCGTTCCTGTGCTCGTGCAGGCACTCTTGCTGAGTACCGCAAGCGTGAACACTACGAAAAGCCTTCGGTGATTCGTAAGAAGAAGAACGACGCGGCCAAGCGCAAGAACCGGAAGAGAAAATAAGCAAAATCATACGACAGAATTTTTTTATCGATGATTTTCAGGCTCCGGTTGCCGGAACCTGTCGAGAAGACTGTGCAGTTTGCCTGCACAGTCTTTTTTTGCCCTGGGCCGATAAGGGACCATTTGGGTAGGCCCATAATCTAGGGTATAATAGAAGTGCTGGGGAAGTTGGAATTTCCCGGCCTTAAATCTGTAAATTTGAAGTTTTTTAGAAAGGAGGAATGATGACTCCATCAATGCTTGCCAGTATTCTTCTTATCCTGGCCATCCTTCTCATCGTAGCAGAGGTTTTCTTACCCAGCCACGGTATCCTGGGATTTCTCGGTGCCTTGGCCATAGGAGGCTATCTTTACTATTCCATCCAGGCCGGCTATTGCTCGACCCTGGAGATCATCCTCTTTGTGGCGGGCCTGGTCCTCCTGGTCTTTGAGGCGGTCCTTCCCGGTTTCGGCCTGCCCGGTATCACCGGGACCATCCTTCTCTTCATCGCCATCACCCAATCCGCTGAAAATCCCGGACTGGGTCTGACGACGCTGGCCACAGGGGTCCTTGCCGGTCTGGGACTGGGCTTTATCCTGGTCAAAGCCGGTTTTACCAGCAAGCTTTTTACCCAATCCGTTCTCGACGCCAAGCTGAGCTCGGAAGAAGGCTTCCTGGCCCGGAAGAATCCGGAAGCTCTTTTAGGAAAGGAAGGGATCGCTCTGACTCCCCTCCGCCCCTCCGGAAGGATCCTGGTTGGCGACCAAAAGCTGGATGCCATGAGCCAGGGGGAGTTTATTGAAAGCCAAGCCCCTATTGAAATCTATGAAGTCTCGGACGGAAGGATCCTTGTCCGTCCCAAGAAGAAGTAAAAGGACCGGCAGAGTCAAGCCGGCCCCTTTTCCATCAATGCACTCATAAAAAAATAAGGAGGTCACTTATGCCTTTTGGACTATCCCTGGGCTACATCCCCATCGTCATTATCGTTATCGTCTTTTTATCCCTCTTTTTCTCCTTTGTCCCCGTGGGACTTTGGATAACCGCCCGTTTTTCAGGCGTTCCTGTAGGGATTTCCGACTTGATCGGCATGCGGCTCCGCCGGGTCAATCCTTCGAAGATCGTCAACCCCATGATCAAAGCCACCAAGGCCGGCCTCAAGCTCGACATTGGCGAGCTGGAAGCCCACTACCTGGCCGGCGGGCGGGTCAACTCGGTCATTGATGCCCTGATTGCCGCCCAAAGAGCCAACATCGCCCTGGACTTCAAAGAAGCCACGGCCATCGACCTGGCCGGCCGGAATGTCTTTGAAGGAGTCCAGGTTTCCGTCAACCCCAAGGTCATCGAGACCCCGACCATCGCCGCCGTGGCCAAAAACGGGATTGAAGTCATGGTCAAGGCCAAGGTCACCGTCCGGGCCAACATCCAGCGCCTGGTCGGTGGTGCCGGCGAGGCCACCATCATCGCCCGTGTCGGCGAAGGGATTGTCACCACGGTAGGTTCCTCCGAATCCCACACCGAGGTCCTGGAGAACCCGGACAACATTTCAAAAACGGTCTTGAACAAGGGCCTGGATTCCGGGACGGCTTTTGAAATCCTCTCCATCGACATCGCTGATGTCGACGTGGGCCGGAACATCGGGGCCAAGCTCCAGACAGACCAGGCGGAAGCGGATAAGCGGATTTCCCAGGCTAAGGCCGAGGAGAGACGGGCCCAGGCCGTTGCTGCCGAGCAGGAGATGATCGCCGAGATCCGCCGCCAGCGGGCCAAGGTAGTCGAGGCGGAGGCCGAAGTGCCCAGAGCCCTTTCCGAAGCCCTCCGGTCCGGAAACCTGGGTGTTATGGACTACTACAACATGAACAACATCCAATCCGACACCCGGATGCGGGATTCCATCGCCGGCAATGAGAAGCACGACGGCGATGAAGAAAAATAGTGGTTACCGGTAAAAAAAGAAGGGACGAATCATGTCCATAAAAGCTTTTTTAGACCGCTTGGAAGAGGAACTGAAGGAAGCCCAGAAGGCCCAGGAAGCCTTGCAGGCCCAAAAAGTCGGCAAGGCCCGGAAGCGAAAGAAGACCGCCAAAAAGTCAGCCGAGGCCTCTTCCCGGGACCAGGAAAGCGCCAGTCTGGCTGAAGAAAGGTCTCGAGCAAATAAAGAGGAAGCCCGCCGGGTCATCCAGGAATCCCGCCAGACCTTCCGTGACTATAAAGAAGAAAGCAGGGAGGAGACCGAGGTCATGGAAAGGGATCCCCGTTTTTCCAAGGTCAGCCGCCTCTCCCGGGAAGAGATGCGAAAGGCTCTGGTCTGGAAAGAAATTCTGGGCCCCCCGAAAGCGCGAAGAAGATAAGGAGAGTGATTCAAGAGTTTATGTCGACAGTGATTTGGCAGGACCAATCAGGCCGGGGCGAGGACACCCCGGCCTTGTTTGGGCATTTGGATGAAAATAAAAAACTGATCGAGGACCGCTACGACGTGACCATCCGGGTCAAGGATGGCCAGCTGGAAATTACCGGGGAGGACTACGACCTCCAGGCTACCCGAGCCGTTCTCGACTCCATGGAGGAGATTATCCATCGGCAGGATTATGTGACCAAGGAAGAAGTAACTTATCTTTTGGATGTTCAGGATCAGGATGCCGACCTTCCTGTGGGGAATATGCTCAAGGATGTCATCGTCACCACTTCCCGAGGCAAGCCCATCCGGGCCAAGACCATCGGACAGAAGCGGTATGTGGATGCCATCAATGAGAACGGATATACCTTCGGGATCGGTCCTGCCGGGACCGGAAAGACCTATCTTGCCATGGCCATGGCCGTCAAGGCCTTTAAGGCAGGCCAGGTGTCACGGATCATCCTGACCCGTCCGGCCGTGGAAGCCGGGGAGAGCCTGGGCTTCTTGCCGGGTGACCTCCAGGAGAAGATTGACCCCTACCTCCGTCCCCTTTACGATGCTCTTTTCGAAATCCTGGGTAATGACACTTACCTCAAACTCAAGGAAAGGGGCCTGATCGAGGTAGCTCCCCTGGCCTATATGCGGGGCCGGACCCTGGACAACTCCTTTATTGTCCTGGATGAGGCCCAAAACACCACCCCCCAGCAGATGAAGATGTTCCTGACCCGGATGGGTTACGGGTCCAAGGCGGTTATCACCGGGGATATCACCCAGGTGGACCTGCCCAATGGGAAGTCCTCCGGCCTGAAAACCATCCAGCATATCCTCCGGGATATTGATGGAATTGCCTTCTGCTACTTCAACCGGGCGGATGTGGTCCGCCACCCTCTGGTCCAAAAAGTGATCGATGCCTTTGAGAAGTATGAAGGCAGCCAGGGGGGCGGCCATGGTCCGGGGAAGGGGTTCCCAAAGAAGGCTAAGGGAGACCGGTCGAAGGACCGGGGAAGGAACAAGTAGGCGGGAAAAATGATCGTAGATATTGATAATCGGGATAAGAATCTAAGCCTGAGCCAGGCCCGGCGGGACCTTCTAGAGGAGGCCCTGTCGACGGCCCTCTCCATGGAAGGGATTGAGGAGGATGTCACCCTCTCCCTGTCTTTCGTGGAGGGGGAGGAGATCCGGGCCCTCAACCGGGACTACCGGGGGGTGGATCAGGAAACGGATGTCCTCTCCTTTCCCGCCCATGAGCCGGAGGAGATTCCGGCCCTGAAGGACCAGGGCCGCCTGGCCATCCTGGGGGATATCGTCATCAACCAGGACCGGGTCCGGACCCAGGCTCTGGACTATGGCCACTCTGAGGATCGGGAGTCTGCCTACCTGGCTGTCCACTCCCTCCTCCACCTCCTGGGCTATGACCATGAGAGGGAGGAGGATAAGGCGGTTATGCGGGCCAAGGAAGAGGCCGTCATGGACCGGCTGGGCCTTTCCCGGGAGGCGGAAGTCCCCTTCCACTCGGGCTATGTGACCATCCTGGGCCGGCCCAATGTGGGGAAGTCCACCCTCTTAAATGCCCTCATGGGGGAGAAGCTCACCATCACCTCTAACAAGGCCCAGACCACCCGAAATGAGATCAAGCTGATTTACACCGATGACCGGATGCAGGTCATCTTCACCGATACGCCGGGCTACCAGACCCCCAAGAACAAGTTGGGGGAGGCCATGCTCAAGATGAGCCGGGATGCAGTGAATGGGGTGGATTTGGTCATCTACATCACGGATCCCTCCCCGGAAGCGGGCCGGCTGGACAGCCTCCTCCTGGACTACCTGGAAGGGGTAAAGCTCCCCAAGATCTGCCTCATCAACAAGGCGGATCAGGCGGAGGATCTCCTTCTTTTTGCGGTATCCGACCGCTATGAGAAGATGGGGACCTTCGACCGGGTCATCCTCTGCTCAGCCAAGGAGGGGGAGGGCCTGGACCGGGTCAAGGAGGCCCTCTATGAAGCCCTTCCTCCCGGCCCGGCCTACTATCCGGAGGATATGGTCACTGACCGGTCCGAGCGCTTTATTGTTGCCGAGCTCATCCGGGAGAAGTGCCTGAAGAACCTGGCCCAGGAGGTCCCCCACGGGATCTATGTGGCCATCGACCAGATGACTTACCGGAAGACCGGGGACCTGGTGGATATCTATGCCACCATCGTGGTGGACCAGACCTCCCATAAGGGAATCGTCATCGGCAAGGGCGGGGCCATGCTCAAGAAAATCGGGACCCAGGCCCGGCGGGACATCGAAAACTTCCTCCAATGCCGGGTCAACCTCAAACTTTGGGTTAAAATAGAGAAGAATTGGCGGCAGAAGGGGCGACTGATTGACTCTTTCGGCTACGGGTCCGATGACCGGGGCCTGAAACAAAACTGAGGGGCAGCATGAAGCAGGATTTGAAAAATGTGGAGGGCCTGGTTCTTCGGGCCTACAACATCAAAGACTCTTCCCGGATCGTGGACCTTCTTGCCCGGGACCAGGGGCGGATTTCCTTCATGGCCCGGGGGGCAAGAAGGGATAAGTCCCCTTCCCTCAACCTGACCCAACCCTATGTGGAGGGGCGTTATAACCTCCAGCCCGGTCGGTCCATGTACTATTTCAAGGACGGGCAAATCCAAAACGCCCACCTGGGTCTCCGGAAGTCCATCCGACGCCTGGCCCTGACGGAGTTTTCCGTCGAGGCCCTGACCTCGGTAGTCTTTACAGAGGGGGACCCCATCCTGTATGATTTCATGGTGACCTATTTAGGAATTGTGGAGGAGGCGGGAGAGAGTGACCTGACCCGGCTCCTTGGGGCCTACCTTTTCAAGCTGGTTTCCCTGGTGGGTTTCCGGCCCAGCCTGGGCTCTTGTCTGGAATGTGGGGGAGGGGTCAAGCTTCCCCTGGTTTTTGACCTCCATGGCGGGGGGGTGGTCTGCGATGACCACCCGGGCCGTCCCGGCCAAAGAACCCTGTCTATGAACCAGTATCAGGAGCTGGTGGCCTACCTGACCCAACCCTTCCGGGAGATCCGGGAGGGAAGTCTGGAGGAGAAGAGGGAACTTTACCGGACCACGGCAAGGCTCTGCCTGGCTTATTTTCAAATTCAGACCGGTCGAGACCGGTTCAAAAGTTTAGCAATGCTGCAAGATCTGGGCCTGGTGTGATAGAATCAA
>JAQYCE010000049.1 GCA_029003555.1 Bacillota bacterium | reverse complement strand
CCACTACCATCATTTGATTTGGTCTGTTTAATTCTACTGCCTTTACCAACAATGCTAGTTCATAGCCTTGTTGTGCTGCTTCTGGCTTCACAAACAGGGCGTAGATTTCGTTGATATCATAACAGCATTGCACATCCAAATATCCTTTGATCTGTCCATCTTTTATAGCAAGCAGGACTCTGAATTTATCTTGAGCTGCAAGGATGCGCTCAGCAGTCCAATATGTATCAGTGCTATGAAGATCGCAATACTGCTTCGTCCACTTGTCTGATAACAGTTCAATATGGTTGGTCGATACATTCGGCACAGGTCCGATCAGAATCATTTTCTGCTGTTCCGGATCAAATATCGCCCCTTTCAGCTTCAACAGGCGGGAAATCGCAGTATTTTGCGGATTGAATACAAAATCCATTTGGTAACCGCAATAGTTCTTCTCCATATAAGCAAGCATCTCAGCAAACGCTTCTTCTTTCTTTGTAAAACCTATGAGCATCTCAATATATCGATCATCCGGAAGGACGATCCAGACAAAAAGCCCTACGGTTATTCCGTTTTCCGAAACAGCAAAAGCATGCTTGTCTTTTGCCTTTAAAGAACGATAGAGATTATCCTTGTCATAAGTGTAATGCGGGTCGGAATATAACGGGTGCGTAGCCAGTTCTCGGATAAAATCCTCATACTCATCAAATGAATGTATTTCCTGAATCATTTTATATATCTCCATAAATCTCGATTCTCACTTGGAGAGGGAAATCCAATATCTTTCTAAATTGACCTTTTCATCCGGTTCATACACAGTGGATTCATAAACACCACCGTTCGCCAGAATGGTTTTACGACTACCAATATTATTATCGATGCAGGTGATAAGTATCCTATCAAGACCCAGTTCTCTACACTTGGGTAATGCCAGCTTAAGCATCAGAGTTGCGTAGCCTTTTCGTCGTTCGCTTGGGGCAACAGAGTATCCAATGTGGCCCCCGTATGTCTCAAGATAGGCATTGAAGTAGTGCCTGATCTGAAGCATCCCGACGATCTTATTATCCTCTTCCCTAACAAATATGTACTGCGTCGCAGGCACACTTCCTTCAGGAACTTTATCAGGATCTTTAGACAAACGGCAGTGGTGTACCCATTCTTCTGGATCTTCCATACGCCGCAGATGGCTCGTTCCATCCATGGAGTCACCACAATCGAGGAACTCTTTTCTATAAGCCTGAATCTGGCGACTATATTCTGATATCGGTTCAATCAGTCTCATAACAAATTCACTCCAACAAATACAATACAATCACTCTTTTTGAAGTATATCCAAAGTATGATGAGACGCTCCAATCAGATCCTGACGTTCACAGATCGTGAAGTGATAATCCATCCACTTACCAAAAGTCTCGTCGTCCATAGCATCAATATATTCTCGTTTATAATTCGTAGCTCCATCTGTGGCGACCAGTTTGATTCTTTTCACAGGAACCGCCGAATCCAAGTCCGCAATCTCTTCTGTGCGCACCATCTCAAAAAGATCCTTCGGCTCACTGATACAATGCCAGTTAGAGGTTAGCATATTGAGTTCCATCACTTCATGCAGATGGTTCAGACCGAATACATACTGTATGACGGTCGGCTCATTCATACAATAAGCCACCATGATATAACCGTCTGGTTTTGTCACGCGCACCGCTTCAGAAAGTGCTTTCAACTTTGATTATTCCCACTCAATCGTTGCCGGCGGCTTTCCGGTGATATCATAGACCACTCGGGAAATCCCCGGAACCTCATTGACGATCTTTTCTGAGGCGGCAGCCAGGACTTCATGGGGAATCCGTGACCATTCAGCAGTCATAAAGTCCACGGTGGTGACGGCTCGGAGGGCAAGGACATAGTGGTAGGTCCTGGCATCCCCCATGACCCCGACGGTCTGGAGATTGGTCAGGACAGCGAAATACTGACCGATTTGGCGGGCCAGGCCGGCCTTCTTGATTTCCTCCCGCCAAATGGCGTCGGCTTCCTGGAGGAGGGAGACCTTGTCCCGGGTGATGTCGCCCAGGATCCGGACGGCCAGGCCGGGCCCGGGAAAGGGCTGACGCCAGACTTGGTCTTCGGGAATGCCCAGCTCCAAGCCCAGCTCCCGAACCTCATCCTTGAAGAGGTCGCGGAGGGGCTCCACCAGTCCCTTGAAGTCGACGTGTTCAGGGAGACCGCCTACATTGTGATGGGATTTGATGACAGCCCCGCCTACGCCGGATTCGATGACGTCGGGATAGATGGTCCCCTGAACCAAGTAGTCCACCTGGCCGATCTTCTTGGCCTCTTCCTCGAAGACCCGGATGAACTCCTCCCCAATAATTTTTCTTTTCTCCTCAGGATCGACAACCCCGGCAAGCTTGCCCAGGAAGCGGTCGGAGGCATCCACGGTGATGAGCTTCATCCCCATCTCCCGGTGGAAGATCTCCTCCACCATCTCCGCCTCATCCTTGCGGAGGAGGCCGTGGTTGACGAAGACGCAGGTCAGGTTTTGCCCAATAGCCTTATGGACCAATACGGCGGCAACGGCGGAGTCCACCCCGCCGGAGAGGGCGCATAGGGCCTTGCCGTCTCCGATCTTGTCCTTGAGCTTTTGGATGGCGACCTGGGCAAATTCGTCCATCTTCCACCGACCCTCCAGGCCACAAACCCGGTAGAGGAAGTTGTGGATCATCTCCCTCCCCTGGAGGGTATCATTGACTTCCAGGTGAAATTGGACCCCATAAACCTTGGCCTCATCGTTGCCAAAGGCAGCAATGGGGCAATTATCGGATTGGGCCAGGGCCCGGAACCCCGAGCCCAGGTCCTGGACCCGGTCTCTGTGGGACATGAGGACCGGAGTCTGGGCCTCCAGCCCCTGGAAAAGGGGTGAGTCGGTCACCAGGCTGACAGGATGGACCCCGAACTCCGCCTTATCTGCGGAAACCACCTTGCCCCCGGTGTGGTAGGCCAGCCACTGGGCGCCATAGCAGATGCCCAGGATGGGGAGGCCCAGGTCAAGAACGGCCGGGTCCAGCTGAGGAGCCCCCTCCTCATAAACAGACGAAGGACCCCCGGTCAGGATGAGCCCGGCATAACCCCCTTTTTCAATCTCTCCCACCGGGGTGGTGCAGGGCTTGATTTCGCAAAAAATGTTTTGCTCACGAACCCGTCGCCCGATCAGCTGCTTATATTGTCCACCAAAATCAAGAATCAGTATTTTTTCTTCTTTCAGATCCATCTTCATGAAGTTGTCCTCCTTCACCGATTGTCCCTAGCTATTCTCTTCATTTTACCACGAAATCGGTCCGGAAAAGCAGGCCCTCTTTCTCCCCAATAAAAAGACATGGACGCCCGAGGGCGCCCATGATCCAAAGAAATCAATTTGTCTTAAAAGGCAGGAACGACCGCCCCTTTATACTTGTCTTCGATGAAGGTTTTGACCTTGTCCGACTGGAAGGCCTTCTTCAGAACCTGGGCCTTCTCGGAGTTTTCCTCTCCGGACCGAACAGCGATGATGTTGGCATAGGGGCTGTCCTTATCCTCGATGGCGATGGCATCCTCTACTGGCTGGAGTCCGGCACCCAGGGCGTAGTTGGCATTAATGGCCGCCGCATCGGCTGACTTGTACTGGTTGGGGATGGAGGGAGCCTCCATGGCCACGAACTTGAGGTTCTTGGGATTTTCGGTGATGTTGGCTTCCGTGGCATTGACATTGGTGGGGTCATCCAGCTTGATCAGGCCGTTTTTCTCCAGAAGGAGGAGGCCCCGAGCCCCGTTGGTCACGTCGTTGGGGATGATGATCTCCGCCCCATCCGGCAGGTCGGAAAGGCTCTTGTACTTGTCCGAATAGATGCCCAGGGGCTCAATATGAACCGTGGTAATCGACACATTGTTGAGCTTGTTCTCCTCATTGAACTGGTCCAGGTAGGGCTTGTGCTGGAAGTAGTTGGCATCCAATTCCCCCGAATCCAGGGCCTTATTGGGCTGGACGTAGTCATCGAAGGTGACGATGTCCAAGGTGTAGCCCAGGGCTGCGACTTCTTCCTTCACTGCTTCTGCAATCTCTCCATGCGGGACAGGGCTGACGCCGATTTTAATGACCTTATCGCCACTTTCTGCCTGACTTTCGGAGGCCGGTGCCTGGGATTGACCGGCTTGGGATGCGTCTCGGTTGGAACTTGACCCACAAGCCGTAAGAGAGACAAGAAGGGCGAGAGCGATTGATACGAGTTTCTTTTTCATGATAATTCCTCCAATAAATTCTTTACTTCTTTTTATTGACCTTCCGAGCCAGGCGGTTGCCAGAAACTTGGACGATCTGTACCAAAATAATAATTATTACAACCGAAAGATAGAGAATGGTCTCTTCCCTCCGGTAATAACCGTAGCGGACTGCGATGGCCCCCAGGCCACCGGCGCCCAGGGTGCCGGCCATGGCCGTGAAGCCGATGAGGTTGATGACCAGCATGGTGATGGCGTTGATGGTCCCCGGCATGGCTTCGGGGATGAGGACCCGGGTGATGATCTCGGTCTTGGTCGACCCCATGGCCTTGGCCGCCTCGATGACCCCCCCATCCACTTCCTGGAGGGACGTTTCCAGCATCCGGGCAAAGAAGGGGGCGGCGGAGAGGGCCAGAGAGACCAGGGTGGCCGTTGGGCCGATAGTCCGGCCCAGGACCAGCTGGGTCAAGGGGATGCAAAGGATCATGAAGATCACATAGGGGATGGACCGGATGACATTGACCACCAGGTCCAGGATCCGGTAGAGGGGGCCGTTCTGGGCCAGCCCTCCACGGTCAGAGATGAAAAGGAGAAGGCCCAGAGGGGTTCCCAAAAGGATAGCCAGGAGGGAAGCCAGGACCACCATATAGAGGGTTTCCAAGGTCGCCTCAAGAAGCAGCTGGGATAACATCGTTCACCTCCACTTCTACAATTTCCTCTTCCCGGAAAAGGAAGGACCTCGTTACCGGGTGGCGGGGGTGAAAGAAGACCTCCCGGGTCCTCCCCTCCTCCACAATCTTCCCCCGGTCCATGACGGCCACCCGCTGGCAGATGGCCTTGGCCACCTCCATCTGGTGGGTAATCATGATGATGGTCGTGCCAAACTCCCGACGGGCCTTATCCAAAAGATCCAGGACCTGCTTGGTATTTCTGGGGTCTAAGGCCGAAGTCCCTTCATCCGAAAGGAGGATTTTGGGCCCAGTAGCCAGGGCCCGGGCGATGGCCACCCTCTGTTGCTGGCCTCCGGAGAGCTCGGCCGGATAGGACCTTGCCCGGTCTTCCAGGCCGATGAAGGCGATGAGCCGGTCCACCCGGTCCTGGATCTCCGCCTTGGACCAACCGGAGATCCGGAGGGGGTAGGCGATGTTGTCCCAGATGGTCTTCTGGGCAAAGAGGTTGAAGTGCTGGAAGATCATCCCGATGGACTTTCTCTCTTCCAGGAGCTCCTTCTCTGAAAGAGAAAGAATATCCACTCCATCAACAAAAATTTTCCCTCCGGAGGGCTCTTCCAGTCGGTTGACCAGGCGGACCAGGGTGGACTTGCCTGCCCCGGATAGGCCGATAATCCCGTAGATCTCCCCCTTCTCCACATGAAAGGAAACATCATCCACCGCCCGGATAATTCCTGCCTCCGTTGTAAATTCTTTTGAAATATGTTCCGCTCGAATCATATCCTTCTCCCTTTCTCCTTCATAAAAAAAGTCCCTTTACCGGTCCATGACCGATAAAGGGACGAATCAACGTGATACCACCCTTATTCGCAGTTTACTCACATAAACTGCCTCGACAGGCTCCAACAAGCCCTCCTGCTGTAACGGGCAGACCCGTTTGGGAAGCTTTCACAACCGCCCAAAGACTCCGAGCTCATCTTCATCCATCCTCAAGCTGCATCCTCTCACCAAACGGACACTCTCTGGGAGCCATCATATGGACTACTCTTCTCATCAACGTCGTTTTTCTCTATTGTCGCTTTGTTTTTCATAGAAAGTATTCCTTAACGGAATGGATACATGATAAACAATGGCCATGGAAGTGTCAAGCCCCATGACCATTGTTTTTTGAAGAATATTCTCTACTCCTGATTATTCCAGGTTTTCCAGGACTTCCGGAACGTGTTTATCCAGGTAATCCTTGAGGATTTGGAAGGTTTCCTTGGAGATGGCATGCTCCATCCGGCAGGCATCATATTCCGCCAGGTCCTCCCCCACCCCCACGTACATGAGGAGGTCCTTGAGGGTCTTATGGCGCTCATCGATCATCTGGCCGATGTAGGCCCCTTTTTCGGTCAAACGAAGCTCCCCATCCTTCTCCATGACCACATAGCCCTCTTCCTCCATCTTCTTCACCGCATTGGAAACCGAAGCCCGGGATAGGTTGAGGTGTCGGGCTAAATCGATGGACCGGACGTGGCCCGTTTCCTGTTGGAGGACAAAAATGCCTTCCAAGTAGTTCTCTCTCGAGTCATGAATCTGATGCAAATCAAACCTCCCATTTCTATCTCCAGGGCGGGATGGTTGACATCCGCCCAAATTTGCTTTGATGGTTGATTTTAATTATACCCATCCGCCCGGTCTTCCCTCAAGAAAACCTCGATCCCTTGATCATCATGGTCTATTTTTTGGTTTTTGTTATCACTCCATAATGATTAGTGCTAAAAATCCTTGACATATAGGTCAAAGATGGTATAATTTATCTTGTAAGACACAGTAAAAGAAGTCCAAGAACTTTGGGCTTCCGAAAAATAGATGAGATAGCGAAAGGAGAAAAGATATGTTACGCTTATTGCCCTATTATGGAACACCTGCCCAAAAAGCCAACAACGACTTGGATGCCATGATTGATTCCTTCTTCCGGACCGGGATGGAGAGAATGGCGGAGGCCTCCTTTAAGATCGATGTGGAGAAGACCACGGATGCCTATATTGTCACCGCTGAAGTTCCCGGTTTGACCAAGGAAGACATCGACATCGATGTGGAAAATGACCTCCTGACCATCTCCGTCCATAAAGAAGAAGAGTCGACGGAAGAAGATGAGAAAAAAACCTACGTCCACAAGGAAAGACGCTCCTTCAACTCCACCCGTCAGATTTCTCTGGAAGGGGTGGATGAAGAAGCTATCCAGGCCAATATGGAAGACGGTATCCTGACCATCACCATGCCTTTTGAAGAAGAAGTTTCCAAGAAAAAGTCCATCTCCATTAATTAGCATATCCCCCCGGAATCCAGTTATTTCATGCCGGCTTCCGGGGGATTCTTTGTGTAAATAATCGTTGAACAAAACCCCTAAGTCAGAGAAATGACCTCATCGCACTGATTCCAAATATTAGGATTATGGGTGGCAATAATAATCAGCCGTTTGGGGTTGCGAAGTTGAAAGACTAGTTGCAAAACCTCATCCGCTGTTGCTGGATCCAAGGAGGCGGTAGGTTCATCTGCTAGGAGTAGCGAGGGCTTCTTAAGCATAAGCTTTCCCACAGATACCCTCTGGGCTTCCCCGCCGGATAGCGTGTATATTTTTCTATCCAGTGGTAGGTAAGATAATCCCACGTTTTCCAGTACTTCCTGAAATGCTTGTTTTTTTCTTCTGCACTCATCCGTCGTCCCATAAATCCCAAATCTAAATTCGCAGCGACACTTTCATTTTCAATAAGTCCGAGATTTTGAAAGAGATACCCCAGTTCATCGCGAAAAAAAGTCTGTTCCTTATATTCAGTGAGGGCTTTTCCCTTATAGATAATATCCCCTCCATTCCAAGGTTCTAATTTTGCCATCAGATTCAGGAGTGTTGTCTTCCCTGACCCACTTCTCCCGATGAGGGCATAGATTTTCCCTGCTTCAAAGCGAAAGGAAAAGTCCTGGAAAATCAGGTGGTCTCCGTATCTTTTTTCTACTTTCAATAGTTCCATCATCATTATTCCCCCTTCAATAAGGTGACCGCACTCTGATTTTCCTTCTTCATCTGCTGGTATAGAAGGCCCCCCTCTAATACGAAAAAGATGATATAGACCAATAAATTTAGTAAGAGCTTTCTTGACAGTAGAAAGAGGAGTATCAACCCTCCAGTTAAAACCAATCCCTGAAGCCTCAGATAAGTCAAATGGTTTTGGTAAAATGAGAATCCCGAAATCCTTCGAATAAATATTTCTCTACGAAAATGTTCAAAATACAGGCGATTCATTACCACAAAGGAAAATGCTGCGACCAGAGTTCCAATAATGCTTCCAATAATTAAACTGATTGCCTCAAACCGGTAGGTCTCCACTTCTTCCAGGTATACACCTCGTATATTTCGAATTCGAGAAACGAGAGGGCTTAGGCTATATTTCTGAATAAGTTCCTCAGTTTGATCAAAATCGGAAAATAGAAGGTAAGAATTAATATGAGAAGACCATACTCTGGCAGAACGAGGAGATCGACCCGTCGCTTTTGGCGTAAGCACAATAATATAAGGATCGTCCAGAAACTGTATTGGAGGTTTTCCTTCATAGTTGTAAATGAAAACAGGGTCCTCTGTTGAGCGTTCAAAAAGAATCGGATGAATTTTTTCCGGTGCATAATCCGATTCCTTTCCCCAGTATTGATTGAAAATGAAGGTTTTCAAGGCGTTTTCTGCTTCATTTTTTTGTGCTTTTGATAATTTCTTTGGAAGGATGAGTCCAAACTCACCCGGTTTCAGATTTTCCATCCTTTCCTGTTCATCTTGATTCGTTAAGATCATTTCCTTTCTTAGAAAGGAGGGACTGACGATTAAAATCTTTCGACTTTCCTCAAGGCTAGGCAAAATCGGATCTTGCTCCCGTAAAAAATGTTCACAATAGATAATATCCTCTTCCAACAAAGCTTCGGCTGTTAAATCGTACCAGGCCAAATCACGTTGATATTGTCTTTCTTGTTGGTGGGGATCAAAGGCACCGAGATTCATACTGAATTGAAAGGCATCGGGATGAACGGTCCATGCCTCCCTCCCATGGTTCATCGCTTGGTATAGAGGATACACTTCCGTAACCATATGACTCCCATAACCAACACCTAAAAAAGCAATGAATTGACCAATCAGCAATACTGTCAGAACCGACGTAATGGGCATTCGACCCTTAATTAGATCAATTAAATGACTTCTCTTAAGGATCCACCAAAAAAGTAACTCCACAAATAGGGCAAGAATAAATAAAAGGAAGGCATTGATTCCTGCAGAAATCATAAGAAAAATCATTAATTTCCAATTCCATAGGCCTTTGGAATAGAGAAAAGCAACTGAAAGAAAAGTTGCAAAAATAAAGCCGAGTACAATGGACAAAGAATCATCCAATAAAGAATTCTTAAAAATCTGACTTCGATTTATCCCTGAAAGCACCTGAATTCCTGAAGATCTCAGCAGATTAATTCTCTGCATACTTGTTAGAATGATGAAGAGTAAGCTAAACAATAATAAACTGAAGCTAATGGATGGGCGAGGGATGTACCCTAATGAAATTAAGACAGGGGAACTTTCAGCTAAATCATAATTCGTTTCAGCCCCATAAGAATCCAGAGTATTTGACAATTCTTCTAAGGACAGACTGCCATGTAAAATACTATAAGTGTTCACCGGATCCAACTGTTTCTTATCATTTTCACTCGCCTCAATAAAACCATCAGGTACTTTACCTTGTCCAAATAAAGCATAACTGAAGCGAGAGGTCTGTCTATCATCTGATGGACGTGCAATGCGAAGGGCAATAAGGCTATCTGTTCTTTTTCCCAAGGCATCAAGATCATCCTGGATTTGTTCTATATCAGCATTTTCCGGTAAAGAACGAACCCAAACATTCGGATACATAGTGAATAGCATCGCATCAGGATTCTCTCCAATGATAAAACAGAAAAAAGATATATAGATCATTGAAGCAATAATGACAAACCATCTCTTCATTGTCTTCCTTTCCCTAATCATACTTACAACAATCTCCCATTCATATAGCTTAATAATAGCCTATCAAAAGCAAAAGTATGTTGCAAACGTTTTGCCAAACTAATATAAAATACTTTTCTCCCTTTTATCTATATGGAACCTAGTTTAGCCGTTGCTCGATGCTTTAGTAATAATTCTAAAATAAAATAGGCCATTCGCTATGCGAATGGCCTATCTTCAAATGCTTAATTCATAAAAATTTCAGTGGCTTACTTATTGACAGCATCCTTCAGGTTCTTACCGGCCTTGAAAACAGGAGCGGTAGAAGCGGGGATTTTGATGGTTTCTTCAGGGTTGCGGGGGTTACGACCCTCACGAGCCTTCCGCTGACGGGTTTCAAAGGTGCCGAAGCCAACGAGTTGGACTTTTTCGCCCTTAACTAAGCTCTCACGAACGGTCTCCAAGAAGGCATCCAAAGCGCGGGTAGCGTCGGCCTTGCTTAAATTGGACTTCTCAGCAATGTTTGCGATTAATTCAGATTTGTTCATTATTTCCTCCCTAAATGATTGCTAGTATCTTGCGAATACTTCTCATAGATTATCTCATAAGAGTCCCATAATCAAGCAGTTTAGCCCATTTTTCGGAAAAGTTTCAGAAAAAAATGCCATTTTGTCCCTATTTTGATGACTCCTGGCCGGCTTCTTTTTCCGGGACGGAAAGATCCGGCAGGGAATCATAAAAGATCCGAACATTCAAGTTCTTGGCCAAGTTTTCCATATAAGCCCGGTAGTTGTCCTCCTCATACAGGCTGAGGATATAGGGCTTAACCAGGTCATAGTCTTCCTGCTTCCCCCGCACATAGACAACATGGTAGATTCCCTTTTTTGGGTAGACTTCCGCTGTCTCCGGATCCTGGTTGAAGACCTTGGGGCTGACCAGGCGGTCGTCGCGAATGCCTATATTCTTGTATTCCCCGTAACCGGTCTTGTCAAAGGGATCCTCGTTAAAGGAGAGATAAGAGTTCAGATCCTTCCCCTCATTCCAGGATTGGGCAATGGACTCCGCCTCCTTTCGGGTGGGGACCCAGACCTCCTGAAGGTCCAAAAGAACCCGGTCCTTGGGGTGTTTGTCATAGTAGGCCCGGAGGTCCTCCTCCGACGGAGTTCCTTCCTTGGCCACCCTTTCCCTGTGGGCCCGGGTTAGGGCCTGTTTTCGCAAGGAGTTTTCAAATTCCTCCGGGCTGATTTTCAGGCTCTTGAGCTGGCTTTGAAGCCCCTCTTCATTCCCGAATTTCTGAACCGCCTCCCTCTTCATTTCCTCATAGGCCCCGGTCTCATCGATGTCCAGACGCCGGCTGTCCTCCCGGACCATGGCCTCCCAAACCAGGGTGTCCAGGAGGTCCCGGGCCAGGTCCTCCGGATCCTCTTCTGCATCCTTCCCCTGGCCTCCGGGGATAAGCCGGTAGAGGGATAAGATCTGGTCAAAGTCGGCCCTGGTGATGGTCCCCTCTCCTACCTGGGCTAGGTCCCGGTCGCCGGACTTTCCGCAGGCGACAAGGACCAGGACTAGGCTCAAGGCCAGAATTTTCATGCCTATTTTCTTCATAACCTCTCCCCTTCTGTTGTAAAAGAAAAGACCGGATGATGCCATCCGGTCTACCGTCTAAACTTTTGTATTTCAAAGTGACTCGAAAGCACTTGAAGACTAGAGTTTAACTACGTTTGCTGCCTGAGGTCCTTTTTCGCCTTCGACAATTTCGAATTCGACTTCTTGACCATCTTCGAGGGTACGGAATTCGCCATTATCGGGCAGGGCCGAGAAATGAACGAAGACATCATTGCCATCTTCAGTGGAAATGAATCCATAACCTTTTGTTGCGCTGAACCATTTAACTGTTCCTTTTACCATGAAATTTCTCCTTAACTTTAATTACTCTTGCGAGCTACTCTACAATAGTAGTACGTAATCCACCATCTGTCAATGGAAAATTGCCCAAGGACACTGAATTTACCCAAATCTTACAAAGATGGGATGAAATGAGACAGGTTTGGAACTAGAGCTTGGATTTGGCATCGTCCAGGGCCTTCTCCAATTCCGGAATCATGGCCCGGTAGCGGTCGGCCTTGTCCCTTTCCTTCTGAACAACGGCCTCAGGAGCCTTGCCGGTGAACTTGTCATTGGCCAACTTCTTCTCCGCCTTGGCCAGTTCGGATTGGGCATTCTCCAGTTCCTTGGTCAGCTTGTCCACCTCTTCCCGGTAGTCGATCAGGCCGGCCAGGGGAATATAAATTTTCACCTTATCGCGGACGATGACCACGGCATCTTCCATGTTGGGATCCTGGTCCAAAACGCTCACCCCTTCGGCAGAGGCCAGGTTCCGGAATTCATAGGCCAGGCCTTCCAGGAGTTCGCGGACTTCCGGGTCCTGAGCGTAGAAGACCAGGTCAGCCTTCTTTTTGGGAGGAACGTTCCGGCTTTGACGCTCATTCCGAATAGCAACAATAGCATCAATGGTCAGCTTAACCGCCTCTTCCTCCTTGGGGAAGGAGGGATAGTCGGCCGCCTCGGGATAGGGGGCATGGATAATCTTTCCCTGGCCGGAGGGAAGGTAGGCCCAGATTTCCTCTGTAATAAAGGGCATGAAGGGGTGGAGGAGGCGGACGATGGCGGATAGGACGGTCTGGAGGACGGCCTGAACCACTTCCTTCCGGGCCGGATCCTCCCCGTAGAGGCGGGGCTTGGACATTTCGATGTACCAGTCGCAGAAGGTGAACCAGATGAAGTCATAAAGGGCGCCGGCAGCCAGACCGATCTCGAATTTGGACAGGTTCCGGTCAACCTCTTCCAGAAGGTCGTGGAGGGTGGAGAGGATCCACCGGTCCTCCACCTCTAGCCGGTCGGTGTCCAGGTCGGACAGGTGGAGGCTTCCCTCCCCCTCGTCCAGGCTCATGAGGACAAAGCGGGTGGCATTCCAGAGCTTGTTGGCAAAGTTTCTCGAGGCTTCCACCTTGGCTTCCGAATACCGGGTGTCGTTGCCCGGGGTGTTCCCGGTGACCAGGGTAAAGCGGAGGGCATCGGCTCCATACTGGCTAATAACATCAAGGGGGTCAATCCCGTTGCCCAGGGACTTGGACATCTTCCGTCCCTGTTCGTCCCGGACCAGGCCGTTGAAATAAACATGAGAGAAGGGGGATTTCCCGGTAAAATGCTTGGCCGAGAAGACCATCCGGATGACCCAGAAAAAGAGGATGTCATAGCCGGTGATCAGGGTGTCGGTGGGATAGAACTTGTCCAAGTCTTCCGTTTCCTCTGGCCAACCCAGGGTGGAGAAGGGCCAAAGGGCTGAGGAGAACCAGGTGTCCAGGGTGTCGGGATCCTGGTCAAGCTTGTCGGACCCACAGGCCGGGCAGGCATCCGGAGCACCCTCTGTGGAGACGATGATCTCCCCACAGTCCTGACAGTACCAGACCGGGATCCGGTGGCCCCACCAGAGCTGGCGGGAAATGGTCCAGTCGCGGATGGAGTCCACCCAATTCATGTAGATCTTATTAAAACGGTCAGGGACCAACTTAACCTCGCCCTTTTCCAGGGCCTCCCTGGCTCCAAGGATATACTCATCCATGGCCACAAACCACTGCTTAGAAAGGAGGGGTTCGATCACCGTCCCACACCGCTCACAATGGCCCACAGCATGTTCAATCTCTTCCACATGGTCCAGGTAGCCCTGGGCTTCCAGGTCCGCTACCATGGCCTTCCGGGCCTCCTGACGATCCATGCCGGAATACTTTCCGTAGCCCTCGGCAATGGTGGCCTTTTCACTGATGACCTTGCACTGGCCTAAGTCATGGCGGCGACCGACTTCGAAGTCGTTGGGGTCATGGCTGGGGGTAATCTTCAATGCCCCGGTCCCGAACTCCCGGTCAACATAGTCATCGGCAATGACGGGAATTTCCCGGTTGACCAGGGGGACGAGGACGGTCTTCCCCACAAAGTCTTTAAAGCGATCATCCTCCGGATGGACGGCCAGGGCCAGGTCGCCCAGGATGGTCTCCGGCCGGGTGGTCGCAATCATGAGGGTCTGATCCGGCTGGTCCTTGAGGGGGTATTTGACATACCAAAGATGGCCGTGGTCATCCTCATGGTCGACCTCGGCATCCGAAATGGCCGTCCCACAGGAGGGACACCAGTTGACGATCCGGTTACCTCGGTAGATTTTTCCTTCTTTATAGAGGTCCCCGAATACCTTGTAGACCGCCTTGGATAGGCCTTCGTCCAGGGTGAACCGCTCCCGGGTCCAGTCACAGGAAACCCCCATCTTCCGGAGCTGGGACCGGATGTTTCCGCCGTATTCCTCGGTCCAGTCCCAACAGGCTTCAAGGAACTTCTCCCGGCCCAGGTCCTTTTTCGACAGCCCCTGTTCTGCGAGATGGGCCACCACCTTAGCCTCGGTGGAGATGGAGGCATGGTCGGTTCCCGGGATCCAAAGGGCTTCAAAGCCCTTCATCCGCTTCCAACGGATCATGATGTCCTGGAGGGTGGACACCATAGCATGGCCCATATGGAGCTTGCCAGTTACATTGGGTGGGGGCATGGCGATGGTGTAGGGCGTCTTGTCTGAATGGACATCAGCCACAAAGTCCCCATCCTTTTCCCAAGCTTGGTAGATCCGGTCTTCAAAAGAGGAGGGATCGTAATGTTTGTCCAAATTTTTCATTTCCTACCTGCCCTTCCTCATTAACGCATGGATAAAACGACACTGGCGATAATACTTCCCACCATCGTGATCGCCAAGATAATGGCAATAACCTGTCCTAAGAATCGTCTTGATTTCTTCTGCTGCTTCTCTGGGTTTTTCATGAAAAACTCCTTCCTTGCATAATCCTTATTATTTTACCATATATGAGCCCTCATATAAGCCCTCCGGCGGCATTGCCCCGCAAACCCCATGAGGAAAATGGAGGACTTTCCTTCCTCCGCCCTCCCGCATTTCCGGGGGAATATGGTAAAATATAGAGTGGATCGGTTCTTGGTATGGAGAAAGGAGGGCCTGAAATGGACCAAGTGATTTACCTTCTGACGGATGGGCGGAAGGAAGACGTTCTTCCCTTTGTGGAGAAGGCCTGTCGGCTTGCCGGCCTCGCTTGTCCTATACATAGCTATGGCCCCATTATCCAACCCGACTCCATCGATCGAGTCCTTGGCCGGATCCGGAAGGAAGAAAAGCTAGTTATCCTCTTCCACGCCTTGGAGGAAAGCGGTCTGCGCGAAGAGGTTCATGCCTTCGCGATTAAAGAGGGGATCCCCTCCTATGACCTCCTCTCCCCCATCCTCACCCTCCTCATGACCTCCGGCAAGAGGGAGTTGATCGGTTCCGGTTCCGGGCTCCAGCGGGACATGGATCCCTCCTCCCTGGACCATCTTCTGGCCTATGATTTTGCCCGCCGCTTTGATGACGGACAGGATCCCCGGGGAATCCATTATGCGGACTTGGTCCTGATCGGAATCTCCCGGACCATGAAGACCCCCCTCACCCTCTACCTGGCCAGTCGAAAATTTCGGGTGGTCAATGTCCCCCTCCTTCCTGAGGTGACGCCTCCGGCAGAGCTCTTCCGGATCAGTCCGAAGAAGGTGGTGGGCCTAACCGTCAGCCCTGACCAGCTCCTGGCCCTCCGCCGGGAAAGGTTGAAGAGCCTGGGTCTTCCCCCTGACTCCGCCTATGCCTCCCTGGAAAGGATTGAGGAAGAGCTGGAATATGCGGACGGGATTATGAGGCGAATTGGCTGTCCCCGGGTCGATGTGACCGGAAAGGCGGTCGAAGAAATTGCAGAAATTATTATGGCTCTGAGGGAAGATGAGGACAATTTGGGGTAAAAGTAATTATTGAGTGTTTGATTTGGAAGGAACTGTGATGAAAGCGATCGGAAGCCGAAAGAAACCGGCCTGGCCGGCTGAGGCGGACGGATGCTTTCAAACAGTTAAAAATTTTATTGTATGAAAGGGGTTACTGAATGACAAAGTACGTCTACAACTTCGATGAAGGAAACAAAGACCAACGTCTCCTTCTCGGCGGCAAGGGCGCAAACCTTGCTGAAATGACCAACATGGGAATCAACGTTCCCTATGGCTTTATCCTGACCACTGAAGCCTGCACCCGCTACCAAGAGGAGCAGAAGATTTGGCCCGAACTCATGGACGAAGTCCAGACCCACCTGAAGCAGGTTGAGGCTCGGATCGGAAAAAAATTCGGCGATAAGGAAGATCCTCTTCTTTTCTCCGTCCGCTCCGGCGCCCCCATTTCTATGCCTGGTATGATGGACACCATCCTCAACCTGGGTCTTAACGATGAGTCCGTTGTTGCAGTTGCTGAAAAATCCGGCAACCCCCACTGGGCTTATGACTCCTACCGCCGCTTCATCCAGATGTTCTCCAACGTGGCCATGGGCCTCGATTCGGAACACTTTGAGGAGCTCCTGGCCAAGAAAAGAGAAAAAGCCGGCGTCCAGAACGACTTCGAACTCTCTGCCGAGGACCTAAAGGACCTGGCTGAAGAATACAAGGTAAAGTATAAGGAACTCCAGGGCGAAGACTTCCCCCAGAACCCCCAAGACCAGCTCATCATGGCGGTCGAGGCCGTCTTCAAGTCCTGGAACAATGACCGTGCCATCCTCTACCGTAAGATGAACGAAATCTCGGACTCCCTGGGAACTGCCGTCAACGTCCAGCAGATGGTCTTCGGTAACATGGATGAAACTTCCGGCACCGGCGTTGCCTTCTCCCGTAACCCCGCCACCGGTGAAAACAAGCTCTTCGGTGAATACCTGATGAACGCTCAGGGCGAAGATGTCGTTGCCGGTATCCGGACCCCCTTCCCCATCAGCCATCTTGAAGAGGACAACCCTAAAGTCTACAAGCAATTCCTGGAAACTTCCGAACGCCTGGAAAAGCACTATAAAGACATGCAGGATATGGAATTCACCATCCAAGAGGGTGAACTCTTCCTCCTCCAGACCCGGAACGGAAAGCGGACCACCTCTGCTGCCGTTAAGATTGCTGTCGACCTGGTCCATGAGGGCATGATTACCAAGGAAGAAGCCATTCTCATGGTCGAGCCCAAGTCCCTGGACCAGCTCCTCCACCCCGCCTTCAAGGCTGAATCCCTCAAGACCGCTGAAGCCGTAGCCACCGGTCTGGCCGCCTCTCCGGGCGCTGCCACCGGACGGATCGTCTTCACCGCTGATGAGGCCACCAAGGCCAAGGAAAATGGCGAAACCGTCATCCTGGTCCGGAATGAGACTTCTCCGGAAGACTTGGCCGGCATGGTTTCCGCCGCCGGTATCCTGACCGCTCGTGGCGGCATGACCTCCCACGCTGCCGTTGTGGCCCGTGGTATGGGTAAGTGCTGCGTCACCGGCGCTCATGAGCTCCGGATTGATGGTAAGGCAAAGACTGTTGCCATCGGCGACATGACCCTGACCGGCAAGGACACCATCTCCATCGATGGTGGGACCGGCAAGATTTACGTCGGCGAACTGGAAACCGAAGCCCCCAAGCTGGCCGGCGACTTCGGCGAGTTCATGGGTTGGGTTAAGGAAATCAAGGGCATGAAGGTCCGAACCAACGCGGACACCCCCGCTGAAGCCCAGCAGGCCATTGAATTCGGCTGCGAAGGGATCGGCCTCTGCCGTACCGAGCATATGTTCTTCTCCGAAGACCGGATCCAGAGCGTCCGCCAGATGATTCTGGCCCAGAATGATGACCAGAGACAAAATGCCCTGGATAAGATCGAACCCCTCCTGGAGCAGGACTTCTATGAGATGTACAAGATCATGGAAGAACGTCCCATGACCATCCGTCTCCTGGATCCCCCTCTGCACGAGTTCGTTCCCAGAGAAGAAAAAGACATCGAGATTGCCGCCAAGAACCTGGGCATCTCCGTTGAGGACGTCAAGAAGGACATCGAAGACCTGGCCGAAGTCAACCCTATGCTGGGACACCGCGGTCTGCGTTTGGGCATCTCCAACCCCTCCATCTACCGGATGCTGGGTCGTGCCATCATGCAGGGTGCCCTCCGTGCCAAGGAAGAGATGGACTGCGACTTCATGCCTGAAATCATGATTCCTCTGTCCACCGACCAGAAGGAACTCAAGTACGTTATGGATGAGGTCCGTGAAGAAATCGAAATGGTCTTTGAAGAAAAGGGCAAGAAGATGGACTACCTCCTGGGTACTATGATCGAGACCCCGAGAGCCGCCCTCCTCTCCGATGAGATTGCGGAAGTTTCCGACTTCTTCTCCTTCGGCACCAACGACCTGACCCAAATGACCTTCGGCTTCTCCCGTGATGACGCCGGCAAGTTCCTCCAGGTCTACCTGGACAAGAAGCTCTTCGAGCGTGACCCCTTCATCTCCCTGGATCAAAAGGGTGTTGGCAAACTGGTTGAGCTTTCTGTTGAGAATGCCCGCAAGGTCAAGGGTGACCAGATCCACCTGGGCATCTGCGGCGAGCACGGCGGAGACCCTGCCACCGTCAAGTACCTCTACAATGTCGGACTTGACTATGTCTCCTGCTCCCCCTACCGCGTTCCCATCGCTCTCCTGGCAGCGGCCCAGGCCACTGTGGAAGCCAAGAACAAGTAACAAGCTCCAATTGAACCAACAAAAAGGCCATCCCGAATTCGGGATGGCCTTTTTTCTATCTATCCAATTCATTAACCGGCAGGATATTTGTTAAGTAAAAACCGTCTTCTAATTGCAAGGGATAGCTATTCAGCAATTGAAAAGATGGTAATTCGTACTGATAGACTCCCTTGCTATTCGCAACAATGAAGCGGTCTCCCATCATAGCAGTTGCTTCCAAAGGAACGTTTAAATCGATAATCTTTTCCTTCCCACTGGGATCAATGATAGAAACTTCTGATCCTTCTGCGGTGACAGGATCGAGATGGGTCACAATAAGCTTGTCGTCATATCGGTAAATCGCATGCGGCCAAATGTAGGAGGTACCTATCTCCTCAATCGCATAAGTCTCTTCATTGATTTTAATGATTTTCCCTGTCGGGTGACCCTTCTTATCAAAGTTAACCGTAGCATATAGGTTTCTCCCATCATCCATAGCCATTCCTGAAAGAGAACCAAAGGAAGAGACATCCTTTTTGTGGAGCAATCGGAGATCCTCAGAATAAACGCGCATGGTATATACATTTTCTTCCGAGTCATCTCCATCCATATTTTTATCAAAGGCAAAGAGCTTGCCTCCACCGGGAAAAATGCAGTGAAAGAAAGAACCCGGTAACTCGACTGTCTTACTGGTGCCTTCTTTCTTGTCCCATGCCTCCAAATAGGAAATCCCATTTAAGTTGCTGACCGAATACACCTTTTCGCCAATGGATGCCATATGATTTAAGTTAATATGTTGAGAAGGATATTCAGTGATTTGGAGCGTCTTTTTATTGACACTGATGACTTTTTTTGCATCTTTCTGATTGCTCAACCCCACAGGAATAAGATACAACTCATCCCGATTCTCTGCCGGAGAACAAAAAGAGGAACCCAGAGCGGCATAGGACAGCTTTTGCTCTTGCATAGTTTGAAGTTTTGAATCAAACCACCATATCCTTGAATCATACTTATGTTCATTTGTAATGACAAGGCCAAAATCGATTGACTCTCTTTTTAGAGAGGAGGAGGGTGTGTCCCATAGATATCCGCATCCAGTAAAGAAAAAAAGCACTAGAAGGCTAAAACTTGCAAAAAACACTTTTGATCTGCTCATTTTTTTCGCTCTTTCTTTTTTGAGAAGGATAGGAAAGTCTTATTAGTGTTCGATAAAGCCCACCTTCCGGTAGACCTTGGATAGGGTCCGGCGGGCAGCCCGGCCGGCTTCCTCAGCCCCTTTCTTGTAAATATCATCCAGATAGCTTTTGTCTGCGGTGATCTCCAAGAAGCGGTCCCGGATGGGGGACATGGTTTTAACAATGGTCTCTCCCAGAAGTTCTTTAAAGTCCGCATAGGAGATATTGCCCAGGTCATCGACGATCTCCCGGGGCTTGCGGCCGTCATAGGCGGAGAAGATGTTGATCAGGTTTTTCAGGCCCGGCTGGTCATCCGAGTAGGCGAAATGAGCTTCGGAGTCGGTAACTGCCCGGGCAATTTTCCGCCGGATGGTGTCCGGATCGTCCTTGATCAGGATATAGGCATTGGGGTCCTCATCGGACTTGGACATCTTGACAGAGGGGTCCTTAAGAGACATGATCCTGGCCGCCGATTCCGGCATCCAACCTTCAGGCAGGGTGAAGGTGGGTGAATAGCGGTGGTTGAACCGCTCGGCAATGTCCCGGGTGAATTCCAGGTGCTGTTTTTGGTCTTCCCCGACCGGGACATAGTCGGCCTGGTAGAGGAGGATGTCGGCCGCCATAAGGACCGGGTAGGTAAAGAGGGCTGCATTCAGGTTGTCTTCATTCTTCTGGGACTTGGCCTTCCACTGGGTCATCCTCTCCAGCTGGCCCATGTAGGAGAGGGAGGAGAGGACCCAGGACAGTTCGGCATGCTCATGGACATGGGACTGGATAAAAAGGGTCACCTTTTCCGGATCAAGGCCTGCGGCAATATAGTAGGCCAGAACTTCACGGGACCGGCGACGGAGGTCTGCCGGCACCTGATGGACCGTGATGGCGTGGAGGTCGGCCACAGCAAAGAAGCAGCGGTAGTCTTCCTGGAGGCGGACAAAGTTTTGGATGGCTCCCAGGTAGTTGGCAATGGTCAGGTCCCCTGAAGGTTGGACCAGGCTAAGAACCGTCTTTGACGGGGAAGGGGAGGAATTGGTGGTTTTGATAGGATCTTCAGACACGGTGGATTTCCTTTCTTTATATTCTGTCAATGGCGACGGAGGAAGTCCGGCGCCCACTAGTTTCTTATTATAACAAAAGTCGCCTCCGGAGAGGCGACTTTTCAAAAGACGATTCAATAAAGGAATTAGTTGATAATCCGACGAGCACCCATATAGTGGTTAATGAACCAGGATGAGTTCAAGCTATCGGTGCGGACACCCAACTGGGGGGTTGACGCATGGATGATTTGACCATCGCCGATGTAAATTCCGACATGGCCTACACGACCGCCCGAGCTTTCATTGGAGAAGAAAACGAGGTCGCCTGGACGGAGGTTTTCTTTCGAAACGGAATAGCCGTTGGAGGTCTGGGCTGCCGCTCCACGTTGGATCGTATAGCCGAAGGACCGGTAGAGCCAGGAGGTTAATCCGGAGCAGTCAAAGGAGCTTGGACCTGCTGCTCCATAAATGTAGGGTTTCCCTAACTGCTGTTTCGCTAAATTGATAATCTGATCCACAGTTCCCTGACCCGCCTGGTTGCTTCCTTGGTTTTGGGAGGGCGTATTCTCTTCAACTTGGGGGGCAGACTGCTTCTCTGTGGAGAAGAATTTGCTGCTGACATAGCCAACGCTGCCGTTAAAGTTGATTTGAATCCATCCGTTTTTAAGGTCTTTACCTTGGATGGGGTCATTTCTATGGAGATAGCCGATCTGGTCATAACCGGTGCCGGGACCCTTGCGAACAAAGAGGGAGTCGGCTGTGGTATAACCGGAGACGTCCGTGGAAGGCTGGGCTTCCTGCTTGTCAGAGTTATTGTTCTTAGTCTCAGGGGCCTTCGTTTCTTCCACCTTGGTTTTTTCAAAAGAAAGAACATTCTTATGGATATAGGCGGTTTGCCCTTGGTAGTTGATCTTGATCCAACCCAGAGAGACTTCTTCTCCCTGAACAGGGTAATTAATCGAAGCTACACCGATGATATCTGCAGAATTGGAAGGGCCTTTGCGAACATTGGCTGTAGAAACCGAAACAAAGCCGGAATAGGCGGCCCCGGATTTTTCCTTGGGCCCTTCTTCCTTCTTCTCCTCTTTTTTAGCGGATTCTTTCTTCGCGGCTTCTTCTTTTGCCTTTTCTTCTTCAGCCTTCTTCTTGGCTGCTTCTTCCTCTGCCTTTTTCTTGGCTTCCTCTTCTTCCGCCTTCTTACGAGCCTCTGCTTCTTCTCGTAGGGTCTTCTGGCGGGCAATCATCTGGTCGAATCCGGCAGGAGTCAGCTCATCAACGAATTCGGCATTAATATAGGAAAGGTCATCCCCTTCACCGAAGGCGATCCAGCCATCCTTGAGTTGTCCAATGACCAGGTCATCCTTGGAGAGGATGTCGATGATTTCATAATTAGAGCCGGCACCGGTGCGAACGTTAAGGGCATCAACCGTAACGATGCCACGGAATTCCCGGGCTTCCTCTTCTTCTTTTTTCGCTTCCGATTTTTCTTCTTTTTCAAAGGCAAGCTCAACTTCAGGCGTTGATGCATCCTGGTCTTTCACACCACCGCTTAGGGGGTTAAGGACATCATCCTTTTCGGAAGCATTGGCCAGGTCGGTCGCTTCTTCCGGCACTTCTTCTTCAACCGCTGTCTGGGAGGATGCCTGAGATTTTTCAAGAGCAACCTCTACAGAAGACAACTGGCTTTCTTCAGAAGGAAGCTCAACAACCGCTTCTTCCCGGCTCTCGGCCGGTTCTTCTTTTTGAACGATGTATTCGACATTTTGAACGGGGTCAAAGACCTTTTCTTCGACGACGTTGACTTCTTGGGAAAGCTGGTCGTCTTCCTTAGCCTGATCTTGAATGTTTTTATATTGGTTGGTTAGGTCTTTGGTCATGTGGTCCGCTGTGGACCTGTCTATGTCGATGAGCGGGATCGCTGCAATGGCGCCGGTAACCCCTACCACACCAACAACAGCCCCAATTTTTCGCTTATCCAAAATGCACCTCCGTGACTTGTTACCTTTGTAACCTGAGTACATGATAAGTTACTTCCGACGGCTTGTCAAGAAAAAGTTACAAAAAATAAACAATATTTGACCAATTGTAACGGTTTGTTTTTTATGGGTCTTTTTTCCCTGAAAATAGAGGCTTTCGGGCCTTCGATGAGGAAAAATTTACAGGATATTTTCCTCCGGGAAAACCCATTCCACCCGGTCAAGGGTCAGCCCCTGGGGCGGAGCAGCTATGAAGGGAGAATGTGGGGCCCCCTGGTCAATGACTTGGCTGATTTCTTCCAGGGTCCACTTCCCCCGCCCCAGGGCCACCAGGGCCCCGACCATGAGGCGGACCTGCTCCCGGAGGAAGGAGTCCCCCCGGATCCGAAAGGTCCACCGAAAGCCCTCCCCATCGGTCCATTCCTCCCGGTCAAGCTGAAAGGCAAAGATGGTTCGGTCGGGGCCCCGTTCCTCATCGGCCAAGGTAAACGCCGAGAAGTTATGGCGACCTACCATGAGGTCGGCCCCCCGGCTCATGACTTCCGGGTCCAGGGAATAGGTACAGGTGGGAAGGAAGTCCCGGTACTTGGGGTGGATTCTCTTGGCTTCCACAAAGTCATAGCGGTAAGTTTTTGCCAGGGAATGAAAGCGGGCATGAAAGTTCAAGGGAAGGCCTTGGGACGAGAGGACCTGGAGGTCATCCGGCAGGTAGGGATAGAGGTGGTAGGCAAAGGCCCGGGCAGGGATAGG